>NZ_BDMN01000303.1 GCF_002189065.1 Bathymodiolus platifrons methanotrophic gill symbiont
TGGGATGCCCAAAACAAGCTTTCGCAAAAATAGCGACTCCCCGCAATAAACAATGATAATTTGTAAGGATAAAAGAAAGCATGGAAAGAATAAGCCTGCAGGGCTACACCTTGCATAGACAACACAAAGAGTAAGGTTACCTGTTTATCTTTCCCACTCAAGAGGAGATGGCTTGTCTCCTGCAGGACAGTTTTATTCATTAGCCGCATAAAGACCGGTTATGGCCGGTTTTTATGCGCACAATAAACTTTTGCGACAGAACCCTCTATTCATTCAAATCTAGCTGCATTTTCTAGCAACTTGTCAGATAATCCGTAAATATCATCCAAGTTTTCGATCGGGTGGCGAATTTCTTTTTTATCTTCGCCTGTAATTCCAATATATTTTTGTTTAGTATTAAAATATAAACGACATAAAGGCTTACGGTTATTATCATCACACAGAATACCAAAGTAGCTTTGCGTATCTCTGGCGACAATACGTGAAACATCTAATTTTACACGTAGAATGGCTTTAACAATGTTGAAACCGTCCGTTTCTTCTTCTGTCGTAACGATTCTTTGATTATCATCTTCACCTTGTTCTAGTGTGGTTTCTGCTTCTACTGCTACAGACTGAAATGGTGATTCTTGCGCCTTGATTGCGACTTCTTCATTTGTGCCAATCGCAGACTTTAAACGATCATTGATACTATCGTAAAGGAACTGTTTCAGTGCTTTTGATGTGATTTCAAGAAATTGAGCTTTAACTTTTGCAGTTTGAACGCCTTCATAAACTTTTGATGTAAAGAATTTTACAAAATTTTCTTCTGGATTCTTAAACTGTTCTTGTAGGACTTTCTTAATCTGATTCAGATATTTAAGCTCTCCAGCGGCATCAACAACGGCATCAACATCAAAAGATGATTTAGTTAGTTTCTTAACTTCTGGAACAATATGCTCATCAAGATCAGACATATTCAACGTTAAGAATGGTTTTTCGTCCATTTTATTTGGAGCGTCTAGATCTGTATAGAACTCGTAAACTTCACCATTAGTTAGAATTGCTATACGTGCATTAGTTACAGAAAAATAGCGAAATAATTGACTTGCGTGTTTGGTAGATAGTTTCTCACCAAACTTTTTACACTCGATAAGGATTTGTACTTCACCATCTTTAAGTAAAGCGTAATCTACTTTTTCACCTTTCTTAGTACCTGTATCAGCATTGAACTCAGGAACAACTTCCGTTGGATCAAAAACATCATAACCAAGCACTGAATGCAGAAATGGCATAATCAATGCATTTTTAGTTGCTTCTTCTGTTTCTAATGTAGAGCCAACTTGAACAATCTTCTTTGATAGTCCCTGTAGCCGTTCGATGAAATCCATAGCCTTACCTTTACTTCGTATTTTGATAAATTATTTGCATATCATACCAAAATAAAAAAAATGGGCTCTGTCGCAAAAAAACAAATCTGTTTTGTGTAGAAACCAACTGTGACCTATTTTTATACGATAAATGGATAAAACATCATGCAGGATAAAAACCTTCTAATCCCATCATTAAAATCACGACAATCTAGTGTTAAAGCCAAGTATCATATGGTATTCAGGAAAGTAATAACTTAAAAAAATAGAACCATTTTTAGTAGAATATGTGAATCTTCTTTGGCTGAAATTAAATCTTATGATCGTAGGTAATAGGGTGATTTTGTTTTTTTTGCGACAGAACCACTGCTATTGCATCAGCTCCTGAACGTCACGTAACACAAGCAATTAAGCCCATAAGCTCAACTGTTGGTACGCGCCATTTTTCATCGCGCATCTCATTGATAACCCTACAACTTTACACTCACTAGAGGGGAACATTTACGCTGATAGCGTGAGTTAAATAAACAAGGCAAGGGGAGATTATCCAGCAATTAAGCACTCCCACTCCGCGCGTTGAATCTGTTACTCAAAGTGCTGCTGATAAGATTATCCAAGCTGTTATGGGACGGCTGGATGCACAACAAGGGGGAAACTCCGCGCCTCCCGTATAAGCGTCAGTTTACAGTAAGATATAATGCCTGTTTGATAGCGTCAGCATCAAGTCCTTGTCCACTCAAGGCGGTGCTGGCTAATGGTTTTTTTATAAAGCGTGGTAGTTAATTCCCGATTCAGAATCAAAAGGGCGCGGTTAGGAAAAACAAACCTAGCGGCGTATACAGGCGTTTTTATCATAAAAACATACCCTAATAACTCTTGAGGGGTGTATTGGCCCCCAAGGCTCTTTACGTGGCTAGATAACAACGAATGGCAAAGAGTTTGCAGGTTACAGTTGATTTTTACACAAACATTTGTTCTTTTGCGACAGAACCATCTTTCGCGCCAACCTGTTGTGTTTGCGAGAGTGGGCAGTATGATATGAAGTCCCGCAGACCGCATTCCACAAATTCTGCGGTGTACCGTTCATGTGGAGAATGTATTGGTTCCCTGCGGGCGTATTGATAAAGCATGGATAACGAAAAGATGTTATCCACCCCTTACCAACACTAACCAACACATTTCCCACAATCACTATCAATCCAAGCGATATGTATTCTCTTAAACCGCGCTCCGCGCATCAATAATAATTAATTGTATTTTTGAAAAGAATAAAAAGATAGATAGTATAGCCGTAGAACCCACAAGGGCGCCGCCCACAAAATCCCTTTCACAGCCCCCCCCTCCCACAACTGCTTTAAAAAAAACAGATTATGCGGACTAGAGTTTCAGTGAATCTTGGGATCGAGTTACTTGAGTTTTTAAGCCCCTTTCACTACCGTTACGCCCTGCGCGTTGCCAGATATAATAAATATATCCGCCCTTGCTCCAAACGCGCCACCTTTTGCATTATAAAATTCAAATTCCGCAACCAAAACGGCTATAAGATTGCGACTTCTACTTTACACAAAAAATGCCTTATGGGTTGCCTTAGCAAAAATCCTTGATTGGCAACACTGTCCTGACCTATTCCAAACCATCTTGATTCCAAAATAGGGACTGAGCTTGTAAAGAAGAGAAGCCAAATAATGCTTTCAAATGAGATGTTAATTAAGATATAATTAACGTCCGTTTGAAAGAAAGAGGGAATATCTTACTTTCAAGCTGTGGTGAGTGGTGATACACTCATACACAACCTTTAAAAAACCTCTGCATACAATGTGTGTAGGGGTTTTTTTATGCCCTAAACTTTAAAAGTTCGGGACTTGTTTATAAACCTGAAATAGTGAATATCAAGTTGTATTGCTAATAACTTTAACTCATACAACCAAGACATAGCAAGTTTAGCTGTAGTTAATACCTCTAATAAGCCTTTTAGCCATTTTCTCTTGGCACGTCATCCCCCCCTAAGTTCATGAAGCATTGGGACGTCCTGTCATCGCCGTTCATTAACCACATAAAGGGCAGTGATGACCGAGTTCTGGTTCTGTTCGACTGGATCACAAATTTTAGATTTACAACGGGATGCATTATTAGAGGCAGAGGTTTTATCTGAACATCTTTATGATCATGTATGGTGTTTGACAGAACCCATGAATAGTCAGTGGAATACTATTGAACAAGAACAATGCCTTCACCAATTTTAATTTAAGCCAAAAATGACAATCTTACACCTATATAAATCAACCGCTTATAGGCTGTGGAATTCATAAAAATGAGTGTATTTTCATTTTGGCGAAGGTATTGACAAGAATGCTGACATTTTATAATAAAACGGAATAGAACGTGGAATATGGCAAAATCAATTGAACCTAATATTGCAGACCTAGCAAATGGCTGGCTTAAATCTTACAACCTTGATTACAAGCTAGAGCAAGAATCTTTAAACACTGAAACAGACAAAGCACTGTCTGATTACTTCACCAAAAATGGCGGCTCAGGCGCCAATCGCCCAGATGCAAAGCTATTACTGAAAGATAAAAATCTGGATCACTTCCCTATACTCATTGAGTACAAAGGCTACAAAGATAAGCTTGTCAAACTCGACGCGAGTGGAAAGGTAGAAAACAGAACAGCTAAAAACGAATCTCATTTTAAAAACATCAATTCGTTTGCAATAAATGGCGCAGTGCATTATGCCAATGCATTACTACACCACACCAGCTATACCGACATTATCGCCATTGGGATGACAGGACACAAAGATGAGTCCAATAATATTCAGCACGAAATAGGTGTTTATTACGTTTCAAAATCAAATTTCGGCATCGGACAAAAAGTTGGCGAATTTACCGATTTTTCTTTTTTGTCAGAAAAACATTTTGATGCGTTTGTCGAGCAGGTAAGAACCTTAAGCTTGTCGCAAGCAGAACTCGACAAGATCAAAGAACAGCGTGAAAAAGAAATTGATACCAGTCTGGTCAGGCTGAATAATGATATTTACCAAAATGAAAAAGGCTTGGGCGAAAATGACCGCGTTTATCTGGTTGCCGCTTCAATCATTTCTACGTTGGGGATTCCAGGAAAAGTATCTCCGCTTGAAAAATCTGATTTAAAGTCTTCTACCGAAAAAGGCAGCACAGATGGTGAAATAATAGTAAGAAAAATAGAAGCATTTTTGGGTGAAAAGGAGCTGCCGGAACAGAAAAAAGAACTCATTTTAAGAACATTAAAAAACACACTTTCAACTGATAATATCAATAAGGTTAAAAACGGTGAAAGCCAACTTAAAAGAGTTTTTACAAAAATTGTTGATGACCTGGGGATCTACTACAAAATTGGCTTAACCACCGATTTTACCGGTAAGCTCTTTAATGAAATGTATGGCTGGCTTGGTTTTTCGCAAGACAAACTTAATGATGTCGTGCTTACACCGTCTTATATTGCAACCCTTTTAGCAAAGCTAGCACGCGTTAATAAGGATTCGTATGTGTGGGATTTTGCCACGGGTTCAGCGGGACTATTGGTTGCAGCAATGAATGAAATGCTGAACGATGCCAAAAACACCATCACTTCACCTGAAGAGCTCGCAAAAAAAGAAGCGGAAATAAAGGCTGAACAATTGCTCGGTTTAGAAATACTATCAAGTGTTTATATGTTGGCTATTCTCAATATGATTTTGATGGGGGATGGCAGCTCCAACATTCTAAACAAAGACTCTTTGCAGGATTTTGACGGAAAATATGGCTTTGGTGAAACGGATAAAAAATTTCCCGCTGATGCTTTTATCCTTAATCCGCCGTACTCTGCCCAAGGCAACGGTATGAACTTTGTCGAAAAAGCGTTGGGAATGATGAACAAAGGGTATGCCGCCATTATTATTCAAGGTTCATCTGGTTCAGGAAAAGCGAAAGCAATCAATCATAAAATTCTTAAAAAACACACGTTATTGGCAAGCATCAAAATGCCGATAGACCTCTTTATTGGTAAATCCAGCGTGCAAACACACATCTACGTGTTTAAGGTAAACGAACCACATCATCAAGATGAAATGGTTAAGTTTATCGACTTTTCAAACGATGGCTATACGCGCACCAACCGGAAAAAATCCAGCAATAACCTCAAAGATAAGGATCGCGCTAAAGAACGCTATGAAGAGCTAATCAGTTTAGTGCGCTTTGGTAAAAGTAAACTCACTATTTTTACCGAAAATGAATATTACGAAAACACCATTGATCCCAAAAACGGGGATGACTGGAATCAGTCTATACCCGTCGACACTAAGCCTACATTGCAGGATTTCAAGAAAACGGTCGGTGATTATTTGGCTTGGGAAGTTTCAAACCTTCTTAAACAACAAACGGGTGAAGGGAACAATTCGGGAAAGTAGATGCCCCACTTAACGATAAACTGAAACATGTTGAGTGGGGTGAATTTAGGTTGGGTGAACTATTCGAGTTTGAGGCAATCAAGCAAGCAAAATCCCAAAAAGCAATACCAACCGATAATACAGAAAATGGTGTTCCTTATATTGTTCAGTCTATGTCTAATAATATGTTTTCAAGAAATGTTAATAAACAATGGTTGATTGAACATAATGAATTTCCTGTATCTGGTAATAGGATTGTATTAGGGGTAACTTTGCCAGCCGTTTCTTATCAGCCAGTCGAGTTTGGTGCAAGCCAAGTAATAACGGCTAAATCTGAGTGGCTAAATAATAAGAATGGAGTATTTATTTCTTCCTCAATTTCTAAATTAATGTACCAATTTTCATATCAGAAAAAACCTGGTATGAAAATTTATAAAAATATGAGTGTTTTGTTGCCTGCCAAAAATGGGGGGGCTGATTTTGAATTTATGGAAAATTTTATAGCGGAGCTGGAAACAGAGCGCATAGCGGAGCTGGAAGCTTATCTATCTGCGGCTGGTTTAAAAAACACCTCATTGACTCTACAAGAACAGCAGGCTTTAGATGATTTTAAAGACCTTAATTTTGAAGAGTTTAATGTTATTAATATATTTAACGTGAAAAACTCTGGAAATATTTTATCCAGAGATATTATTGAAAATAGAGGAGAAACACCTTACCTCTGCTCAAGTAATAAAAACAATGCGGTAAGTTCTTACATCTCTTATGATGAAGAGTATTTGGATAAGGGAAATTGTGTTTTTATAGGCGGGAAAACTTTTGTTGTTAGCTATCAAGAAAAAGACTTTTATTCGAACGACAGCCACAATTTAATCCTGTATCTAAAGAATGAAGAAAAAAGAAACAAGTTTAACCAGCTCTTTTTAGCGACCTGTATCAATAAAAGTTTGGATCATAAATATTCTTGGGGCGACAGTATTAGCAACAGAAAGATTCAAAAAGACGAAATTTCACTCCCGACACAAAACAATCAACCAGACTATTCTTCAATGGAAACCTTTATTTCCGCGATACAAAAACTGGTTATCAAAGATGTTGTTCACTATGCGGATAATAAAATAGGGTTCTGTCGCAAAAAACAAATGTTTGTGTAAAAATCAACTGTAACCTGTTTTTATGCGATGAATGGATGAAACACCATGCAGGAAAAAAGTATTCTCGCCCCATCGCGATAATTGAACTGGTGTTCAGGAAAGTAATGGCTTGAGAAGGGGAAGTAGGTAGTGGCTCAAAGCGTGGTCGGATTACTGCTCAACAAGGTAGAATTTTGTCGAGATATTTATATATAATTACAGGTTTGAGCCACTACCAGTTATGAGATCCTAGTCCAATGAAAGCAGTTACACATTTTTTATATTAAAGGGGAACGTCGTTGAATGAAAAAACAGAGGATATAAATGATATTACCAAGTCAGCAGAGCAAGGGAATGCTAACGCACAATACAATCTAGGGGTGATGTATCTGGAAGGAGAGCTCATTACTCAAGACCATAAGCAGGCGGTGAAGTGGTTTACCAAGTCAGCAGAGCAAGGGAATGCTAACGCACAATACAATCTAGGGGTGATGTATCTGGAAGGAGAACTCATTACTCAAGACTATAAGCAGGCGGTGAAGTGGTTTACCAAGTCAGCAGAGCAAGGGAATGCTAACGCACAATACACTCTAGGGGTGATGTATCTGGAAGGAGAACTCATTACTCAAGACTATAAGCAGGCAGTGAAGTGGTTTACGAAGGTAGCAGAGCAAGGGAATGCTAACGCACAATACAATCTAGGGGTGATGTGTAGCAAAGGAGAAGGGGTTATTCAAGACTATAATCAGGCAGCGAAGTGGTTTACTAAGTCAGCAGAGCAAGGGAATGCTAACGCACAACTCAACCTAGGGGAAATGTATAGCAGTGGCAAAGGCGTCACTAAAGACTATAGGAAAGCGGAAACGTGGTTTACCAAGTCAGCAGAGCAAGGGGACTCTAAAGCACAATATAATCTAGGTGTGATGTATGCTAACGGAAACGTGGGGATTCAGGACAATAATAAAGCATATATGTACTTTAATATTTCAGCATATAATGGCAACTTTGAAAAGGCAATAGCTAACAGGGAAAAGATAGGCAGATTGCTATCAATTGAGAAAATAAATAATGCCCAGAAATTATCACGAGATTGGATAGAATCACACAATCAGAATGTGTAATCTAACTAATCTCTCATTTTCAATAGCATAAAAAAATTGCGGATGAAAATAGAGCTTTAGCAAAGTGAACATTTTTCCGTCCGTGTTAGCTGTAGGTGGTGGGAAGAGCTTTCTTAAAGACTAGAAAAATAATATGTAATCTCACATTGAGCGGGTATGGATTTATATTTTTATTTTAAAACAAATAGTTACAATAAGTTTAGTAGATTTCAATGGCTTATATGAAATCATTTAAAATCAATGTGTTACATAAATAAATAGACCCGCTCAATGTAAGTGTAATGGAAATTTTTGATGATATTTATATATTCTGTGGCAATGAGTTTTCGAAAAAGAATTAATAATCTAATTCTTGGTCCATTTATATCTTCATGGGCTTTATGTAATTGGGGTAAGTTGGCTTTATTGTTTTTTGGTACAGGAACACCAGACGTAAGAATAAAAAATATGTTGCAAGAGATGTCTGTACGTAATCTTTTAACGTATCCCGATTTGTTCTTTATACCATTAACATTAACGGCGTTGTATATTTTTATTCTTCCTCATTTAAACTATTGGGTTGCAGAAAAGGTGAATCCAATCAAGCAAAAGTTGGAGAAACAGCATTATAAATTCGAGAGTGAAACAAATATACACAGTACACTACTGGGACTTCAAAGTGACGCTGCCAGCCATGGTGAGAAAACAAAAGATATTCCGAGGCGTCGTCCAGATGCTTGTGAATACTAATTATCACAGCCCGCATTTTGCAAATTCTGCGATATACCGTTCATGTGGACAATATATTGGCTACCTACGGGACATATTGCTGTATGCAGATTATGAGAAGAACTATACCTGGGTTCTATCGCGAAACCAGCAATACTAAGTCTTGTGTTAATTCTGTTTTTCTAGCCATCACCCCCCCCTTTTTTTTAATCACAATAGTGTAATTACATTTTAAAATATTGTAAAACTTCTTACAAAAAACTGGTTAGAAACTATTTTTATACCCATACCTTATCGCGACAGAACCTTTTTCATTGCCGGAGGTAAGCGATGGCAAAATGGAAACTAAATATTACCTCTAAAATCTGCCGTAGTCCGTATCCTGATCTTTAAAGCCATTCTTTAACAGGGGATTTATTAACAATTTCAGTGGTTTGGTTTTTTAACAGCCTTTTTTAACGCTATTTGCGAAGAATCAGGGCGACTTGAAGGTGATT
>NZ_BDMN01000304.1 GCF_002189065.1 Bathymodiolus platifrons methanotrophic gill symbiont
TTAGGCGCGCCATGCTACCTCACGAAATTCCGGGACTCCTGTCGCCGTAATTCGTTCACCTACGCAGCGAATAGGAGATGCTCCAGCCGCCCTGCGTCCGCCACAGACTGAGCACAAAGCAGCTCAGTCATGGCTACCACAAATGGCTCTACGGCTATTCGGGATAAAATTTTAGCCTCCCTCGCGCGCTATCGCGCACTTCGGATTGGCAAATTTCCCTGCGCCTTCTGGAGACTATCATCCCGTCCGGGGCTGACAGCGTTTGCCCCGACTGTGGCTGAAATATATCAACTTTCTTATGGGTAGCACCCACTCAATGTGAGAAGCAAGGTCGATCAGTGGTAAAAATAAAATTTACATTCTCAAAAAGCCAACAGCAAGCTGTGACCAGGCGCGCCATGCTACCTCACGAAATTCCGGGACTCCTGTCGCCGTGATTCGTTCACCTACGCAGCGAATAGGAGGTGCTCCAGCCACCCTGCGTCCGCCACAGACTGAGCACAAAGCAGCTCAGTCATGGCTACCTCAAATGGCTTTACGGCTATTCGGGATAAAATTTTAGCCTCCCTCGCGCGTATGCTCTTGCCTGTACTCCGCGTAGTGGCCTATAGCACCCCTAATTCTATTTAATAAGCATTTAAAACCATTAAAATTAATAGATGTTTTTTGCTTATGAATGATGTGATTAGCAAAATTTATTTTGCTTAAATCAGTGTTATCATTTCGATTTGAAACTGTATTAAAGCACCTTCCATTGTGCTTTATTAGTCTGGTATTATCATCAAAAAGAGATTCTATGTCCGAATACTCTCTCTCCTCGTTTAATGGCGTCAATACAACGTATAAATTATGTATTACATGAATGAATTTCTTGTTACGGTAATCTTTTTCTTGGAGTTCATTGGGGCCGGTTTTAGCTGCATTAATAACTTTAGTAAAATCGTCAAATCCTTTATCGTTATCTAATACTATAATCACAGGGTATTGAGGACTCGGAGCCTTATAATCCCGGCTATTTTTATTAAAATTGCTTACGAATGTTTTTAAACATACATGACCACCGTCCTTAGGTAAACCCATAAAGAATTTAGTTCGATTTGATTTTTTTATAAAGCTAATTAATAACTCATAGTCACCATTTTTGGGGTTTTCCCTTGCAAGGTTTGGAAAGTCAGTCACTAACATTCTAATGGCTGACTTTAGGTGAATTATATCTGTTTTTCCTTCACATAGAATTGTTGGCTGCGAGTTGCCATAGAAGGAACGAAAGAACAAAAAACGTCTATTATAAGGCTTAATCTCATCCAAATAAGATTCACATGTTCAGTTTAAAATGGCGGTATTTCTTAAGGACTTATTAACCTGTATGCCAGGTGGCATATGACTTTACAACTTATCTGCCGAAATTTTAACGATAGGATGATCGGTGTTTTATTCTGTATGAAATATTATTCATTAGCCTCATAAAACTAAGATATAGTCGGTTTTTACACTTTTTGCGACAGAACCATTCTCTGCGTAGTGGTCTATAGCGCCACTAATTCTATTTAATAAGCATTTAAAATTACTAAAATTAATAGATGTTTTCTGCTTTTTAATGATGTGAGTAGCAAAAGCATTTTTGCTTAAATCATCCTTATCATTTCGATTTAAAACTGTATTAAAGCACCTTCCTTCGTGTTTTTTTAGTCTGGTATCTTCATCAAAAAGAGCTTCTATGTCCGAAGCGCTCTCACCGTCTCTTAATGGCGTCAATACAACGTATAAATTACGTATTACATGAATGAATCCCTTTTTACGGTAATCTTTTTCTTCGGTTGGATTACTCGGGTTAATAGTGGATTTATTTTTACGGGAATATTCTTTTTTGGTTTGATTAATAGCTGTAGTAAAGTTGTCAAATCCTTTATCGTTATCTACTACTATAATCACAGGGTGTTGAGGACTCGGAGCCTTATAACCCAGGCTATTTTCATTAAATTTTTTCATGAATGTTACTAAACATCCATAACCACCGTCCTTAGGTAAATCCATAAAGAAATTAGTTCGATTTGAATTTTTTATAAAGCGAATTAATAACTTATAGCCACCCTTTTTGGGGTTATTCCTTGCAAGGTTTGGAAAGTCAGTCGCCAATATTTTAATGGCTGACTTTAGGTAAATGATATCTGTTTTTCCTTCACAGAGAATTGTTGGCTGCGAGTTGCCATAGAAGGAACGAAAGAACAAAAAACGTCCAAATAGTCTCTCTCTAGAATTACCAATCTTTCTATGATGCGAATTATGAAGATTTTTGTTATACGTTTTACGGATGCGATTGAAGTGATCAACTTGGTCAATAAAATTTAACTGCCCCTCTAATTCATTAATATTGCCTTGCTCTCTGCCTTTATATGTTGTTTTGTAAAAAGTCCCTGTACAAAACAATTGATAACATTGTGATCTGACTGTTCGCCAATATATTTTTTTGACATTGAGCTTTTTATTAACCGTGAGTCCTGTGACATCTTGTTTGGAATATTGGTGTTGGATTCTAGTTTTCTTTTCGTTTATAGAAAATCCAGCTCGTGTTATTTCGTGAGTTAGCTTTTTACCAGCAAGGTATTTTCCATTCTCATGTTGCTCCATGATCTGATTAGGGAAAACCGCTTTTCGAGTAGAAATAGTTATATCGTCTGCATACCTTGAATAGCTACATGAATTTTTCTTAGCTAATGATGCAAGTCGTATATCAAGTGAATGGGTGATTAAATTGGTGATAACAGGGGAACAAGGGCTGCCCTGGGGTAGTTTGTTATTGAAGCAAGCTATGTTAGCTAATACTGTTGCAATATGAGGGTCTAGTTCAAAGTTTCTATTTTTTATAAAAAAACCTCTAACACGACCGAAATTAAAACTATCGAAGAAATTACTAAGGTCAATGTTAAGTACATATTTTTGATTTTTATGAACGTTTGCATTAGTGATGATTGAACCCTTTCTAACAAAACCATGTGCTAGTTTTGAGGACTTATTAGGTTTATTATTAATTTCATCAATACAGTCTTGTAGCAGATTAGAAAGCCTTGATTGTATTAGTTTCAGATTACAAACTGGTGCATATATGGTGCGAATTCCTCCATTTCTTTTGGGTATATCAAAACTTATGTATAGGTTTTTTCTTCCTATTTTGTAAAGAGTGTATGTAAGATTTTGGGGGGTGACATCTAATAATTTAGCTAATTCTGGCTTTGTTCTAATGTCTTTAAGCGCCCTTAGATTTTTCATAAGGTACTATCCATAGTAAATTGAAGTGGCTTATAGGCACTCTTATGCGTAATACGTATTCTCTAGTTAATCTGTAGAGAACTTTTAAGGGGCAATCCGTCCGGATATTTTTTTCACTGGTCGCGATACACGACCCAAAATCTGCCTATAAGCCGGGGGCTATTATACCCAAAATTTCTGGGAGTCGCTATTACGGGTTCTGTCGCTATAATTATCAAAAGCGCAGACCTCCTGGTCTTCAGGCATAACTATCCTGCTAAAGCCATAAACTGCTTATAAGCAGGCATATTTTCCTCAGCACAATTGTCCCTTTCGGATCATATGTGCTGTTTCAATTCCATCAATGGTTGCTTGAGCGAAGTGAAACGCTTTAAAGCCCATCATCGGTTTTGTTATCTTTTTGATAAATCGACGATCCTGTTCGATGATATTATTCAAATATTTAACCTGTAATATGTCGATCATGGTGGTAAACCCTTGTTTTTTTTGACGTTAATTATTGGATCAAACCTATGGCCTCGCTAAAATCGT
>NZ_BDMN01000305.1 GCF_002189065.1 Bathymodiolus platifrons methanotrophic gill symbiont
AATAAGATTGCTTTGATTTCTTGTCTGGATTTGCTGGGGGATTATACTTGGCTGCTTCAGGAAGTTATTTCGTGCACATTCCTAAGTGTCCTAAACCTATTTCTGTAAGAGAAGCATTTGAATTAATAAAACTTATACCCTTAGGTAAAAGAACCAAAGTTCTAGCAAAAGGAAATGAATCTCTCTACATGTCATACTTTGAGTGGACAGATGATATTATCAGTATTCTTATCAATAAATCAGATAAAGGAATATCTGACCCAATATTTACTATTCCTAAAGAGAATAAGCGCCGTACAGCTGAAAAAACAGAAGAGGAAGGGCAAGATTTTTCTTCACACATAGTAATTAAATTGCCTAATAAAGATATTGATCCAGCACTTGTTATTATCGAACAATGCCATGGACTAAGCGTATCCACTATTAAAGAACTACTAGATAATATTATAAATGATGCGAAAAAAATATCGCCTGATAAGTTCAAGCAAATGCACCCTGATGGGTCAGTAGATAATGATGGAAATCCCAAAAAATACGATGTTATCTTCAAATCTGAGTTTGATGGACATATCTCAAACGAACTTAAAGATGATCTAAATCATGGAAAAATAAGATCCATTGAATTGATAACAGATAAGGATCAAAACACGGACTTTGATGAAGAAGGCTATGTTAAAGAAAAATGCAAAACACTTGTCCTAACACTCAAAGATAATGAAAACAATATCGCAAATAAATATGGTCGCATTGTAAAGTTATGTAAAAAAGAAAAAAACAATTACAGTCACGCAAGGATAAAACTCAAAACACAATCAGGCCTTGATAGAACCGTAAACATGAACACCGCCGATGGATTAGTACAACATTATGTAAAAAAAGAGAAGCTGGATAATTTTAATTATAATTTAAAATCATCTTACGATAAACCCGACAAATCTATCCTCGATAAAATGAAAAAATTGCTACTCCTGGAACACAATGATTAGGCATCTTCTTCGTCCATTATCCTATCTTTCTATTGAGCATCAACTCAAATGGAAAGTGGATTGGATTTATCCATTGTTACTCGCCATAGTATCAACTATTCTAATATTTTGGCTGAAGCAATTTGGTCAGGTATCTTTGTATTCAAATAGTGGAATAATTACTAAGATACTTGGCTTCGTTCAAGTTCTTCCAGGGTTCTACATTGCCGCTCTAGCAGCAATTGCAACCTTTAATAAGACGGACATAGATAAAACAATGCCTGCACCAGCTCCAAAGATAGATATTTTGGTTCAGGGGAAAAGTGTAGCTATTGAGCTAACTAGAAGAAGGTTTTTGTGTTCAATGTTTGCTTTTCTCACAGCAGAAAGTTTAATTATTATTGTACTTGCAATTTTTGCCACATCTTTCTATGTGCCATTCAAAGAAATTATCCATGAATCATGGCATATTTTGTCATCTGGTTTATTTACCCTGATGTTTCTTTTACTATTTTGGCAAATGATTATAACCAGTTTCTGGGGATTGTATTATCTAGGTGACAGGCTTCATCAGCCAAACCCATAAAAAGGGTTCTGGAAAAAAAGCGGGTGAGTTTTATACGCCGCAACAATTATGGTTCTGTCGCAAAAAATAAATATTTGTGTAAAAATAAACTGTAACTTGTTTTTATGCGGCAAATGGATAAAAACACTATGCAGGATAAGAACAGTCTCATCCCATCATTAAAATTACGATAATATAGTGTAAAAGCCACGTACCATGTGGTATTCATGAAAGTAATCGCCTGAGAAATAGAGTCATTTTTAGTTGAGCATGTGAATCTTCTTTGGCTGAAATTAAATCTTATGATCGTAGGTAATAGGGTGATTTTGTTCTTTGCGACAGAACCCCTCATAAAACTGGGTGCGATTAAAAGTACGGTGAATTTCTCAAAATATTAAGAAGCTTTGGCCAAATTTCTCCAATATTCATCCCATTGATCATTTCCTCTGACCACTCTTAAAGCAAGCATGGGTTCAACGTTTTCAGATTTCCACCACGCCCCTGATAGTTTTAATCGTTCCTGAATAACATAACGGTGTGCGCTTTCTATTTCGCCTGAACCAATAGGCAAGTTTTTTTCTATCGCTCCTTTATAGTCGAGTTGCTCAGTACGGTTACTTAAATAGCGGTGACAAGATCGTACAGGGGCTTTAGAATTTTCAATCT
>NZ_BDMN01000306.1 GCF_002189065.1 Bathymodiolus platifrons methanotrophic gill symbiont
CTCTCATCCTATCATTAAAATTACGATAATATAGTTGTAAAGCCAAGTAGCATGCGCCATTCAGGAAAATAATAAATTAAAAAATAGTACCATTTTTAGTTGAACACGCGGATCTTCTTTGGCTGAAATTAAATCTTATGATCGTATGTAATAGAGTGATTTTGTTTTTTGCGACAGAACCCTACCAGCCCTCGCTTTCGATCTCCTTGGCTGGCAGCGTTTGTGTTTTTAATGATCATAGTTTAACATTGCCTGTCAATGCGTAACTTCTATGATATTTTACCCATTTCTGGCCATCTTTAGTTTTTTCCTCTCCTTAGTTTGGCGAAGGTATTGATTGATAAAAAGGATACTTAAAAATGAAATCATTAATTACTTATCTCATTTTTTTCTTTATATTCGTAGTGCGTATTGCACAGGCAAGTTTAACGGACGGCTTAGTTGCTTATTATAAGTTTGATAACAATGCATCTGATTCTAGTGGTAATGGGAATGATGGTGTTGAACGTGGTGGTATAACTTATACAACTGGTGTTCAGGGGCAAGCTGTTAAATTTGATGGAGTAGATGATTATATTTATGTAAATCATGATGAATCTCTTAATGTATCTAGAGATTTTTCCATTTCTTTTTGGATATATCGTGCTACAGATAATGGCATACAAGATGTTCTCGTAAAAGGTAGGGACTGCTCAAATCACTATATGTTTAACGCAAGTGGTTCAAATGCAGGGAGTCGAGGACAAGCTTTTAATGTAGGTAATGGTTATTCGTGGTGTGATGGCGTTTCAGTTTCTGCTTCTTTCCCTATTAATGAGTGGCATCATGTAACTGGTATTATTGATAATACGAATGGTGTTATTAAGTACTACCTTGACGGGGAACTTGCATCAGAAAAGTCAATACCACCATATTCAACAACAAACTCTTATCCTTTGATAATGGGTAGGCATTTTACTAGTCGTGATGGTCATAGCGGAATATATAAATATCAATTTAAGGGAATGATTGATGAAGTTCGCATCTACGAACGTGCTTTATCTGAAACAGAAATTCAAGAAGTGCACGTTATGAGTAAAGGAGATAAAGGAGACAAAGGAGACAAAGGAGACAAAGGAGACAAAGGAGACAAAGGAGACAAAGGAGACAAAGGAGACAAAGGAGACAAAGGAGATACTTTCTTTACTGAAATGGACAACGAAGTTAGTTTGAAAGGAAGTAACGACCTTGTGGTTACGGTAGGTAATATTATTACAACCGGCTATATTCAAGTGGGAAATGGCTCTACTTGTGATAGTAGCAATACAGGTGCAATTAGCTATAATTACGGCATCAATAGGCTTGAGTTTTGTAATGGTGAATTTTTCGAGCCTATTGGTATGAGTGCTAATTATAATTGCAACTTGACTTGTCAACTAGGATCAGCATCCTCTATGGGAGGAAGTGATTATCAATGTGCTTTAAAATTAGATAATACAGTTACTTGTTGGGGATGGGGTGATAAGATTATATCTGTTCCAGATAGTTTGAAAGCAGAACAAATTGCATTGGGGCAGCTTTATGCTTGTGCTTTGAAGTTGGATCACACTGTGCAGTGCTGGGGTCTACGTGGGCACACTACTGTACCAAATGGTTTAGTTGCTAAGCAAATTTCAGCAGGAACAAACAACATATGCGCCTTAAAACACGATAATACTGTGCAATGTTGGGGGGCGAATGATTCTGGGCAAAATAATGTGCCTGACGCTTTAACCGCTAAGCAAGTTACAGCAGGACACGGCATCAATTGCGCTTTAAAATTGGATAATACTATTCAGTGCTGGGGTGATACTCATAATAATCCAATCAGCGTTATTCCAGAAGGCCTTCTTGCGAAGCAAATTGTACTTAGTTTTAATCATATGTGCGCTTTAAAAATAGATAATACCGTTGAGTGCTGGGGTAAATCTGGCGCTGGAGAAACCACAGTGTCAGAAGGATTAATCGCCAAACAAATTACATCAGGATACTCTCATACCTGTGCTTTAAAAATAGATAATACCGTTGAGTGCTGGGGGAGACCTGGCGTTGGAGAAACCATAGTGCCAGAAAGCTTAATCGCCAAACAAATTACATCAGGACACTCTCATGCTTGTGCTTTAAAGATAGATAATACCGTTGAGTGCTGGGGGAATAATGAGATTGTCAATAAGAAACCAACTAATTTAGTCGCTAAACAGTTGTAGGAAGCGGTGGTGGGTCGAATTTGTCGTTATGCATGAATATCCACTCCTAACTCAACCTTATTAATCAGAAAACCTATCACAATATCATGCATTTTTTCAGATTTTGAAAAGCAAATAGTCTTCCGTGGGGTCTGTCGCATAAAGTTCGCTTCTCCGCGTTATCTGCTATCATGAGTCTCAATTCGAATAAAATAAGGTTCATATGCTTAGTTTTAAATGGCGTCATTTTGAAAAATAAATCATTCTCCTAAATGTCAGATGGTACTTGGCTTATCCACTCAGTTATCGCAATCTTGAGGAAATAGCTGAAGAACGAGGCTATCATGTTGACCACAGCACCCTTAATCGGTGGGTGATAAATTATGCACCTGAATTAGAGAAAGAATTTCATAAAAAGAAGCGTCCTGTTAATCGGCGGTGGCGGATGGACGAAACCTATATTAAAGTCAAAGGAGAGTGGAAATATTTTTATCGTGCCGTTGATAAAGAAGGCAATACCATTGACTTCTTACTCACCGCAAAGCGTGATACGAAAGCAGCCAAGCGCTTTTTTAAGAAAGCCATTAAGAGAAATGGCCGTCCTGAATTGGTCAATATTGATAAGAGTGGTTCCAATAAAGCAGCGCTTAATAGCATCAACAAGGAAGACTCAGATGCCCCTAAAGTGGAACCCATTGTAATCCGTCAATGTAAATATTTGAATAATATTATCGAACAAGATCATAGGAACATTAAACGAATAACTCGCCCTATGTTGGGTTTTAAAAACTTCCATAGCGCCCAAAAAACATTAGCAGGTATTGAGATAATGAAAATGATCAAAAAAGGACAAATGTTCGGAGGGGATGGTTTGTCTCCTGCAGGACAGTTTTATTCATTAGCTGCATAAAGGTCAGTTATGACCAAGTTTTGCCGTCACAATAAATTATTGCGACAGAACCACTAAGATCGGTGAATATATGTCAAAAGGATTACTGAAATTATTTTTTTTATTACCACCATTTACTTTTCTGTTGTTAACGCTTAGCGCCTGTCAAAGAACGCTTAAAACAGGGTATGTTGTTTCACCGATCACCTACAGCACTTTTACCGAACAATCCGGTTGGCAAATCTGGCAGTATGATACCGATTATGATCAAAGTCGGCAATTGACCATGAATGAAAACGAAGCCTATTATCCGACTCTGGGTCCTTCAGGTTTACTCGCTTATAGTGATCATAATGGAAAAATATGGTTGTTAGATTTGAATAACCAAGATGGCGAAAAACAATCCCCTCAAGCTATCTCCTCATTACCTAAATATTGCGGACATCCAGCTATTTCACCGGATGGTGAACGGCTAACTTGTGTTTGTTTTACCTTTCTTAATCGCAGTGAGAACAGTGATTTATATATGGTTGATATAAAAACAGGGAAAAGTAGTCGTCTAATAAGCTTTACAGGGCTACAAAAACACCCCGCTTGGTCACCTGATGGCAAACAAATAGTTTTTAGTTCTGGTTATAGGGAAATAGGGGGAAAGATTATCGAACAATTATGGCTGATGGGCTTGAGCAATAAAGTACCAGTTAAAATTATTGATAATGGCCATTCCAATATTCACCCTGCTTGGTCACCCAATGGCCAACAAATAGCGTATAGCTCCGATGTTAACGGCTCATTAGATATTTGGCTTTATGATTTGTTGACAAAACGTTCATCACCAGTAACTAACTCATCTGTTTTGAAGAGTGAGCCATCCTGGCGACCTGATGGTAATGCTTTAGTTTATGTATCCACGCAAGAAGGAGCAATGGCTATATGGGAAATAGACTTAAACACAAAATTGGAACAAAAGTTATTAAGTTTTCCAGAAGATATTCATGAACCCGTTTGGTATAAGGGAGAATAAAAAGGTGAGAATATTTAATATAGAATATCATTTTTTCTTCAATCCTTCTTTAAAGGTTTTATTGTGTTTTTTTCTATTTTCAGTTTCACCACTCTACGCACAAGAAAATTTTAACCTGGAAATTGTTAATGTTGATCCACGTCAATTCAACCCCTTGGTGCATGAGCAGGCTAAAATTCAGTTCAAAAGCGAACGGGATGGTCAGGCTTTTGTTAGAATTTATGATCGTCGAGCTTATCAAGTACGAGAGATATTCATTGAACATATGACGGCAAACGAAGTTGTTCTGGCCGCCTGGAATGGAAGGGATGATCAAGGTCGTTTAGTCGCTAATGAAGCCTATTTTTTTACCATTGAGGCAACAGATATTCGCGGAAATATTGTCGAATATAGCCCTGTTCAATCAACGCTCAATCGATCAATTCCAATGAATGTTAATTATGATACAGATAATAAAAAACTTTCGTTTTCGGTTGAACAAGACGGCATCGTTGATATCCGTTACGGTGCCGCTGATGGTGGTCCGTTATTAAGTAAATTAATTGAATGGAAGCCATTTTTACGGGGACAATATAGTATTGATTGGGATGGCTGGGATGCATCAGGTGTTGTTTCTGTAAACTCAATTCCTGGACATCATTTTTATTCACAACTAGTCGCTTTGCCGGAATATAGCCTTTTTACTTTTGGAAATCCTGATGATGATCAAATATACTCCCTTGCATATCCTGGTGATTCTTTAAAGCTTATAGATTCGACTCGATTGACGGATCGACTATATTCACAAGCAAATGTTTTTCCTTATAAAAATCTTAGCCCTATTTTTGATTTCAGTTTTAATACTGTGATAGAAAAAAATGAAGATATCCCCATTGTTTCAGATAAGTTTGGTATTACTATCAGGCTTAATGAATCTGTTAAACAGCGCGTTACTGAATCGCGTTATGAAATATTAGTCTTTGTTGATTTTAAATTTGTGACTGAAATAGAAGAAGGACGTTCGCCAGCGCGCATGAATATTAATACTTCAGCATTAGCTTCTGGGGAGCATATTTTAACAGTGAATGTGGTGACGCTTCAGGGTGGATTGGAAACCTTGAGTAAACGCTTTGTGATAAAATAAGACTATGTCACCGTTAAGTATTGAAAATATAGCTTTAAACTTTTGAAAGCTTGATTTTCCTCACTTTAGGCAGTATTTCATAACATTGTTAAGTGATTGAAAAATTGAGTTTTCTTAAAATTCCACATTTAACGGTGACATAGCCTAAAATAATGATTAGATTTAGTCGCTTCCTTTTGCTGTTTCTTTTGAGTGTAAATTTAACCGTATGCAAGTTGGATACCTCACAAAACAGTTTGGTATTTACGACGCGACATGGCATGGGGTTTGATAAATGGGCTTCGATTTGGCTGATTAAGCGTCATGTTTCTCCAGGTGCAAGTATACGTTGGCTTAAGCAACAATATACTGACAGTAATTCAGGGGTGTTATTCGATACGGAAAATGCTTTATATAAACGTACTGGTAAAGCCTCAACATTTTCAACATTGATTACGGGATTTAATGTTAAATCTGAGTTTTTACCAGATTTTTTACAATTGGTTCATGATGTTGAAATCAATTATTGGGGAACACCTGAGTTTATTTATTCCAATTATGTTGAAAATCAATTCAGACATCTACAGGAAATCTTTGGTCAGAAAAAAACACCAATGTCCTGTTATCTTGAGTTCTTTGATAATTTAGAGACAAATTTGCCTCGCTTTCAAGAAATTGATCCTGAGAAATTTAATGAAGTCCAATTGTTGCCCAATACTCGTTGCGCAGAAAAAGATTTGGAACCCAAAACACCGAGAAATCAATTAGTGTCCGAATGGCCCATAGAAACAGTTCTGAAAGCTATTGAGAAAAATAAAAAAATTGTCTTCATTGATGTTAGAGAAATTGATGAGTTTACTAAACATCATCTACCTGGAGCAATCAATGTAAAAATTCGTGATATTACCAAATTTGATATTACTACACTGGATGATGCAGATTTAGTTGTACCTTATTGTGTGAAAGATTTCCGTGGCTTTGAAATGGCACGGTTGCTTAAACAGCAGAATGTTAAAAATGTTTTGTTGATGCGCCCTTATGGACTTAAAGGTTGGATGTCTATGGGGTTACCAACTGCTGGAATAAGAACTGAAGAATCTACAGCAATTAAGCAATTAAAAAATTGCGCAGAAAATTTGGACATCTGTTTAGAATCGGCTACCAAAATATGAAAAAAATTATCTTTTGGTTTGTCGGGATTATTATTATTATCCCCGGTATACAATGGGGTGAAAATGTTTTTATTACGGATCAACTAGTCAGCTACCAGTTACCACCAGGTCAGTGGTTGTATTTGCTATCTAAATTAATGGCACAATATGCATTTTTATTTTTTACAGTACAACTGGTTCTTGGTTTTCTGTTGGCTTGTCGACCTAACATGTTTTCATGGTTATCAATAAAATTACATCGTACAATTGGGTTGGCTGTTTTAGTATCCACGCTGTTACATGCAGGATTATTTGTTAGTGCTGTGGCTATCAGATCAGGGCATCTTTCTTTTAAATCATTAAGAATCATTTTTGACGAAGGGTTTTATAACTTATATGTTGGTCTTGGTGTGCTTGCTGCTGGTTTTATGGTCATAGTGGTCATCATAGGCCTGGTAAGAAACTTGTTTCCAATATTATTTTTTCGTTATGTTCATCGTTTGGCATGGCTGGTTTGGGTGTTTGGTTTTATTCACAGTTATGCCATTGGGACTGAAACAGGGGGATTCTTGTTGTGGTCCTGGTTTTATCTATTAGCTGGTGGGTTAGTTAGTTTACTCCTAATCTATAGGATTTTATCAATTTCTGAAAACGGTTCTGTCGCAAAAAAATAAGTATTTGTGTAAAAATAACTGTAACCTATTTTTATACGATAAATGGATAAAACATCATGCAGGAGAAAAACCTTCTAATCCCATTATTAAAATCACGACAATATAGTGTTAAAGCTAAGTATCACGTGGTATTCAGGAAAGTAATACCTTTAGAAAAATAGAACCATTTTTAGTAGAATATGTGAATCTTCTTTGGCTGAAATTAAATCTTATGATCAATACCTTCGCCAAAATGAAAATACACTCATTTTTATGAATTTTACAGCCTATAAGCGATTGATTTATATAGGTGTAAGATTGTCATTTTTGGCTTAAATTAAAATTGGCGAAGGTATTGTATGATCGTAGATAATAGGGTGATTTTGTTTTTTTTGCGACAGAACCCTTTTAGTCCATAGTGGTTGATTTCCACGGTAGAAATTACAAATTTAGAATCCGGCCCATTCGGAGGGTTTAGATGTTTTTCGGCAGAACTGGTATTTGTATTAATGAGGTAATATGGTGATAATTCGTACAGTATTTAAAATTTATGGCTTATTGTTTTTAACACTAACTACAGGATTAGTCTTTGCTAATTCATTTACGGTCGATGAGCGTACTTTAGTATCATCTACACGTATTTCAAGCGATATAGATGAGCTTGTATATTCCGTTAAGATTACAAATAATGGAAACAGGGTCTCTTTTGTAAATGCAATTATCACCAGCACTGACTCCAATATTGTTATTAGGGATGGAAATCTTACTTTTGGGGCGATTGCAGCTAATGCTCAAGGAACCAGTAAAGATACTTTTACACTGCGTAAAAATAGTTATATTCCAGTTAATTCTGATGCTTTAGTATTTACATTTTCATCAACACCTAACACGGACAAACCAATTTCTAATGCAGGGTCGGATCAAACAGTCAAACTTAATAGCTTAGTCACATTGAACGGAATTAATTCCTCAGATGCTGATGGTGACCCCTTGACTTTTAAATGGGAAATGGTTGATATTCCCATGGGCAGCACAGCTGAACTAACTGATTCCGATCAGTCAACCCCGTTTTTTACTTCTGATTCTCCTGGGCGGTATGTAGTGCAGCTGATTGTTAATGACAGTCAGTTAGCCTCATTACCCGATCAGGTGGTTATTTCTAATGAGAACAGTGCGCCTGTGGCTGAAGCAGGCTCATCACAATCAGTTCAAGTCAGCAATACGGTTATGCTCGATGGAAGTGCTTCTTCTGATGTCGATGGTGACAGCCTAACGTTTGCTTGGTCATTTATCAGTAAACCGAATAACAGTACAGCAACGATATCAGGCTCTTCTGTAATAAAACCGGAATTTATAGTCGATGAACCAGGAACTTACGAATTACAGTTGATTGTCAATGACGGGCAGATTAATAGCCAACCAGATATTGTCACAATCACTACAGAAAATTCGGCACCTATTGCAAAAGCAGGTGATGATTTTTCAACTTTGGTTAATCAGGTAGTATCTCTTGATGGTACTACATCCAGCGATGTTGATGGGAATCCATTAACCTACAAATGGTCTATTTCATCTCGCCCGGCAGGAAGTACCTCCACATTATCAGACTCTGCGGTACCGAAACCAACTTTGTTAATCGATTACCCCGGTATTTATGGTGTGCAACTGATAGTTAATGATAGTACCGTTGATAGTACTCCAGATACAGTTGCCATTACGACTGAAAACACAAAACCAATTGCTAGTGCTGGTGATGATCAAACAATAGCTGTAGCGGACCAAGTGCAATTGGACGGTTCTAATTCAAACGATGTCAATTTGGATGTTTTGAGTTATCGTTGGTCATTTAGCTCAAAGCCCGCTGAAAGTAAAGCCACGTTGCAAAACCCATTAAATGAAAAACCAACATTTATTATCGATTACCCAGGGACTTATGTTGTTCAATTGATAGTTAATGATAGTACCGTTGATAGCTTGGCCGATACAGTTGTTATTAGCACACAAAAATCACGGCCAGTTGCTAATGCGGGCTTAGACCAATCCGCATTTATCGGATCTAAAATCAATATCGATGGTGAATTGTCATTTGATGTTGATTCCGACCCGTTATCCTATCAGTGGTCGTTGATATACAAGCCAGTTGGTAGTTTATCTGAATTAGCCGCTACTAACACTGTTGCAAGTGAATTTACTCCCGATTTACCTGGTACTTATATCCTTCAATTAATTATTCTTGATGGCACCTTATCCAGTGAACCGGATACCGTGCTTGTGGAGGTAAAGGTGCTTGAAGCTACTATAAAGTCCTCTATAAATACAGGGGTTGTGCCTTTGGATGTAACGTTGAATGCGATACCCATTGGCGGTTATCCACCCTATCAATTCCAGTGGGATCTTGATGGAAATAATACGATAGATGACTTACGCCAGAACTTTGTTCATACTTTCTTACAACGTGGAAACTATAATCTTTCTCTGAAAATTAAGGACCACAAAGGATACGAAGCCATTGCGACAAAACTGATAAGCGTCAATTCAGAACCATTGGTAATTGCAGCGGCTTCTCCAAATTCCGGCCCCGTACCATTGCCAGTAATTTTTACAGCTACAGTCAGCGATGCGGATGGTAGCATTACAAAATACGATTGGGATTTTGATGGAGATGGAGTTGTTGACCAAAGTTCCGAAACAACAGAAAATGCTTCACATACTTATCAGCAAGCGGGACTTTATAATGCAAAGTTAACCGTTTACGACAATGATGGACATTCCAATAGCGATACGACAACGATTTCCGTGGGTTCTTCGCCTGAAGTCGTGGCAAGTGCAGATATATTCACCGGAATAGCACCGTTATCAGTGAATTTTTCTGGAACGGTGACTGATTCCGACGGGAAAATTGTTTCGTATGAATGGGATTTTGATGGGGATAAACAATTCGACTACGATAATTCTTTATCGGCAACAACAACCCATATATATGAAGAAGGTGGGGTCTTTAATGCCACATTAAGAGTCGTTGATGATGATGGGTTGCTGGATGAAGATTCTGTTAGTATTTCAGTATCGGGGTCGCCTACATCCCTACCAGGAGCTTACCCCCTTTCAGGTTCAACGCCACTTACAGTCACTTTCTTCTCAAATGGTAAAGATTTGGATGGTGGACCTGAATATTATGATTGGGATTTTGATGGCAACGGTTCTTTTGACCAACGGCTGATGGCCTCACAAAACACCACCTTTACCTATAATCAGCCAGGCGAGTATCAAGCAACGCTAAAAGTCGTTGATAATGACGGTCTATTTTCAACCTCCTCCATTACTATCAAAGTAAATGAAGGTGCCGGTGGAGATGAATACCCTGTAGTTCAAGCATATGCATCACCTACTGTAGGTAGTACCCCATTGGAAACACATTTATCAGCAATAGCAAGTGATGATGGCAGGATTGTAAAGTACGAATGGGATTTAGATTCAGATGGTGTGTATGACTTTATTGAACAAGCAACAGGAATTAATTTAATCTCCGAAACTATTGATGTGGGTTCGAAAGCGACCCCAGCTTTTGTAGATTTAGATGACGATGGTGATTTGGATATGCTGATTGGAAATAGCAGTGGTCAAATAACCTATTTCCAAAATGAAGGAAGTTCTTCAGTTTTTAAATTTTCTAATAAAGGCTTAATTGAAGATGTAGCGGGTAATATCATTGATATAGGATCTTTTTCCACACCTTATGCTCATGATATTGATGGTGATAATGACATAGACTTATTGGTCGGTAATTACTCCGGTTACACCAATATCATTGAAAATACCGGAACAAAAGAAAATCCGACTTGGAAGAATAATGGCACTTTGAAGTTGGAAAATGG
>NZ_BDMN01000307.1 GCF_002189065.1 Bathymodiolus platifrons methanotrophic gill symbiont
CGAAAGTCATGTTTTTCAAGGAGTTGATCAACGACCGTAACACTCACTGCATACCCTTTTTTCATGATATTTTCAGCAATTTCGGGGCGTGACAAATTTGTCCATTTAATTGTTTCATCCATGGGAGAACCTGCCGTATGTTCTTTTATTACCTCCTTCGCTGAAAATCAGGGAAACGTAGCCTAAGCGAAGTGATGATTTTTAGTCCGCGATAGCCGTAGGGCCGTTATTTTGTCGGAGTCTGAGCGTTAGCGAAGGTGGAGACAAAATAAAAGGCCATCCGACACGGCGTCAAGTCATTTGGAGCCTATGTTCCGACCCCTTGTTGGGTCGGGACGAGGTGACGAGGACGAATCGGGGCCGCCGGAGGCATAAGTGGTCGCGTTAAGTTTTTGCTGCTTGCTTGGGCTGGGATGCCCAAAACAAGCTTTCGCAAAAATAGCGACTCCCCGAAAATGCATCCTCCAATCCTTCTGTTGTGTCCAGAATAAGTTTACGTCCTGCACCTGATTGGCGAATGCGTGAATTTTCATCAGAAAGTTCTGCATTTAACTCCTGTACCCCTCGTGTAATGGTTCGGTCGTTACATTGCAAAATAGAACGGATATAAGTGACCCCACCATACCCCAATTTTGTTGCCTCAATTGCTGCATAACGGCGACGATCTTTTCCGATAGGCTATTATAAAAAAATGAGTATTTGGGGTTCTATTTCTGAGGGGTAAGCTTGTATCATCATGACTAAATAGGATGCCCGATCCACTGGTTATTGCCAAAATTTATTAGAGGTTGGTTTCGGGTGTTATTTAATCCGCGATCCTAATGGCGCTTAATGAAACCCCTAAATGGTCGGCAGCTCGTTGTCGCGTATATCCATTTTAAGCACTAATTTTTCCGCATCTTGTTTAAATTCTAGTGTGTATTTAGGTTTTGACTGTTTGTTTTCGTTACTCATATTCACCTCTAATGACATTATAAATCAGCCTTTAGATGTGTCCTGCTTTATTAAACCATTACAAAGTTATGCAAGGTGATGAAGTGACAAGTAGTTTTAAAAGAGGACGAGAATTTACAATCGGAGTTACGCTAAATTTTTAAGGACTTGGGTGGGTGAGGTGGGGAATGAGCATTAGAATTTTTTACCACAGAGAGGGTACAACATTTTCTCGTTCTCACGCTCCGTGTCACATTAGGTTAAGAGCATTAACGATAGTGAACCTGCGCGTAAGGCTAAGTCGAGAAAAATATTTTGGCTCCATCAAGTTTAATCACCTAAGTAAGCATAAGAAAATCAATGCTGTTTAAATCGGTGAATCTGGCGGCGCTGTTTTTTATTGGGACGTTCTGCTGGATCGGTGTGCATAAACTGGCGTTCAACACGTCTTTGTGCGACATCTTGTTCCCGTTTTAAGATACTGGCGGCTGTTTCTTTATATAGCAATACCGCCTCAACTGCGGGGCGTCGATGGGCATTGATGCCTAGTACAGTAATATCCCAGCTGAATTGGTCTTTATGGATAACAATATGGCTATTAACTTTGACTTCTTTGCTGGGTTTAGTGCGCTGGCCATTCAAATGCACCTTTCCACCTGATACGGCTTCAGCGGCCAGTTTGCGCGTTTTAAAAAAACGCGCAGCCCAAAGCCATTTATCCAGACGGAGGGATTCGAGTTGGCTCACTGTTGAACTTAACCTTCAGACCAGGCTTTAAAGCCACCGGCTAAACTAACAGCATTGGTGTAGCCAAGTTTGTGTAAACTTTCTGTTGCTAACGCGGAACGTCCACCTGATTGACAGCAAACAATAATTTTAGCCGCCTGTTGACCTGCAAATTGAGGATGATTACCAATCTGGAATTCAAGTAAACCGCGTGGGATATTGATCGCATTAGGTAATTGCCCGGCAGCAAATTCAGCGGGTTCTCTGACATCTAAAATAAGGTGGCTAGATAAAGCCTGTCTAGCTTCAGATACGTCTATTTCCTGGATAGATTTTTTAGCATTTGCAACTAGATCCATTGCTGTAAAAGACATAGTGGTTCTCCTGAGTTTGGTTAAAGGCTAATTATATTAGCAAACTATGATATATAAAGGCTAGTTTTTTAGTGAGGATTAGTTAATTAAGGTAAACTAGGCTTTTTTTTATGCTTTTTGAGTTGAGGGCGTTTCGTGAATCTTGAGAAAGTTATTTTCGGTTTTTTCATTGTACTATCATTAACCTTGAATGTGGGATTTGTCTTAGGTGAATATAGTAATCCCGCTCATCATAGTGTCTATGAATTATTTGCCGTTGTTGTGGTTAATTTAATTGCTACTGGCTTAAAATTAGGTGATCGCTCACAAATTGGAGCTGTTCTACTGGCGACTAGTCTGGTTGCTGACTTTGAGTTAATTGCTGCTGCTCTGGAGTGGACCTTTGCTGTTCATGTTTTTGAAACGGGTATTACACCTGAGGTTATTGCCAGTATTGTTGCTCTTGCGGGCGGGGCCCTGGTTGCTAATATTATTTCTGTTGTTATTCTGGTTTCAGAAACGCTGATTTCACGGATGTAATGCATTGAAATTAATTCAAACTATCTAAGAAGTATCGCGTATGTATACCAGCAATGAGCTAAGCCGAGTTAGTTTTATTGTCATGCGCGAGATGCGCGTACCGTTAATAGCTTTATTAACGGTCTATTCAATTGCTATCTGGGGGATGATATATATTCCCGGGCCTGTAATTGATGGGCAAGTAGAGTATTTGAGCATTTTTCATGCCTTTTATTTTATGACCTATACTGCAACCACCACTGGGTTTGGTGAAATTCCTTTTACATTTAGTAATGCGCAAAGGTTATGGGCCATTGGTTGTCTATATGTCAGTGTCGTTACCTGGTTTTATGCGCTGGGTAGTATTATACGGTTATTCCAGAATGTATTTTTTATACGTGCTGTAGACGAATGGCGCTTTGCTATGAGTGTTAATCGTATTACAGGACCTTTTTATATCATCTGTGGTTTTGGTGATACCGGAAGTGTACTGGTAAGAGGTTTAAATGATGCCGGTTTGCATGCGGTTGTTATCGATCAGAGAGTAGAGCGCACACAGGCATTAAAATTACGTAATTACAAAACGACTGTGCCTGGTTTATGTGCCGATGCCAGTGTCCCTAAACATTTGCTGGAAGCGGGGGTGGCACATAAAAATTGTAAAGCCGTTGTTGCTATTACCAGTAGTGAAGATGTTAATCTTAAAGTTTCGGCAGTTGCACGCCTATTGAATCCTGCGGTTGGTATTCTTACCATGTCGAAATTAGATGATGTTGAAGAAACATTAGCAACGTTAGGGGGAGAAGTGCACATCGTTGATCCCTTTAAGACCTTTGCTAAAGTATTAAACGCCTGTATTAATAACCCGGCATTTTACGCCTTAAATAACTGGTTAGTTGGTGACAAAGGGGCAACTCTTGAGTCTTATGTGCGTCCACCTGTGGGAGGGTGGATAATTTGTGGCTATGGTCGAATGGGCATGGAAGCTAATCATGTACTAACCAAGAATGGTGTAAAAACAGCTGTTATTGATCCACATTCACGTAAAAAAGAAGAGGAAGTTGAAACTTATATCGTGGGTAGGGCAAATGCCAAAACATTAAGGACGGCGGGGATAGATCAGGCAGTAGGGATTTTAGCTGCAGCAGATGATGATGGGCAGAATTTAAGTGTATTACTCAATGCGCGTAGCCTGAATCAAAATCTATTTACTATTGTTCGGCAAAACAGTCATCAAAACGAACTGGCCTTTGAAAATGCGGATGCTGATATGATTATGCAACCTACTTTGGTGACGGCTAGAAAAATATTACTATTGTTAATTGCACCTTTATTAAAACATTTCTTTCGGTATTTGTTGGCTAAAGAAACAGGTCGAGATGAAGTCATTAGACAGGTCATCAGAACATTAAGGGAAAAAATTGGTAACAAAAAGCCATTGCTGGTTACCATAGATTTTACTCGTGAAAAAAGTAGAGCAGTGATTCAATGCTTAGACGAAGGTAGTGATGTTTTGCTAGGCGATATTGTAGCTAATCCACGCAATCGTGAGCAGGACCTTGATTTAATGCCATTTGTTATTCAATCAGGAGGGGTGCAATATATATTGCCCGCAAAAGATCATAAAATTAAAGAAGGCGATCAATTGCTTTTTTGTGGCACTGCTTATGCCAAGCAGTTATTAAAGGCGACTATTAATAATGAATATACTTTGCATTATTTGCGTACAGGTAGGTTTAAGCCAGCAAGTTGGTTCGCTGGGTGGTATGCAAGAAGATATAATAAAGCATAAGCTTACTTCTTTGCAGTATATATAAAGGGACTAGGGTCGAGGTATGAGCCAGAATATAACTAAATGCGCGCTATGCGGTCTTGATGTTGAAATCGATGGGTTTAATGTTGAGACAGACGCGGGCTTGAAAGAATTTTGTTGCGCAGGATGTTTAGCAGTTTATCGCTTATTAAATGGCGATAAAATTAAAGAATAGTCACGTAGAGCGGAATTTAGTCCGCTAATGTATGTCCTTTAGCATGAAGGGTCAGGCGTTTAGATTGAGGGTTCCCACTTCTTTTGTCTTGGTGTTACTATAGCTGACCCCTCAAGGAGGGGTTAGGGAGAGGTTTTATTAGAAAAAGTTTCCTCAGCCCTTATTTTACAAAGGGGGACCTGAACGGTTACCATTAAATCGCTTCAATCTTATAGCCAGACTCAGACCATACTAACAAACTAGCACTGTCTTTTTTCCACTCGGCTAGCACAAAACGTTGAGCATTTTTCCCTTGCAGTTGTATATCATGCACCGCTGGTCGGTGAGTGTGTCCATGTATTAAACGCGTTACCTGGTATTTTTCCATAAGCTGTTTAACTGTCTCTTGATTTACATCCATAATGTCCTGTGATTTTTTGCGTTTATGGAAATAACTACGCAAACGGTACCAGCGGGCATATAGTAATCTGAATATCAGTGGCTTGGATAGAACATTCTCTTGCCATTCGACAGAATGTGATTTGATGCGAAATGCCTGATAAGGCAGGTCATCAGTGCATAATAAATCACCATGAGTCAGTAAGGTACTGGTTCCGTAGAGATCGGTGATACTGTATTCATCGAGCAAAGTGACTCCGGTTTGTTTACCAAAGCGTTGGCCAATTAAAAAATCACGATTACCATGGATATAGAAGATGGGTGTACCTTGAGAGGTGAGAGCTTTCAGGTGTTTTTTTACCGTGTTGATCGGAGGGCTGAAGTCATCATCTCCAATCCATGTATCAAATAGATCTCCCAGAATATACAGAGCCTTAGCATGAGTGGCGCGAGTTGTTAATAGCTGTATAAACTTGCGAGTAACTTCAGGTCGTTCAATGGTCAGATGTAAATCTGAAATAAACAGGGTCTCATTGCGCATGGTTGCAAGGCTTTTAGGAGTGAGCTAGGTCAGGAGTAGAGAGTGGCTTCAGAAGCTGTGAAAGTATTCCACAAAATCCCCCTCCTTAGTTAAGGAGGGGTTAGGGGAGGTTTGATATAAACGCTCTGAAGCTACATTTTATAAAGTGAATATTATTTAATAACTTCAGCTTTTTCTATCACGATATCTGTTTTAGGTACATCCTGGTGTCCGTCACGGGTACCTGTAGGAGCGTCCGCCATGCCATCAATGATATCCATACCTTCTACTATTTTACCAAAAACAGTATAACCCCAGCCGTTCGGAGTTGGTGAGCTATGATTTAAGAAATCATTATCCTTATAGTTGACAAAAAACTGTGATGAAGCAGAATCTGGTACGTTAGTGCGCGCCATCGCGATTGTTCCACGATCATTTTTTAAGCCGTTATTAGCTTCAATCTTAATGTTGGCGTGAGTTGATTTTTGATTAAAATCAGTATCAAAGCCACCGCATTGCGCCATAAAGCCAGGAATAATACGGTGAAAAATAGTGTTGCTATAAAAGCCTTCTTCTACATAAGTAAGGAAGTTTTTCACAGTAATGGGGGCTTTTTCTGCATTGAGTTCAAGAATGAAATCACCGGCAGTAGTTTGGAATTTGACTCTAGTTTGTGTTTCTGACATTTTATTTTCCGTTTAAATATTTTGAGTAATTAATTTCAGGTAAAGGTATTCTTAAGGATTGAGGATAAAATAAACTCCGAAACTGAACAAAAAGACAGGTTCGTTTCGGGTTTTATAAAATTTCAGTCCTAAGGGTAGATATTATTGCGGCAATAGCAGTGCTTTTTCTATCACTATATTTGTTTTAGGTACATTTCGCAGACCGCTACGACTTCCTGTGGGAGCTTTTTCCATTTGGTCTACAATATCCATGCCCTCGACAACTTTGCCAAATACTGCATAGCCGGAGCCTCTTTGTACAGGGTAATTTAAACTATTATTATCTTCATAGTTAATGAAAAACTGCGCGGTTGCAGAGTCAGGATTACTGGTGCGAGCCATTGATATAGTAGCGCGATCATTTTTTAAACCGTTATTTGATTCATTCTTGATAGGCGCTAGAGTCTGTTTTTTCTGTAGGTTTATATCAAATCCGCCGCCTTGAGCCATAAAGCCAGGAATAATACGGTGAAAAATTGTTCCATTATAAAAGCCGTTGTCTATATATTTGAGGAAATTGCTTACCGTTATGGGAGCTTTTTGAGAATCGAGTTCAATTATAATGTCGCCAAGAGTGGTTTGAAGTTTAACTCTTGTTTGTTGCGTAGGGGCTGTGTTTTCTTTTGAAAAAGAATGAGTTGCCGTTAATGAAAGCATTAAGAAAAGGATTAAGGAACGCATGGTACTCTCTGTAATTGGATGCAAATAGTAAATTCTATGTGTTTTTACCTTGAAAGAGAAGTGTTAATATTGGAAAATTGATCAATTAAACTCATGCTGATGAGCCGTTAAACCTAGAAAAACTAGTTGAACGTGAATTTATAGTGCATGGTATTGCTTTTACAGTGCTTTAAAAAAATCTTAGCTTCACCCATAGGTTAAGCGGGTATTTTTTTGAAGTGATGTGGAATCAATAACTTGTGCTAGAAACCGTGAGCAACTGATTTTTCTAGGTTAAAACCAAATATTAACAATAGTAAAGACCAAAATGTTAAAAATTTACAATACCCTTACTAGAAGCAAAGAAGTTTTTACACCTAGAGTTGCTGGTAAGGTCGGCATGTATGTTTGTGGGATGACTGTTTATGATTACTGCCACATAGGGCATGCGCGTGTTATGGTAGTTTTTGATATTGCTGCGCGTTATTTGCGTTACTCAGGTTATGAGTTAACGTATGTGCGAAATGTAACCGATATTGATGACAAAATTATTCAACGTGCCAATGAGAATAAAGAAGAAATCGGTGCCTTAACAGATCGATTTATTGATGCAATGCATGAAGATGAACGTGCATTAGCCGTGTTGCCCCCTGATATGGAGCCGAGGGCAACCAAATCAATGGATGATATTATTCTGATGATTACTGCGTTGTTTGAAAAAGGCCTGGCCTATACAGGAAGTAATGGTGATGTATTTTATGCAGTGAATAAGTTTGCTAATTACGGAGCACTGTCAGGTAAAAAACTGGATGAATTACAGGCGGGTGAACGGGTCGAAGTAGATCAGGCAAAGAAGAATCCATTTGATTTTGTGTTATGGAAAAAGGCTAAAGTAGACGAGCCTTATTGGAATTCCCCCTGGGGAAGAGGGCGTCCTGGCTGGCATATAGAATGTTCGGCTATGGCAACGCGCTGCTTGGGAAATCATTTTGATATACATGGTGGCGGCATGGACTTGCAATTTCCACATCATGAAAATGAAATAGCGCAATCTGAAGGTGCAAGCGGCGAAAAATTTGTTAATGTCTGGATGCATAACGGCTTTGTGCGTATTAATGAAGAGAAAATGTCCAAATCACTGGGAAATTTCTTTACTGTGAGGGAGGTGCTAAAACAGTATCGTCCTGAAGTAGTACGTTTTTTTGTAATGTCCAGCCATTATCGTAGCCCGCTTAATTATTCAGACGAGCAACTGGATGATGCAGGAGCAGCGTTAACTCGCTTATATACGGCATTACGAGGGGTTGAGATCGTAGTTGATTATGCTCAGACAGACTATAGCGTACGATTTAAACAAGCAATGGACGATGACTTTAATACGCCTGTTGCAGTAGCAGTATTATTTGATATGGCTAGAGAATTGAATAAAGAAAAAAACAATGATTCCGGGCTTGCTGCTCAGTTAGCAGGCGAACTCAAAGAATTGTCTAATGTTTTAGGGATTTTACAAGATGATCCAGAAAGCTTTCTGCAGGCGGGGGATGCTGTGCAAGAAGGTGGCTTAGGCGAGCAGGAAATTGAACAATTTATAGAACAGCGTAAACAAGCCAAACAAAACAAAGACTGGGCATTAGCCGACAAAATCCGTGATGACTTAAAAGAGCAGGGTATCGTTCTGGAAGATGTAGCAACGGGAACCAGTTGGCGTCGTGAATAAATATATTTACCGTTCGTTTCCGTGTATTTAGTGGGACGTAAAAGCATTGTAGGGCGCGGCTTTAGCCCGCATGTTTATATTCGCAATGGCGGGTTGAAACCACGCCCTACGTACAACAGACGTTTTCTAGCAAAGAGTCAGGGGTTTTATAAAAAACCGAATGCAATAGGGCTTGAACAATAACTAATTAAAGAAGTGTAAGTGTGACTGAAATAAAAGATAAATCCATCGAAAACTATCTAGATGAACTAGCCAGTAAAGCAGCCACTCCTGGAGGTGGAAGTGCGGCAGCATTATTAGGCGCACAATCAGCAGCATTAACCAGTATGGTGTGTAATCTAACAATCGGTAAACCAAAATATATTGAAGTAGAAGATGATATGCGCGCTTTATTAGCTAGGGCCGAATCCTTACGTACCACTTTAACCAATATGATTAAGGCAGATGTTGACGTATTTAATCAATTGATGGCTGCGTATGGCTTGGTAAAAGTTACAGAACAAGAAAAGAAAGCTCGTAGCCAGCAAATTCAAACAGTACTGCGTGAGGCAACCCTAGTTCCCCTGGCTTGTGCGAAAGCCTGTGCTGAAGCGGTAGAATTAAGCCAGCAAGCAGCAGATAAAGGTAATTTAAATGTAATTAGTGATGCTGGAGTCGCTGTTATGTCGGCTTATGCTGGGCTAAAAAGTGCAGCACTCAATGTTTATATAAATACCGCCAGCCTTAAAGACGGGCCCTTTGCTGAAGAAAAATTAGCAGAGTTAGAATTGATACTTAACGGTGCTGATATAAAAGCAGAGGAGATTTATCAGCTGGTTAAAAATAAATTGTAAAACGCCAAATTAATTATTGACGGTCAATTAAAATCAGCTATAATAGTCAGCTCTTTAAGGCATTAATTACTAGCGTAGTAATTTAGTCAGAGTGTATCGGGGTATAGCGCAGTTTGGTAGCGCGCCTGCTTTGGGAGCAGGATGTCGGGGGTTCGAATCCCTCTACCCCGACCAATACAATATGCGCTTGTAGCTCAGCTGGATAGAGCATCGGCCTTCTAAGCCGAGGGTCACAGGTTCGACTCCTGTCAAGCGTACCATTATCTATTAAAGTATCTACATTATGGTGGGCGTAGCTCAGTTGGTAGAGTCCCGGATTGTGATTCCGGTCGTCGCGGGTTCGAGCCCCGTCGTCCACCCCAATGATACCTTTACAAACAATACCTTACAGGTTCCTTCTTGTAAGTAGTTAACCAATTATTCTCTCTCTATCAATACCTAAACTACCTTGCAATACTCAAGAACTAGGTAGTTATTGATGAATAATAATTTAACATCTAATTACTACCATATCAATCAAAAGCTTTAGTTACTGTGACAAGATTGATGTGTAAAAGCCCTTGCTCTACCTACTATTTTTATACTAAATACATTAAGTAATAACTTATCACCAGTTGTACTTGTTTTTGTATGTTGTTTTCTAGTTGTATACCATAATTTACTATAGTTGAACTGCTTATCCTGAGGAGAGTAGGGCGTATTAGCTAATATTCAGACGAGCTAGAGAAAAGTAGAATAGGTTATAACTAATAAATTAAAGTTTTTTACTAGTGTCTTTGTTCTACTTGCCCGAAAAAGACCGGGCAAGTTGTCACAGTTTTGGAGTTGTTCGCATATTCTGAAAGGTGTTCAGATGAAAGGTGAGCATATCGCCGAACCATTTCATAAGAACTCCATCCGCCTAATTCCTGCAATATATGTAAAGGTGTTCCATTTTGAATATGCCAACTAGCCCACGTATCAACAGGGTTAAATAAATAATACAGGGAAATGATTTTTAACACATGAGTGGAAACACCCAGTTTTCAGCATTTTTTTAATTTAGAGCAATAATAGCAGATGATGTTTGATTACTTGCTTCGAGATGCCTAACTATTCGTTAATAGCCCCATTTTACTCTCTAACTCTTTTGGAGTAACTGGCTTTGATAGCATCAGCAAGCCTTCTTTTTGAATATTTTGCAATACAGAAGTATCGGTATCTCCTGTTATTATTATCCCAGGATCAAGTACGGGGCAGGCTTTGAAGACGAACAAAAATCCTGCGTAATTCTGTAA
>NZ_BDMN01000308.1 GCF_002189065.1 Bathymodiolus platifrons methanotrophic gill symbiont
AGGTTGAAAGAGGGCATTGCTCCTCATGAACCTCTTCTGCTGCCTGTAAAAAATGGCGACCACTATCCACCAAACTGATGCAACGTAACATCCCAAGACGAATAAAGCCAATATCGTTTAGTCCTGGGCATGCTCGCTTCCACAAAGGGTAACGTTCTGCTGATACGGCATTGTCCATGCTCTTATTGCAGTGATCAAAAATAAAGGCATTCAGTGTCTGGGATTCGTACATGAGAGTTTCCGATTATAAGGTTTATAAAACGGAAAATTATAAAAAAAATGTTTTTCGTAATTGCAAGCTTTATTTTAGGTTTTTTGTTGTTTTTCCATGTGCTTATCCTGCGAAGAATTTTTAGGATTGATTAAAAATCTGGGAGTAGGACAAGATAATCGCATACCGCCTCTAAAATAAGGCATACTCTCTAAGTTTCTTAGCTATTGTTGCTTTCAATGGAAACACTGATGATGTTTATAGCAAACCCCTACTTAATTCCCCTTAGGCAATAGCATTTGAAACGAATGAAAAGACTATTTTTTTCATATAGTTGTAGCATAGTTTCAATTTTACCATAAATAATTATTGGGAAACTTCAGTTTTGGAGTAACTGGCTTTGATAGCATCAGCAAGCCTTCTTTTTGAATATTTTGCAATACAGAAGTATCGGTATCTCCTGTTATTATTATCCCAGGATCAAGTACGGGGCAGGCTTTGAAGACGAACAAAAATCCTGCGTAATTCTGGTATATTCTTTTCTGAAAATCAGCTAAGAAAGGAGAAATTGTTATGTCAGAACTAATAGATAATGAAATCCATACTATAGGTGGGCACTCAATATGAAGCGGCTGTTGCCTTGCAATTTGCTTTTAGTGCAAATAAGAGCATCAACAAAATCTATATCTCTCTTATCAATTGATTTCGCACGCCGCACAGTTAAACATTTCTGCATTGGCTTGTTTTATATCCTCGTCAAAGGCAGATGGGAATGGCTCTGATAATAAATTGCCAGCGACCATGGGAGGGTAAATATCTTGATAATGACTGATTTGTGTCTGACTGGTTCGTCTGAATATATGTTTTCTATTAAGCTCTTCAGTACGTGATAAACCTGCTGCTGCTAGAATTTCAGCGACACTTTTAACGGTTTCTTCATGGAAGTTAGCAACACGTTGGCGTTTATCGCTAACATTCAGACCTTTGACTAATGCGGGCCGTTGCGTACTGATGCCTGTAGGGCAGTGCCCCGTATTACATTGTAATGATTGAATGCAACCCATCGATAGCATCATGCCGCGCGCACTATTACATAAATCAGCCCCTATGCTTAAACGTTTGATAATGTGAAAGCCGGTAAAAACCTTACCTGAGGCAATGATTTTGATGTCTTTTTTTAAATCAAAACCGATTAGGCAATCACTAACAAAGGCCAGGGCATCTAATAATGGCATACCAATGGAATTGCTATATTCCAATGGAGCGGCACCCGTTCCGCCTTCACCCCCATCAACGGTAATAAAGTCGGGGTTAATACCGGTTTTCAGCATTGCTTTACACAAAGCAAGAAAATCACTACGCTGACCAATACATAATTTAAATCCAATGGGTTTACCTCCGGACAGATCGCGCAGTTGCTGAATAAATTCTAGTAATTCAATAGGTGTGGAAAAAGCCGAATGTGTTGCAGGAGAATTAATCTGCGTATAAGCTTCAACACCTCTTATTTTAGCGATTTCTGGCGTGTTTTTACAGGCAGGTAAGACTCCGGCATGCCCAGGTTTTGCTCCCTGAGATAATTTTATCTCAATCATTTTGACACTAGGGAGCATGGCTTTTTCAGCAAACAGTTTTTCACTAAATCCGCCGTTTACTGTTCGGCAACCAAAATAGCCCGTGCCTATCTGCCAGGTTAAATCGCCAGCAAATTTTAAATGGTATGAACTAATGCCGCCTTCACCCGTATTATGTGCAAAGTTACCCAGTTTTGCCCCACCATTCAAAGCCATAACGGCATGACTGCTTAAGGCGCCAAAACTCATAGCATATATATTAAGGAATAAGCACGAAACAACGTCCCGATATTAATTATTCTTGAGGAATTGCCCGGTAATTCCATTTTGGTAAATGTGTATCAAATACAATCGGCATTATTTCTTTGAAGTCAGCGGCATATTTTCGTCCTGTCTCGTATATTTTGTCGAGTATGTGAACAATTGTTGTTAGTCCTTTTGACGTTGATGTTCTAGAAATCAATGTTTTAACTGTTTCAACCGAGTGAAATACAACACCTTCACAAGCACGAGTCACATGAGGAAAAAAACGATGTTCAATGGGATTATACTTGGAGGTATAAGGAGGATAGTGGGCAATCCTAATTTCCAATCCAAGTGCATTCGCAGTCTTTTGTAAATCTTCTTTAAAAATGTAGTGCCGTGAGCTGTTACTCTCTCCACCATCGC
>NZ_BDMN01000309.1 GCF_002189065.1 Bathymodiolus platifrons methanotrophic gill symbiont
CAGCATTGTGTATTTCAGCTACTCAATAATTGGGAAACTTCAGTATAATAACCTCCTAATGCAAAATCAAAGACCTGACCCTGAGGTTTCCTAACTAATTGATTTATTATGGGTTAAAATGACTGGTAGTGGCATTACTGGCCGCCCCCTGATTTTAATACCGCAAAAGGACCGATGACAGTGTTAGGAGTTGATTTAGCGGAGCAAAGTTTCCACAGCAATGGGTAAATAAAAATGCACACCGTAAAATTAAAAATTGAAGATGATATTTATCAAAATATTATGTTTTTATTAAATAATTTAAACTTAAAAGGGCTAGAAATAAAAGAAGAAAAAGTTGAAAATAGTACAAATACAAAATATAAAATACAACAGCTCTTCAAAGCAAAAAAAATAAACGTATTTGCATCCATTGATGACCCCTTAGCATGGCAGGACCAACAAAGAGACGAATGGTAATGGTGTTTTTAGATTCCAATACCATCATATATTTATCTAAAGAGTTGATTGAAATAGAGACTATTTTTAGTGATGATGAAGAGTATGCAGTATCTGTCATCACATATATGGAAGTTTTAGGATATGATTTTGATTCCAATGAAGAAAGAGAGTTTATTGAAGAGCTATTGTCCTCTTTAACTATAATTTATATAGATGAAGCTATATCAAATAAAGTGATCGAACTAAAGAAGGTAGTTAAGATAAAATTACCTGATGCAATTATATGCGCTACCACTATTTTGTATAATTCAGTTTTAATTACAAATGATATTAGATTGAAAAATATACAAGAATTAAAACTAAATTTAATAGGAATTTAAGATTGATAGCTAAAATAAAATTTCAACCTTACTGTCTCTGGCTCCTTTAGTCAATGAATCAAAGGGTAACGTCACCTTTGTCCGATGGGTTAGATGTATTGCCAGTAGAACCCAATATTGCAAGCTATCCAGAGTTCGAAATTTATAACTATCAAGAAGCGATAGAAAAAGCAGATATCATAACTTTTTTGGTTGCACATAAAGAATTTAAAGGTTTGGATATAAAAACAAGTCTGGATTTTTGTGGAGTATTGGTTTGAGGCATAAAAAGAAGAACAGAAATCACGGAACAGCGACTTTAGTCGCTGACGAAACCAAAGACACACAAAAATGCCAAAACACTGTAAATTAACCATAAAGAAAGAAGTAGAGAAATCCAGAAAAATAAGCAAACTCTTTGACTTTTCAATGTCTAAAAGAACCAGTTCCCCGAGCGAAGTCGAAGGGAAAGTGATGAGATTAAAAATCAAGCTGGCTGACCCCCTTGATTCATAATGCAAAATCAAAGACCCCGGTGACTCTCTTAAATCATGGAACAGCGACTTTAGTCGCTGACGAACGAGAAGACGCGGCTAAAGCACGCGTTTCCACGGAACTGCGACGTCAGTCGCAGACGAAACCACAGACACACAAAAATGACTAAATACAGTAAAATAGCAGCTAAGAAAGAAGCAGAGAAATCCATAAAAGAAAGCAAACTCTTTGATTTTTCAATATCTAAAAGAATCTATTCCCTGAGCGAAGTCAAAGAAAAGTGAGAAGATTAAAAATCAAGCTGGCTGACTGACCCCTTGATTTACCTTGATTAATAACCTCCACGACAAAAGCAATAAAAAATAAACAAGTAAAATGCGCTTAACAGAGCAACAAATCAATATAATTCGACACGTTGTTGAAAATTTTGCTGGAAATAATGCATGCGTCACCCTATTCGGATCTAGAGTTGATGATACAAAAAAAGGCGGTGATATAGATTTGCTTATATCCTTACCAGAACGTGTACAGCACCCAGCAGAGTTATCGGCAAAAATAAGTGCCCAATTAATAAGGCGACTTGAAGGTAGGAAAGTAGATGTTATATTATCGGCCCCAAACTTAAAAGACTTGCCCATCTATGCTATCGCACAGCAAACAGGGGTCGTACTATGAGATTAAAGATAGATAAATTAGAGCGAGTAAAATTTTTAAGTCGTGTTGTAAAAAAAGAAATTCACCACCTCAACTATTCGGCAAGTAAAGTATTTAATCAGCCCTTTACTATTGAGCGAGCAAAAAAGTTGGCAAACGACCAGGAGTAAGCTGAACAGGTTGAGGCGTTTACTAGTCGATTTTGTCGCTTACAAGATACCATCGGTGACAAGCTTCTACCCGCATGGCTTGAAATAT
>NZ_BDMN01000310.1 GCF_002189065.1 Bathymodiolus platifrons methanotrophic gill symbiont
GCTGGGATGCCCAAAACAAGCTTTCGCAAAAATAGCGACTCCCCGCCAGTCATTTAAAGGATATACAAATCAATTAGTTATATTCTTTTTACTAGATTCAAAAATGACATTATAATAATTAACAATAGCTTGCAAAGAATATTTATTAAGAATCACTAGATAAATTTAATATACAAATGTTCAAACCATTGTTATTAAAGTGATATTGCTTTCAGGAAATACGGCGAAAATATAGCCTTAATCACTATAATTCAACAACTTAATGCCTCACTGGCTGCCCCCTTGAACTTAAGTAAGTATTTAATTTGACTGATAGTGGTATTACTGGCTGACCTCTTGATTGGAAATATGATAACAAAAGACCTGAATCCATTTTTTGCTTTTCCTGTAAATTAGACGTAATAAAACAAAAGGAAAAACCATGCAAGCCTATTATGAAATTGAAACTGAAATCCCCTTGAATCATCAGTTAAAGTTACAACTACCTGATAGCATTCCAAGTGGTCACGTTAAAATTGCTGTTATTTATGAACTACCCAAAGTATCTGAAAAAAAATCGTCAAAACTCTCTGATTTTTTAGAGATATTACCTGATACGCCTGATGATAAGGGCTTGAGTCGTGAAGCTATAAATGATTATATGCAACAAGAAAGACAGAGCTGGGATTGATATGAAGTCTGTCTATTTAGATACTTGTATGGTCATTGGCTTGATTGAAGGCGATGCTGAACAGCGCAAAGCCTTAAAAAATTACTTGTCAGATAAGACTGTTTTGAGTTCTGAACTGGTCAGGTTAGAAGCACGATTATTAGCTGTTCGAGAAAATAAGCTGGAACAGCTTCAGTTATATGATGGTTTTTTCTCAGTTTGTGATTTTATTGAGTTAAATAGATTGGTTTTTGAGTTGGCAACAACATTACGCGCAGAAAATAATTTAAAAACTCCGGATGCATTACACCTGGCTGCGGCGATTGAAAGCAGTTGTGATGAGTTTTGTACCAATGATAAACATTTGCTAAAAGTATCTATACAGCACATTAAAGTTATTGATTGGGCTATGTTATTGGGAGGGTAACTCGCCTGAAGCCGTAATGAAGCACTGACTTCTTTTCTACGCTGTATCGGTATTGATAAAGTGGTTTTTCAAACAGAATTATTTCAGTTACCCGCCCTTATGAAAGGTTAAAATGACTGGTAGCAGTATTACTGGCTGACCCCTTGATTCCACTAGGTAAATCGTGCTCAATATGGCAAAAAAAGAAATAGTAATTGAAGTGATTGCTGAAATAACAGGATTAACAGAAGCAGAAATTAAACTGATCATAGAGGGCGCATAAGAAACTAATAACTCTACGGAATCGCGATCTTTAGACGCGATAAAACACAAATAAAAAAATCGAGTCTGCCCCTATTTATTCAAATAATTTCCGAAATAACAGGCTTAAGCAAAGAAGAAATGGAGTTGATTATAGAGAAAGATGATGGAAGATAGAAAACAATCGAGTCTGACCCTTTTGATTTCGAGAGATTAAAATATTTTGAACAAGAAGTTTACTCAAGAAGGGTTAACCATAAAGACAGACTTGTTTACACAACTGAAGTTTCCCAATTATTGAGTAGCTGAAATACACAATGCTGGTGTATCGAGGTTTATTTTAGGTGGTTTTGCCATGTTTATAGCAAACCCCTACTTAATTCCCCTTAGGCAATAGCATTTGAAACGAATGAAAAGACTATTTTTTTCATA
>NZ_BDMN01000311.1 GCF_002189065.1 Bathymodiolus platifrons methanotrophic gill symbiont
TTCTCTCTACGGAACACCTGAAATTTTTAATACGGATCAAGGCAGTCAATACACCAGTGAAATTCATACCCAACGACTAAAAAACAAAGGCATTACTATTTCTATGGATGGAAAAGGACGAGCAACGGATAATATTTGTATTGAACGGTTTTGGCGAAGTGCAAAATGTGAGCGTATTTATTTAAATGAATATGGTTCAATTAGAGCGTTAATAGAAGATGTTGATGACTATATTGAGTTTTATAATCATCAACGGTTTCATGAAACCCTGGACTATAAAAAACCAATGAATGTATATAGAGAAAGTATTTTAGCTAATGAACAGCAGAATGAAGCGGCTTAGGAATATGGAATAAGGATTGTTGAAAAATCTGTCTTGACTCTTTGGGGTGCTATAATTTAGATGCTAGATAAATAAGTGGTATGACAATAAAAAAATAAGCATTACCTTGATTAACAGCTAATAAAAAAAATAAAGAAAAAAATAAAGTTGTAATAGTTTTTGTATTGCTAACATTTTTGTAATACCACCAAATAGAAACACCAACCCCCAAAGCTGGCCACCAGAACTCCACAAACGCACCAAGGAACCAAAAAGACCCCCACCCCACCCACAGCCAAACCTTTTTATTTTCAGCCCTTTTAAGCGAATATAAGCACCATACAAGCAAAGCTAAAGTAAACATGATATTTAGGACTTTCCAAGAAGCTTTATCTTCTGTAAGAATAAGAGCGACACCCCCTCCTAAAAAAACAAAAGCAGGTGTCGCTAGCCCTCCAAAGATAACCATTCTTTTAATAGCTCTAAGATAATGTATTTCTTTAATTTCCTTCGCTGAAAATCAGGGAAACGGAGCCTAAGCGAAGTGATGATTTTTAGTCCGCGATAGCCGTAGGGCCGTTATTTTGTCGGAGTCTGAGCGTTAGCGAAGGTGGAGACAAAATAAAAGGCCATCCGACACGGCGTCAAGTCATTTGGAGCCTATGTTCCGACCCCTTGTTGGGTCGGGACGAGGTGACGAGGACGAATCGGGGCCGCCGGAGGCATAAGTGGTCGCGTTAAGTTTTTGCTGCTTGCTTGGGCTGGGATGCCCAAAACAAGCTTTCGCAAAAATAGCGACTCCCCGTATAATTCTTTGAGCTCTTGTATTTGACCCACCGCCACCTGTTTTAAATTTAACAGGGTCTTCTAAAAAACCATGAAGAGAACTTTTATAATCTGCCATTATTCAGACCAACGATTTAATGATTGATCTAAAAGTGACATTATTTTTCCTTGTTGATTATCTATTGTTTTGGACAAAGAAATTAATAATTCTTCACTCGGTGAGTTTGAATTAGTAGCATCAATATTCAAAGCTCTTGTAATTTGATTAAGGTTTCTACCAATGGCTGATAATTGCCTATTTGATTCTACAATTGCTTTTATTTCTTCTATTGTAAAAGTTGGATGGTTATCAATTTTGTTTAAAATTAAAGCCCTTCCCCACTGGCTCCTGTTTTCAAAACCTTCTTTTTTTGCTCTTTTTTCAATTTCTTCAACATCTTTAGAATTGAAGCGCATTGAAATAATTCCCTCTTTCGGAGTCTTATTTTTTTTACTGTTGAATATTATTTGTCCCTTTGTAACATGCGTTATTAATTTTCTTAGCATACCTGAGCCTGTCATTTTTTGACTGGAACAGAAACTTTCCCAAGCTTCTTTTTCTTTTTCTTTAAGTGTTATTACTATTCTAGGCATAAGTAAAAAGTTCATATGTACGAACAATATATAAAAAATAGGGGGGGTAAAAGGAACCAATATAGCATATTGGTGCAAAACGTACACGTTTAGCGAATCCTACACTCTCTCTTACCCCCCTTAAAAGTTCGTACATACGAACTTTTCTCTTATTTCAAGAAAGGGCTTTGCCCTCTGCTTCGCATTCACCCAAGGTATTTATACAAGGATGATGCGGTTTTTTTCTATTTCTGATAAATGGTTTAATCTTCTTCTATGCTTAAAACTTTTATTTGATCTGCATTAACTTCTTTTGTTTCTCCACTCTCCATTTTAATAATAACTTTCCCATACTCCAAGGTATTTTTAAAAACCAATCTTGCTTGCTCGTTTTCAAATTCAACTAATAGAACCAGTTTTTTATTTACATTTTTTCCATACCCCTTTTCTTCGTTATCTTTTTTATTTAGGTTTTTAGGTGTTTCATTTTTTACAATATCGGTATCGGTATCAACTTCATTATTATTATCATTATTTTCTATAATACTTATCTCTTCTTGATTAGTATTACTTTCAGGTGCTTTTAACGAATCTACAAATTCTCTCAATATCTTTGTTGATAGCTGTTTTTCTGTAGTGTTGCAAAAAATATCTACTTCTTTTTCGTATTTTTTATAGGCTCTATATAACAAAGCTAAACCTTGCATAGAAGTACAAAATCTATTATTTAGTAATGATTTAATTGATTTAGGCAATTCATCAAATAATGCATAATCTGAAACATAAGACTTAGTTTTTCCCAGTCTTTCCGCTATTTCAATTTGTTTATCTCCAGCTTTTATTCTTTCTGATATAAACAACGCAACTTCTTCCGTTTTTAATCCATCACGAATTAAATTATCAACAACATTATCAAAAGAATCATTATCAGAAAGAAAATAAGGTAATTTTTTAAGTCCTATTTTTTTTGCTGCTCGATAGCGTCTGCTTCCTCCATTAATAATAAAAAAACCTTCTTTTTCAGGGTGTTTTTTAACAGAAAGGGGTTGTTTAACGCCTACCTTTTTTCCTGTTTTTTCAGAAATTACTTTCATTGAATTAATAAGTTCTTCTAATGCTTGGGAATCATAGGATTTTCTAGCATTATTTTCATCTTCAATAAATTTTTCAATAGGGGCATAACTTAATAAACCCTCTTCTTTAGGTTTTTTTAATTGTCCACTGATAAGAGAAGAGGGGTTAAAATCATCAAGCCCTGATAAATCAACACCTTTATTTTTAGACATTATTATTCTCCTTCATTGTTGTATCTAAAATTTTGAATGCTTTTTTAAACTCTTGTCCAGCTACTCGCGCAGCTGTTTTTTTTAAATTCCAGACAGGCAATCCTAAGCTTAGTGATTCAGGTATTGATGATCTAATACCTATGGGTGCTGGAATTAATAGATGTGAATAGTTTTCTATTAACGTTTTTAAAGTTTCTTTTTGAGCTGTTGATCTAGGGTTAAATCTATTCGGCAACATTCCTAAAAAATTTAGATTAGGGTTCCACTTTTCTTTTACCCCAAAAATAGTTTGAAGCATTTTTTTTATGCCATCAATACTATATTCCTCTAGCTCAATAGGGGATAGAACATAATTTGATGTAATTAATGCACCTGTCATCCTAAGACCTAAAGTAGGAGGAGTATCAATAATGCAGTAGTCATATATTTCATTTAACTTTTTTATATTTTCCTTAAAATCTACTAAAACATTTGAATCATATCTTTCTACATCAGCCATCAAAGAATCAGCTTCAATAACATTGATTATTTCAGGGTTATCAATTTTGAAATCTAATTTTTTGAATAAATCACTAGCAAAAAAATTTAAAGGAGTAGCTATTTTTTTTAAAGTTTTTGTTGCATTTGCTTGTGGGTCTAAATCTATAAAGAGAACTTTTTTATTTTGTTCACTTAAATGTAAGGCTAGGTGAACTGCTATGGTGCTTTTTCCCACCCCTCCCTTTTGATTTGATATGGCTATAGTACTCATTTTTTAACCTCTACTAATGTACAATTTTTAATAATTCTATTAATAATAACTTGATTTAACCCAGCTCTTAATAAGTCATTAGTTAAAACAGTTTTAAGCATAAAGTTATGTGTTTTAACTGTTGGCTTTCTTCTGCCATCCTCCCATTCTTTAAATCTGCCTTGTTGATAATGGGTTCCTAAAGTTTTATTTGTTATAAAAATAACATCTGAATTTAACCCTTTTAATCGTTTTCTTTCTATTTTTAGAAACTGTGATATTAAATTATTTTTCATGGTAAATCTCCTTTTATTCATTATACGGTACAATGATACTACCCATTAGGTTTTGTGTAAACATTTATTCTTTTTATAAAAATAGTTATCCACAGGAGATTTTATTTAAAAACACAATATTCTTTAAGAATATATATAAGACTATATATAAGAATATATAAGGGACGTGTAACTCATTAATTATAAAAGGTAATTAGTATTTTAGGTAGAAGGTTTGTCGAGAATTTATCATTTAGGTAGAAGGTTTGTCGAGAATTTATCATTTAGGTAGAAGGTTTGTCGAGAATTTATCATTTAGGTAGAAGGTTTGTCGAGAATTTATCATTTAGGTAGAAGGTTTGTCGAGAATTTATCATTTAGGTGTATACTATTTGTCGAGAAAGGTTTTTAGTCGTGCTTTTAGTGGCCTGTAAAGGCTTTGAAAGTAGAAGGTTTGTCGAGAAAGGTTTTTAGTCGTGCTTTTAGTGGCCTGTAAAGGCTTTGAAAGTAGAAGGTTTGTCGAGAAGGCAGGTAACTAGTTAACTGAAGTTTCCCAATTATTGAGTAGCTGAAATACACAATGCTGGTGTATCGAGGTTTATTTTAGGTGGTTTTGCCATGTTTATAGCAAACCCCTACTTAATTCCCCTTAGGCAATAGCATTTGAAACGAATGAAAAGACTATTTTTTTCATATAGTTGTAGCATAGTTTCAATTTTACCATAAATAATTATTGGGAAACTTCAGTTTATAAAAATAGTTATCCACAGGAGATTTTATTTTAAAACACAATATTCTTTAAGAATATATATAAGACTATATATAAGAATATATAAGGGCCGTGTAACTCATTAATTATAAAAGGTAATTAGGATTTTAGGTAGAAGGTTTGTCGAGAAATTATGCTTTAGGTAGAAGGTTTGTCGAGAAAGGTTTTTAGTCGTGCTTTTAGTGGCCTGTAAAGGCTTTGAAAGTAGAAGGTTTGTCGAGAAAGGTTTTTAGTCGTGCTTTTAGTGGCCTGTAAAGGCTTTGAAAGTAGAAGGTTTGTCGAGAAAGGTTTTTAGTCGTGCTTTTAGTGGCCTGTAAAGGCTTTGAAAGTAGAAGGTTTGAAGGGAGATAGAAATGGAAATTGTAAAATTAAAAGATGAGAGAGAATTAAGGGCGGTAAACAGGGAGTTTAGCTTGGGAGAGTATGGTGAGAGTTGGACTAAGCTTGAAAGATATTTATTTATAGAAATTTATAATGTTATTAAAGATTTTTATATATCAAGATCAGACGAGAACATAAAAGGATTTTCATCTGAAAGTATTTTGTTGAACCTCCCAGTTAACAAGTTAGATAAAACTTTATTTAAAAAAAGTCAATTAAGCCGTGACCTTATGAATGCCTCGGAAGGATTATCAAAAAAACAAATAGTGTTGAAAACTTTAAAGGATGATGGGCAGTGGGGGTTTCGTTTTATTTCAATGTTTCCTGATATTGGATATGACCCCTCAACCGATAAAAACAATATGATTGTAAAAATACCAAGCTCCATATATGAGCAAATGGTTCCTATTGAATCTTATTGTCAACTTGATTTAAAACTGCTTTCAGTGTTTGGATCTGGTAACACAATAAGGCTTTATGAAATTTTTAAATCTTATGCTTTTAAAAAGCTATTTTCTATTGACTTTAATGAGCTTAGAAAGCTTTTAGGATTTTTTAATGAAGGAAGCTATCAAGAATGGAAACACTTTAATGCTAAAGTTCTTAAACCAGCGGTTAAAGATATAAACAGTCATAAACAATATGATATTGAAGTGTTTTATGAAAAGAGGCGAGGACTCGATAAAATATCATTTACGATTAAAACACATAGGGCACAAGATTTAAGTAAAATTCAAGTATTAAACTTAAATGAATCAATAGATGAAATTCTAAGAAAACCTAATTTAATTCAGCAAAAATATATAGAAACTGTTTTGTTTTTTTGTAAAAAATATTCTTCGATTAGTAACGAAAAAGAACTTATAGAGTGGATTATCTCCGACCTTATTAACCAACAAGCAAAATTAGAAGCTAAGTTTAATTTTAAGCATTCAATGAATGCAATTAGCAAACAAGTTAGAATCGGTAGTTACACTCAACCTTATTCCCACAAATATTTAGTTATTGATAGTATTACGTTTGATCCTCTTATTTATGAAGAGATCAAAAAATTGGAGAGGGAAGGGTTACATGAAGTTATTAAAGATCAATATAGTTCAGAACAGATAAGAGCCAATCATTTTGGGTTTATCTTAGACTCATAAAATTAGAAAGGTAAGAAATAAAATGTCTGCAATAACACTTAAAAAATGCACACTTCCAGAAACAAATACTAAGTATTATCTTACTGCAATTACGGCTTTAAATATTTACTCTGAGGATGGAACAGGAGACTGGCATTTTTCAGAAAACTTTTTAGAAAATGAGAGTTTTATACCCCGTAAAACGGTAGCAGGGGTTGATACCTGTTCAACAAATGAATACCTAGGGGATAAAGGGGTTTTTAATTGTTACCAAACACTATTAGAATCTGGGGTTCAGCCCTCTACTAAAAATGTTTTTTCAGCCGATCATTACCGTGCTATTGCGGATATGGTTTTTGATAGCATTACCAAAGGGCATGAGATTGAAGGTTCAATTATTCTTGATGATTGGCTCCCAGAACAGCATGAAAAAGAAAAGTTATATCTATTAATAAATAGTTTTAAATCGGCTGTAACAGAAAAACAATGGCAAAAAATAGAAGTATGGAAAATGAAGAGCTAGGTGTTGAATTAAAAGAAGATCAAAAAACGCATGTTAAATTTATGTCTGAGATTGCAAAATCTACTCTTGATACACCAACGGTATTAAAGGGGGGGACTGCATTGCTTTTGGCTTATGATCTGGATAGGTTTTCAGAAGATTTAGATTTTGATAGTACAAAAGCGTTTAATTTAGAAAAAAGGATTAATGACTCTGCAAAAAGATCAAATGTTAAGGTTAATAAAATACTTTTAAAAAAAGACACAGCAACAACAAAAAGATATGTTGTTAATTACACCAGTGAACAAGGAAGAAGAAGATTAAAAATAGAAACATCACTAAGAGCCAAAGAACTAGATGAACAAGATACAACTGTTATTAATGGAATTAGAGTCTATAAAATTGAAAACTTAATCAGTCAAAAATTAGAGGCTGGAGAAAATCGTTCAAAAGTAAGAGACTTATATGATTTAAACTATTTAAGTGAAAACTTCAGCCACTCATTTTCTGAAAAACAGAAAGAACAATTAGCTGAATTTGCAAAAAATCCAGACAGTTTAGTAAACCGCTATAGCCAAAATCATAGTGAAGATAATATTTTAAAAGATAGGCCGCTTGATGATTTAGCACTGAATATTCATATTAATTCAGAGGCAATGAATAAAAAAATGAATAGTGATAAACCTTTACTACTTGCTGAAAAATTTAGTCAAAATAACTTTAATAATGACGTTGATAGAGAACGGTTTGTTAATGAGGTTTCAAAGCAAGTTGACGAAATCAGAATCCCACAAGAAAAAGAAGACCTAGAAAGATAAAAAATAAGAGGGCAGTATAAAACCACCCTCTACCAGTAATAAATTAATATCACCCTTGGCGGTCATCGGCACCTCTGCCTGTACCGCAAGAGAATTATATTTTATTCAAGAGAAAATTAAAAGGATAAAGATATGTCAGTATCAAATGGTGCATACCAACATCACCAAGAAGAAATGGAGCGTCAAAGAGAACTTTCAAGACAGAGAAACAGCTCTGTATCAGAGTAAGCGTCGATTCTTCCCACCTAGACAAGCTACGCCACTTACTT
>NZ_BDMN01000312.1 GCF_002189065.1 Bathymodiolus platifrons methanotrophic gill symbiont
ATTAGCTCAGAACGAACACTTTTGGGGGTTCTTCCACAGGACCCCTAATACGAATATTCTCTTCTTTTTCTAACCAGCCAGACACTTGTTCGGGACTCCAATCCAGCCGTATCCCGGTTTCAATTAAATTGACCACCTCCACGGTCATTTTAATCGATTTTTCTGCTGCTTGCCTACGCCTCTCGGCCTTGATGTGGGCTTGTTTAGGGCGGTATCCACGTTTCCCTGTATTACGGTCAAGTTCACGGCTGATCGTTGGCGGTGACACGCCAAGAATTAGGGCTATGTCTTTTTGAAGGGTTTCTACTTTCAATAAGGCTGAAATCTGGTATCGTTGTCCTTCGGTCAGTTGCTTGTATTGATTCATATGCTTCCTCATCTTTGATCGGATTGAAAAAGCCTGAACTTATACATCAGCTGGCCCTCTCAGTCTCTTAAAAATGAATTGCACTTGTTAGTTGAATCTAAGAAATAAAGACACTTTTAAATCCGAAATTTCAGATGTTTTCAAAATCCGCAACCGTGACCGCGTGAAGTATATATCTGAAAACTTGAACGTCGAGTGTAACGGCTCCACGTATTTTCGCGTCTTTTTTGATGTATTCTAGTTTTTAATAGGGTGTTCTAAAAAAATAAGTTGATAAAAAATCCAAGTAAAAAACATATATTCTTAATATATTAAAAACAATCTTTTTATACATTAAATGAGTATCTAAAAAGATACTAAATAATACTCAAAAAGTTATGTCAGCTCTTTTTTTATTAACTGATTAACAGCTAAACGAATAACGCCAACTCTTGTTAACCCTAGTGCGTCTTGTAATTTCTCTAACTGATCTGATTCAAATTGATTCCAACGAATTGTCATCGATAACGCAGTTTTATTTGCCCTAGGATTTTTCTCATCAATGAGTTGTTGTGCTTTGGCTTCTCTTTCTTTTCTACGTTGTTCTTTTTTTAACAACTCTTCTTGTGATAGGCCTCCTTTTGCTGTAAAGCTTTTAGCTGTTACAACTTTCGTTGATTCTTCTTGTGCTTCAAGCGGTTTTCCTACCAGTGCACTTGCTTTTTTAACAGCCATTATTAAACTCCAATTTCTTTTAATAAATTAATAATTTCTTTCTGAGCTTTTTTGTTGGACTCTGTTTTTGCTTTTAACTCTGTAACACCTAATCCTTCTGACGCAGATAAATGATAAATACTGCGTTCACAGATAAATGTCTCTAAAATTCTAATTTGAGGAAATTCTCTTAAAAAATCCTTAGCCTCATCAACCTCTTTAACTCTTGGGTTTGTTGGGCTCATAGATATCACCGCGTAAACGTTTAATTCAGGGTTTACAATTAAAGCCTCTTCAATAATTGGTTGAAGCAAAATTAGGTTATTAAGATCAAACTGGGTCGGCTTAAATGGCACAAGAAAAACGTCTGCTGTAATTAGACCATGTCTTAGGTTTTTCTGATCAACACCCGCAGCATCTAAAAAAACATACTCATAGCGTCTATTTAAATCTCTAATCGCACCCGATAAATCACCTGACTGCTTTTGAACACTGTAAATTTCTTTTACATCATCTGAAAGTTTTTGCGAGCGTTCATCATTCCACATTGTGGAAGATTTTTGTAAATCAGCATCAACGATCATTACATCTTTATTTTGACTTGCTAAAAGCGCAGCAAGGTTAACAGTTAATGTGGTCTTACCAGTTCCACCTTTATTTCCACCTATATAGATTTTTGGCATTTACTATCCTTTTTAATATCTTTAAAATGTTAAAAAGATATCTTTTTAACTCTAAATTAAAGTATAACGTATTTTTAGTGTGTGTCTATAAATAATATTAAAAAGATACTCATTTAATATATTTTTAAACATCTAAAAAGTTCCAATAAAACTTTAAGATGGGAACAGGAATTAAGGTAAGTAACTTTAAAACAACCGATATTAGATTTAAATAGGTTGATAGTCTCCAGAAGATGTAGGGAAATTTATCAATCTTTAGTGCTCTCTATTAGAGATCGAGGGGAACCTAAAACTTTATTCAGAAGTAATCGTTAATAGCTGTTTTAAGATGATTTAAATTTTTAATAGTGTGAGAGATAGAAAGATATACTTTTGTTTACTGTAGAGCATTTAACGTTTGATATATTGATTAAAAATCATCATTGATGACTTTAAAAATATGTTTTTTTGATTTTTGTTTAAAAAAATAAGTTTAGAAATCCAGTTAGATAAGTTAGATACTGAAGTTTCCCAATAATTATTTATGGTAAAATTGAAACTATGCTACAACTATATGAAAAAAATAGTCTTTTCATTCATTTCAAATGCTATTGCCTAAGGGGAATTAAGTAGGGGTTTGCTATAAACATGGCAAAACCACCTAAAATAAACCTCGATACACCAGCATTGTGTATTTCAGCTACTCAATAATTGGGAAACTTCAGGTTAGATATAGTTACAGCCTAAAAAAACTTCTGTATCCCTTGATACTCATATCATGTAATTTTTTAAGCGTTCCAAGAATGCTACTAAAGTTATAATGTTCTTAATATGCCGATACTTTTAATGAAAAGTTCGATAGAATAAAACAAAAAATGTTCTTGATATGCCGATACTATGACTAAAAATTTAATGCCCGATAGATATAAACAAACAGATTTTTTTATCTGTGATATTTTTGATTCGTTTAAAGACGATCTGGCATCAATGGAGCACCCTGTTTTTAGTTTATCAACTAAACCAGATCATCGACTTCTTGAGTACGACTATAAAGGGGTTAATATCAAGATAAAACCGAGTTACACGGGACTTGCGACTATTTTTGATAAAGATATATTAATGTATTTAGCGAGTTCGCTAATGAACTCTAAAAACCAAGGTGAGTGCATTTCTAAAATTGTCAGATTTACAAGCTATGACTATTTTTTATCTACAAATAAAAAAACAGGTGGTACGCAATATAAACAGCTTAATGAATCGCTGGAGAGGTTGAGCGGTACTAGAATACAAACAAACATCAAAACAAATGGTAAAGAAATTACGAGAGATTTTGGTTTGATTGATTATTGGGAAACGGTTAAAGAGGATAAAGGCGGTAAATCTATTCTTGTAGAAGTTAAATTATCGGACTGGTTTTATAATTCGATTCTTGGTGATGAAGTTCTAACAATAGATAAAGACTATTTTAGATTAAGAAAACCGACGGAGCGAAGGATATATGAGTTAGCGAGAAAGCACTGTGGCAGCCAAATTGCATGGAAAATAAAACTAGAAAACCTTAAAGAAAAAATTGGGACAGTAACAACAATAAGGAAGCTACGATTCAACATGAAGCAGCTTGCTGAAAGTAACCATTTACCAGAATACAATGTAAGCATTCAAGATGATGTGGTTTTGATAAGCAGAAAAGAGGACCACCAAGAAGTTAATAAAAAATCGCATGACATGTTGCCTAAGCATGTAAGTAAAAAAGAAATAGAAAAACACGCAAGAGTTGGAGAAACATACGATCAAGCAAGAGAACGACTAGGCAATAAAGATAATATACGGAATTTGAAAAAAGCTATACAAAATAAAGGCTCTATGTGAAATACGAAACTGGGCTATGAGTATTCAATTAAGTAGGCAAGCTCAAAGTAAAGTGAACTTTATGCGACAGAACCGCATTCTTGGAACAGACTATCGGCATTCTTGGAACACTATCGGCATTCTTGGAACAGACTATCGGCATTCTTGGAACAGACTATCGGCATTCTTGGAACAGAC
>NZ_BDMN01000313.1 GCF_002189065.1 Bathymodiolus platifrons methanotrophic gill symbiont
TCGCGCACTTCGGATTGGCAAATTTCCCTGCGCCTTCTGGAGACTATCATCCCGTCCGGGGCTGACAGCGGGTGGCAATGATATGGAAGGCTTGATAGCGTACTCAAAAAGTGTTTGTAGAGCCTACGAGATCAGCCGGACGATTGTTGACGAGCAGTTGGAATCTATTGTGAAGGGCAATGTTATCAACCCAGTTAGGGATTGGCTTTCAGGCATCGAACGCAGCAAGACAAACAACCCTGTTCATGAGCTGGTTGATAATCTGCCGGTTGAGGATAAAGAATGGGTTAAGGTCGCATTGTACAGGTGGTTAATCCAATGCTGCGCTGCTGCTGATATGTCAAAACATGAAGGCAAGCACCCGAATTCAGTATATAAATACGAAAATGTGCTAGTGCTAGGCGGTGATAATGGGCTTCACAAATCCTCATTTATTAAATACTTGCTCCCTACTGAACTGCATAAATATATAAGAGAATCGGCGCAGTTTGATGCAAAAGACAGTGATTCAATGCTTAATATTTTGAGATGTTGGATACCTGAAATTGTAGACCTAGGCCCTGCATTAAAAGGAAAAGGACTGCCAGCATTAAAAGTATTTTTGGCAAAAGAGGTGGACGAAATAAGGCTAACTTACTCCAGAACTTCTACAATAATGCGTAGGCATGTATCTTGTATGGCATCCGTTGAGGGCGAGTATCCACCCAAGGGCACTAAATGGGACAGAAGATTCCTGCCAGTTATTGCAAAAGATAGTTTGGATTATCCGCGAGTTGCTAATTTTGATTATACAGACCTGTGGGCGTTTATATGGCGCGAGTACACACATGGGGTGCCGTGGTGGCTAACATCAAAAGAAGAGGTTTTACGCACTGAAATACTAGGCCATCCGGACAATAGGTCACTGAAAGATATTGTTTTAGAAGTGTTTGATTTTGAGGATGCCTCTAGCAGTAGAGTAATGAAAATGACCAGCACCGAGATACTCAACGAGCTGCCTGATTGTATCATAACTAACAGGGCGAACCAGATTGCTTTAAAACAGGTATTAAAGGGTCTTGGCGTGCTTCACAAAAGGCGTGATTATTACATGCCGCCCTTGAGCAAAGATGAAAGCTCAAAGATCAATCCATTAGATTCAGAAGTCTTTTATTTTTAACGCAAAGACATTAAAACACTGAGTCCTGCAAAAGCGGGGAAGCCTTACGGACTCAGTGTTTACAAATATTAACGATTTTAAAATATGAAGGAGGAACAAACTAAATTCACAATCAACATACGCACATGATAAAACCAATCTTAAACACATAAATTATATCATAAATATGCGTATTTTTCAATAAAAAAACGTATCTCTTTAGGGATGCATAACATTTTTTAAAAAAATATAGTGATATGAATAAGATACAGAATAAAACCTCGGAAGAGGTCGCAACAACGGATAATCCAAAGCTTGCTAAAAAAACACCTTTAGGCGAACAGTCCTCATGGCTCGACAGTGTCATATCGTGGCAATCGGATGGTAGGGTACAGATAACCCCCTGCACTGTTCTGGAGGCATTGCAAAAAACTACTGATGGTTGCAGAGTTGTAACGCGATATAGAAAGGCTGTGGCTAGTGGTGATGCAAGATGGATGGCACAATATAAGAGTCACTTTGAGTGTTTTTCACCTTTGGGGAAGTTTAGAGGTTCAATTAGCGAAGAGAACTTTATACCTGATAGCTGTACTAACACCTTTGTTGTCAGTATAGATGATTTACCCTACCCAAAAGATGCCGATAAACTCAAAAAAAGGCTTTCCGATCTCCCTTTTGTGCGATTTTGTTATATCTCATATAGCGGGTGGGGATTGGAAATAGGTATACACGTTCCAAATTTTAGAAATGATGCTGATATAAAAAACATTTTCGGGCATGTGGCTAAATATTTTAAAGATAAGCTTGACCTAAAGATAGATAAGTCAAGCAACGCGATCACAAGAGTTAGCTATTTCTCAAGTGATAGCGAGGTATATATCAACAAGGGGGCAATAATGATAGATGTTGATAATTTAACGACTACAGATTATCCAGACCTGTCAGAGGATTTGAAAAACACGAATAATATAATACAGCTAAAAGATCGTATGCAGAGGCTAGAAGAGGGTAGACGTTTAACCAACCAAAAAGCAGAGGTGGCTCGCTTTTTAGAACAAGAAGGATGGGCAAGAGGAGCGCAATAGGAAAAAGAAGAGGAAGAGGAAGAGGCTGAAATTTTAGGTCAGAAAGAAACGAAAAGGGCTAGACGTTTAGCACAAGAAGAGGCGAAAAAAGAGCGCAGGGGGGAAGCGGCTAGCAAAGAGTGCGAAAGGATAGAATACCCTAATGGTAAGATTGCTTACCGTATTGATTGCGCGGATGGCGAAGCGCGAGAATTCGATGGCAAAGGGCGCAAAAAGGCAGATTGGGGTAATGGTATAATTAGCTGGGAGCCTAATCCCGATGAAAAGAAGCAAAAGCCTGCTAGCAGTGGCGACCTGCCTAAGAGTGCTAAGCCTAATCAAGATAGTAAAGGGGCATTGGATGATGAAGGAATTAAGAAGTTAGTTGACGAAATGAACAAGGAGTATGCAGTCGTTTCGCTGGGTGGGAAGACTAGAGTTGCTAAGCTGATGGACAATGGCACGTATAGTTTTCAGACGTTCGCAGATTTCCAAAACTTCTTTTCAAACAAGACTGTTACTGTACTCAATGACAAAAAATATACGAAGGTTAGCAAGGCTGCTATATGGCGCAACAGCCCCGATAGAAAAGAGTACTCACAAGGTATTGAGTTTTATCCCACAATTGGGGGTTCTGATAGAGATAATGACAAGCTTAATGTATGGAGCGGATTCGGATACGAACGAAAGGCTTACAAGATTAATCGAATACAACCGATTCTTGATTACATCAAAGATGTTGTTTGTGGTGGCAATGACGAGTATTACAGCTACGTTATAGGCTGGATTTCAAAAGGTTTTCAGAAACCACATATTCCCGCCGGTACTGCTATTGTCCTAAGAGGGGTGGAGGGTTCAGGCAAAAGCACGCTGGGGCTTATTTTGGCAAACTTGTGGGGCAATAGTGGGATGATTATTGAAGATTCCGATCACTTAACCGGGAAATTCAACAATCAATTAATGAACTGCGCTTTTCTTGCGGGGAATGAGGCGGTTTATCATGGGGATAAAAAAGCACAATCAAAACTTAAATCATTGGTGACAGATACCTCGTTAATGATAGAGGGGAAGGGCGTTGATGCGATTAAGATAAGGAATTGTCTTAAAATCATACTATCAGCAAATGATGATTGGGTCATTCAAACAAGCTCAAGTCAAAGAAGGTTTTTCTGTCTTGAGGTTAAAAATAAGTTTGGGAAAAAAGCGGATAGCCGAGCTTACTACAACAATTTGTATGGAATAATTGGTGATGATGAATCAAGTAGAGATCATGAGGTGTTTTCTATGCTATTGGACTATTTCTTAACCTACGATATAAAGGGGTTTAATCATCAGGACTTCCCGGAGACAGATGAAAGCAGGAATCAACGATTGCATTCGCTAGATTGGATTCCGAAATTCCTTATGGAGGTGTGTGAAAGAGGCTATCTTCTTATGGCTGATTCAATTGAAGCAACCCCCTGGTCGGAAAACATACACATGTCAGTCCTCAAGCAAGCTTTAAATGAATGGGGGAAGGATAATTATAGATCGGGATATGACAAAGTCTCGTATGAAGCTTTAAAAATATATTTTAAGGCTAAACTTGGTCTTGTTGAGAAATCTAGAAAATCAACTACATCATTGATTGAATCCAAGGCTGTAGTCAAGCAGAGTAGAGGGTGGCATATTGGGTCTCCTGAGGAACTGCTTAAAAAGGTCAGGATTGCCGAGAATCTCGATACACCGGAAGACGACTAGCACAATAAAGGTGATGATCTAAAACTCCAACTTAAGAGAGGCTACATAAAGTAGCCTCTCTCCTGAGATGAGTCTGGTAACACTTTCCACTGTAAATTTTGTTACCATGGGAAGCCACGTCACACGTGCCCTAGCGGGTTTTGGTAACAGGTAACAAAAATATTCCAAATTCACACAGAATCTATATATATATTTATCACACCTCTTTTTTTATATATTTTATATACCTAGTTTCTATTATTTTCCAAGAAGTTGAAAAAAGATGTTACTTTGTTACCTAGACCTAAAAAAAAGGCTACAGCCCTTTAAACACGGGGTATTCCAAGGTAACAAAAAAGTAACAAAATGGGAACATTTTTGTTCCCTCTGTTACCAACGAAACTCTTTAAAATTTAAAGATCAAAAGACAAATGAACTCACAACTTGAGTTCTATCTGGAAAGTTTACGGAATAGAATGTAAGTCGGGGAGTCGCTATTTTTGCGAAAGCTTGTTTTGGGCATCCCAGCCCAAGCAAGCAGCAAAAACTTAACGCGACCACTTATGCCTCCGGCGGCCCCGATTCGTCCTCGTCACCTCGTCCCGACCCAACAAGGGGTCGGAACATAGGCTCCAAATGACTTGACGCCGTGTCGGATGGCCTTTTATTTTGTCTCCACCTTCGCTAACGCTCAGACTCCGACAAAACAACGGCCCTACGGCTATCGCGGACTAAAAATCATCACTTCGCTTAGGCTCCGTTTCCCTGATTTTCAGCGAGAGAGACCAGGACCAACAAAGCGATAGCTCCATTATTATCAGGTAAATTTCATGGAGAAGGCTGTAAAAGACAAAGAGAACCTAGCAAGATACTCCAGATTAGTAAAAGTGAGCCAACAAAGCAACAGCTCGATACTTTGAAATTACAGTCAGAAACCCTCATATTTGTCATATAAGGAAAGCTGCATACTTAGGATATGCGCCAGCTAAAGTCTGTTCCTGTAGGGGCTGAGTTCTATTTTTATCAAGTGTCAAAAAAGGTGTTCAGCTTGGGGTGACATAGTAAAATCAATAGCTTGCCAAAGGTGGTCCCGTAGCCCCTGTTAGATTCATGCTGTACTGAGTAACTGCGGATTACCTTCTATGTAGATAATTAGATAAAAACCCTCTTTTTTATTATGCAATGTTCACGCATAGATATAGCATTACTGTACATCCATGCACTCTTAGGCTGTCACTATAAAGGGATGTGGAGCGCGTACAACTCACGCAGGGTTTGAAGCCCAAAAAAGTATTTTTTTGGTAGTATGGGTAAGGGTGGACGGTAAAAAACGCCATTAGAGGGCACTAACGCTCCATATTGCCGAATATGTGGAGTTGCCCAACATCTAATAAACACCAACAGAAAAGTTACTCCCGATCAGGCGCGAGACTCACAAACACGGTAATCAAAAATTCCGTATTGGGCGCGTTTTGTAAGAAACGGCTTGGCTGGTGTGAAAAACAATATCCGGGTAATAAAATTGCACTAGATACGCGCCACCATCCTTCCACGCTTTAGAAAACCTATCATCGTGTTGCGAAGATGACCAATAATACATTACAACTTAGGTAACCGCGCCCTGTGGGCGGGGGTAAAAAAAGCGGTTCTGTCGCAAACGATAAGTATTTGTGTTAAACCGGCTATAAACCTGTTTTTATGCCTCTCATGAAAAAAGCATTATGCAGGAGAAAATATTATCAACTCATCGGGATAATTGAATGGATAAGCCAGGTATGATCTGGTGTTCAGGAAAAAAAATACTTAAAAAATAGCACCATTTTTAGTTGAGCATGCAAACCTACTTTGGGTGAAATTAAATCTTATGATCGTAGGTAATAGGCTATTTTTGGTTTTTGCGACAGAACCGGATCAACAGTCACTAAAATAGGCGTTGTTTTTGAAAAGATTTCATCGCTCGCAAAAACAAGGTATTGAAGCGTCTGCTGCGAATCAATCGTCATAGGCAACAAGCCGCCAATACGCGATAGGGTTTGGCTAATAGATCCGATGGAAGATAAGTCGCATTCCTGCCTTTTCATGACAGTTGAAACATGACCAATGCTACTACAACCCTCTAGGCGAATCGATAGCATCATCTCAATAGACCGCTTTCGCTTTTGGGTTAAAGCCTGAGGATCAGTTGTTTTATCTTTAAAAAGAAACTGACCAAGCTGTTTTAACCTGTCTGCCAACGAATAAACAAAAGTTCGGGAAATACCATAGGCTTTTGAGAGCTCTGTGATTATCCCCCAACTGCCGTTTAATATCGCATTTAATGCAGTATTGGCAATAGTGAGCCGAATGGCTTCTGTCAGGTCCGATCGGCGGGTAAAGAGTCGTTTTTCAAATGTATCATCAAATGATGATTGAGGAGCTGCTGATATCAAGGGTGTCAATAGTTATGTGAGATAAATTGAATTTGTTGAATTCATTTATACCAGATATCACTGCGGATTTATTGATAAGTGTAAACCGAGGAATGAAAGATGCCAATTTAACATACCAAATATTTTTATTGCTATCTTGGGCATGGAATTTCTTCAAGGTGAAATAGAGCTATTAAGAACTAAATAATTCCAAACATCAGTTGCGAGAAACTCTAATAATTCCATATCATCTTGAGGTAACTGCTTAACGGAGACGTGGGATTCGTTTTTGTAAGAAGCTCCATCAGCAAGCAGTTTTGTTGTAGTTGGAAAGCTGACTATTCGCAGTTTAAGCTTTCTTTTTTCTTGACATAGAGTATGAATATCCTCAACTTTTCCAATCGCAAAGTGGCTTTTAGGTTTTACATGATAGTATTTTCTAACCTCTCTAACTACACTTTCTATTTGATCTGTATAAGTACCAGGAAAATACTCTAATAAAGTAGCTGAGAGATATTTTTCTTTCGGTTTTAATTTAAAAGCTTCACCAAGAACACCAAGAACATTGTCATCCATATCTTTACGTAGCTTGTTCCATGGAATGTGGCGAGCAATGTGGTTATCATCAGGAATAGGAGAATTTTTTTTAAGGGTCATTAACAATCAGAAAACCACTGTTTTTGGTTATATGGTGCCAATACTATATTTAACCGAGTTAAATGTGCTTCCCCAGCAGCGCTTTCACGAATATTATCTATAAAATGACTTAACACCCAGCGTACTTTATCATTAGGTAAGCATTCAATTGTTAAACGGGATGATTCTTTTGTCCACGCAGCGATAATATTGCCACTACTTGTAGAACCAAGCCCTGGCCTGCAATCTGGCCTTAAAAGTGTTAGCATTCGTAGTAATGTACTAAATGATTTGTGGGTGACGGGGGCATCATCATCTTCCCAATTATCAATATCCATCAAACTATCTAGTTGTTTAAATAAACCGTTTCGCCAATTATCAGAAAGGTGCATTGCTACTTTTGAAATTTCTATTTTACAATCAGCACGAGAATCATAAAGAGTCTCCTCAAGAGAGGGGTTTTTTCTTTCTTGTGAAGAAAAATCTTCATGAAGAGCATGAGTATTTTCTAGCCATTTTTTTTTAAAATCAACAATTTCTTGTGAATCTTTCCCCCCCCCAATAGAGCTAGAAAACTGAGATGGACTATTGGTTTCAATCATTTGGAGAGACATTAGTAGAAAAGCTCCTTAGTTTTTTGAGTTATGCATTTATCGAATATATCATTTTTAATGCTACGTGCCTCATTTATTGCTTCCCATAAACCTTCATCGCTAAGAGGAATGTCTTTAGTTCTAAATACATCAACATCTAAAAGTAACGACAAATTATTGACTAACGGCGACTGAATGCCTTTAGAAGTTATATTTACTGACCATAAGCTGTCTATAGGCTGTGTAATCTGCATTAAATATGCAACCATAGGTAAGTCACTTAATATAGGGACTTGGGGATTAAAGGTAAGGTATTCTTCAATATCAATTTTTTTTTCATCTTGAAGTGGAATATCAATTCTATTGATGTATCTTACGCCAATCCTACTAATGGGGTGTGAACTAGAGACCCTCTTCCATATTTTCCATGCTTCAACAAAATTCTTGTGGATAGCTTCCCAGCCTTGATAAGGAGCCAATTGAGAAACCGCCAATGAATTGGATGAAACTATTGCTATATTAATTTGGTCATCAGAAACCAAATGATAAGCCTCAGGCCGTGAGTTAACATTTAACTGGTCGCCACCTTCTGGCTGAGACGTTATATTTATAGATAGGTTATTAACAGTTGATTTATTAGGGTCAATGGATTGCAACTTTTTAACAATTTTGTTTACATTTTCTTCTTTCAATGTGTGATTAACCCTTACCTCAATAACTGCCTCAGTAATTGGGGGGCGCAGGTAATTAGTGGTTGTCGAATTAGTCAATGAGTTAGCCTTAAAAAATAATGTACAGCTAAATAGCTTTATACCCAAGCTACTTGAAGGTGCAGGAATTACCCCGGCCGTCATTCCCGAGGGTTTTATCGGGAATCCATGTGCATTCAATAGATCCCTGCTAAAAGCATGCAGGGATGACGAGATAAAATAACCTGCATCTTGATTTCGTTTGGGTATATATGATAATTATAAGTTATTAATAATTATTTTTCCCATTTTTCACTTCAACACCTTCTTTTTACTAGCTTACGTTTTTATAACGAATTTGGCCATAACTGGAATTTGTACTGATTTTTTCGAGGTTAAACAAACAAGTGTATTATTAACTCCGTCATAATCACCAATAATCTTCTTCAAATTGCCATGATTCTACGTAAATAGAGTTAATAAACGCTGTAAAAAAACTAAAGGGCTGAAATTGTTAATAAATCCCCTGTTAAAGAATGGCTTTAAAGATCAGGGTACGGACTACGGCAGATTTTAGAGGTAATATTTAGTTTCCATT
>NZ_BDMN01000314.1 GCF_002189065.1 Bathymodiolus platifrons methanotrophic gill symbiont
TGGCGGATAGTTTTTGGGTCACACTCTAATAAAGCTGAAATAGAGTTAACGCCACCATGAGATAATTTTTCACTTTCAATGGCGGCATACCGTCGCTTATTTTTTTCACAAAGTGAGTCATAAAATTTCTTCATCGACTTTTCGATATTTTTTTTATAAGGAAATGACATAAGACAACCACTGAGTAATAAATTAAGATAACCTTAATTTAGGGGAGATATTTCATTATTCAAGCTTGGCTGCTTCAGGAAGTTATTTCGTGCACATTCCTAAACATAGCATAATGGTGTAGCCAGTGCTAATCAGCTTGTAAGTTTTTCCAGTTTCAGCTATATTTATTTTCCATATTTAAATACGGGGGAATTAGTGAAAAATATACTAGCTTTAATTTCATTACTTTTGTTTTCTACATTCGTGGAGGCTGATCGTGCGGCGGAACTCAATAATTATTTATCAGTTATATCAATCGAATATAACAAAACATTACCCATGATGGTTGAAAAGGATATTGAGTTATCAACAACCTTAACTCGCGGCTCTGAATTAATCCTGATGTACAGAACAGTGATTCTATTGGCTTATAAGTCAAAGAAGTCAAGGTTAATTAATAAAATAAGTTCAGATGTTACATTATCAACATGCTCCAATTCAACAATTAGAAAATTGCTTAATGCTGGAGCTACAATAACTTCACTGTATGTTGGTAAAGAGAATGATATTATTGGTAGTATCAGGGTTACAAGAAACGAATGCTAGTGGACAAGTTTTTGCGTTGGCTGCGCTAAAACAGTAAATGATAAGAGTAAGCCAAAAACAGCACAGGGCAAGAAAATATTATTCATTTTCATTTTTTGCTTATATTATTGGGCGGACGACCAAGTATTCAAATCCAACGGCGAAACCAAATGTAAGTAGAAGTACCGGCACACCTTCGATATTGTAACGGCCAATAAGCCATAAATTGAACAGCAGAACAGCACCACCAAATAATCGCAATTTAGTAGATTTCTTCATTGTGTCTCCTTTCGTTTAAGCACTAACAGGTTATTATTTTTGACCTGGTTATCATACTCTCTAACCCCCGATCTTTGTCAACATTAAGACCAAAAGCCAGTAACACTAAACGAGATATTAAGCCTTATTCAAGCTTTTTTAGCCACTGCTCATGTGTAAGCTCAACTTGACAGCTTATACTCTTGCTTTGCTGGTGCGTGGTCGCCATCCATTTTATTTAGTTCGTTAATGGCACGAATAACATCGCCTCCTTGAAACTTAAATTGACCAATAGACTCACCATTGTTATCAAATACTTCTTCAGCTTGTAATGATCGCGAGATAACTTGATTAAGCCACATTCTCTTTTGCCCTACACTAATAAGAAATCTTTCTTTAGACTCCTGTTGAAGCTCCTTAACCCTCTGGATAACCTCTGGTTTCGCTGCAAGCTTACTAGCGCTATCCCAAATAGTTGCGTCCTTGGCTTTTGATTTAGGAATCATCTCTCTATAAGCATCTGACTGTGATTTTCCAAAGGCTAATGCCTGTGCAAAGATTTCTAACCTAGGCTCTAACATTTCATTAAACCTGCTTCGGGTAATTTATTGTCATCTCGACAATTTGTTAAATTAATTACTGAATAAGTTAGCACACTGCTTCAGGCCTTTTAGTGATTGCTCGTAAGTTATGCTTAAGCTGCCTGAAATTCTTTACGATCAATAAAATCACCTTGAGACCTGCCAAGTAATTCACTCGCTTTTAGTCTGGCTCTCATATCGAGTTATTGCAACATCGGTCTTAGTTTTTAGCTCTGTGCGTTCTGATTGTTTTTGCTCTAATTCATTCATAATGTCCTCCCGACATGATATTTTTATTTAACTTTCTGCGAGAATGGCTGCCTGGTATAGTTTCACCAGTTCAGGGTTATCACACTCTTTAATCATTTTTTTATAATCATTAATAGTTTTAGATGACAGTGCTTTTCCTGCCAAGCTCAACGCCTTCAGCCTCTCCAACTCATTGCCAATATTTATCGTGTTTATACTGGTTGAATTTTCTAGCCTGGCTAACCTACTTTGAATACTCATTTGTTTTTCTCCAGTGCTTCAATACGATTTGTTAAATATCCTCAATGCTTTGGGTATTGATAGCTATGATATTCATTCACGACACCAGAACATTTCATGTAACTTTCTAGCCAGGGAGATTCATCACCTAAATCAGTATCATGTAAAGCCTTTAGTGTAAGTTCAATATCTTTTTCAGGGATCGGAACATTACGCCAGCCAAGACTGAACACTGCCTTTATTTTTTCTGGGAGATTTTGTTTGTGTGCAATCCCCAAAAACTTCTGGAATACACTGATACGATGGTTTGCATCTCGCACCCATAATTCATCATTACAGAACGCACGAACTGGTATGCAATACAGCGCAAATCTCAAACCAGGTTCAACACCATCTGCCGCTAATTTTTTACAGAGAGAAAATATGTCAGCATCTAGCTCTTCCTTTGTTAGATGGGCGAATGAATTCTGTGTAGGCAGTGAAGCTTCAAGTTTTTTTTCAAAGCTGTGTTCATTGAACGCACCTATTTGATTCAGAGTGTGGTCTGAGTGCTGTACCCTCTGCCAACTTCATTGCTTCCACAAAGTCTGATATTTTCATTTTTACTCCCAGGACTTCAATTATTTCATCGGTTGGGATTTGTGATTCCAGTTTTTCAATCCTCCTTTTCAACGTCATGCCGGTACAATCACACGAAAGATAATATTGTCAGGTGGAATATCACTATTAGTTTCACTCATCCAACGTTGAATACCAGCTTCCTCACTGATGCCATTAAGAATAATCATCACCCACTAGACAGACCCAGGCGGTGTTAATGTCTGTTCCAGTTTTTCAACTCGTTTTTTTAGTAGTGTCATTTGTTTTTCTCCAATGCGCCTGGTTAGCTCGTCCATTTCCTGTAATTTAGCCAGTGATGCAAGGCTAGTTAATAATTGTGTGCCGCTATCAAGTGGAACACTGCCATTAGCAATAGACTGTACAATCTGTTCACCCGTACCGGATAAACCCTTACTTGCGTCAAGCGTAAACTGTATGGGCTCATTTGCCGCCTTAAGGCTTGGCATTACTTTGTTTAATAGTGCCATCGCTGCGGTTACATCACCACCCTCTAAAGCTTTATCAATGACCATTTGCAATAATTCTGGTGATTTATCAAGGATTGCTTTGCGTAGCTCACCTGTGACACCTGAACCGGCTATTCTGCCCGCTTTATTTCCGGATTTGCCTTTCTTGAATGTTCCATTTTTGTTTCGTTCCGTCACCTGAAAACCTCCTGATGGTTCAGGCTGATAAGGCTTTAAGCAAAATCACTCGAATCATGTTTGATACGCTCCGGCTCTCTGCGGCTGCACGTTTTTTGATTTTATCCAGTAGGGATTCTGGCAATACGATTGATGTGGTCATTTCGATGTCCTCACGACGTTGAGGTGTTGATTATTAATAAGTTTTAGTATATTTGAATGTCGTACGTAATTCAATAAAACCACAATATAGCATCAAAAAAAAAGCACCACATTTGTTTTCTCTCTTTATAAACTAAAGATTTACTACCTATAAACTAAATCATATATTTAAGTCGTAAGGTGTTGACGCTACAATTTTACACGGAGATATTAAGTACCCACTTGGTTCAGATTGTAGGGATAAAATAATTATAATAACAATCAAAAAAACCTTATGAGCCATAAAAAAACAACATTCAGCCCACCACATAACCTAAAAAGCGCTATGGATATTTCACCCTATATAAAATTAATGGTCGAAAAAAATGCCGACAGCTTACAATTAAATGTAGGATCCCCCCCCTAGCTTGCGTCTGGGAGATCAAGAAAAAGCAGTTGGCGTAAGCCCATTAAACAGTGAAATACTAAATAAGCTTTTTACTGAACTGACAGACCACACGCAAAGATTACAGTTTTCTATTGATAAAACACTGCGGTTTGCTGCGCCATTATTTGGTAAAAAAGAATTTATTATTCAATTATCAGAGCAAGAGAATGAGATAACTATCATTATCAGCAAAGATAAACACAAACCGAGACCCACGCTCTCAATCCCGGAAGACATACAAGTCTTTGGTGAAGCTCCATCAGAACAATTAGATATTTTGCCCTATCTGGCAAAGGTTGTAGAACTGGAAGGTTCAGATTTATTTATTACCTCAGGCTCACCTGTCAAAACAAAAATTCATGGGTCCGTAGTTGAACTAGATAACTACCTACTGACCCCCGGGTTAACGCAGTCAGCGGCCTATGCCATTATGAATGAAGAGCAGATTGAGGAGTTTGAAAAAACCAAAGACCTGGATTTTGCCATCAGCCTAGCCGATAATAGCGCCCGTTTCCGAGTTAATGTCTTTTCTCAGCGCCGAACCGTTAGTATCGTTTTACGCCTAATTCCTACTACTATCCCGACTATTGAAGAACTTAAACTCCCTGAAATTCTCTCGGAACTAATTACAGCTAAACGCGGTCTACTACTTATGGTGGGTAGTACAGGCTCAGGTAAATCAACATCTTTAGCTGCAATGATTAATCATCGAAATATGAATGTTGCCGGGCATATCTTAACCATTGAAGATCCCGTTGAATTCTCACACCCGAACTTAAAATCTATTGTTAATCAACGAGAAGTCGGAGTCGATACCGCCTCTTACGCTCGCGCATTAAAGGCCTGCCTACGTGAAGCACCCGATGTTATTCTAATCGGGGAGATACGCACCCGCGAAACGATGGAAGCCGCTTTAGAACTCGCCAACACAGGTCATTTGTGCATTTCTACTTTACATGCCAATAATGCCAATCAGGCAATGGAACGTATTATCAATATGTTTCCCCAGGTAAATCATAGACAATTGTTTATGGACCTTGCTAGCAACCTGAACGCAGTTATTTCTCAGCGCCTGATCCCTGACGTACAGGGCAAACGTTGCGCAGCAATTGAGATCATAATCAATACACCACATATCGCCAACTTAATTTTAAAAGGCGACTTAAATGAAATTAAAGAAGCAATGAAAACCAGTGGTAACAAAGCCATGAAGACCTTTGACGATGCCTTGCTGGAATTGTACGAAGCTAAACAGATAAGCCTGGAAGAAACCCTTAAAAATGCAGATTCACGTAACGACCTGGAAGCAAAAATTAGTTTTGGTTAAGTTGTTTTGAACAAAGACAGGAAGTAGTCCCAGGTATACTGCACCTGCTCCATGAGCAGTGCAGTACATTCCAGGCAAGCGTAAAATCCAGGAGCCTAAATTACCCTGTAACCAGAGCATTAACCAACACATCCTGATAGTAACGTATTCGATCAATATATTTGACCGGCTCAGAGCCTCTGGCGTAACCGTATTTCAGTTTTTTGTAGTATTTTTTATGACTTAATAAGGGGAACACCTCTTTTATGTCATGCCAGGTGCTGGGGCTTTTCCCTAAATCTCTGGCCAGCTTTCTAGCATCCAGTAAATGCCCGAAGCCAACATTGTATGCTGCGAGGGCAAACCAGATACGATCCTCTGCCGCCACATCCTCAGGAACTCTTTTAAGCATCTTGCTCAGATATTTTGCTCCGCCTTTGATACTTTGCATTGGGTCGGTACGCTTTTTTATGCCCATCGCCTTGGCTGTAGTCTGGGTCAGCATCATCAACCCTCTAACACCGGTATGACTACGTGCGCCTGCATTCCAGTGAGACTCTTGATAAGACTGGGCAGCCAGTAGAGTCCAGGGAACCTGATATTGCTCCGAGACTTCTCTAAACGCAGATTCATACTTTGGTAGACGCGTTTTTATTCTCTTTAAGAATACATGATTATTATAAAAATCAAACATATCAACATAACCATAATAGCGTTCATTGATAATATTTAAAATTGCATTATTTTCAACTTTCGCAAACCAGTCAGCAATATACTGTTTGAAAGCTGCTGACTCTGATGGAAGCACCCATGCCAGGCTCTGCTTCTCAGAAAATGGAAAAGCAACTTTCAGAGAAGGATAATAGCGATGATTCAAAGAAAAAATATTTGAATCCACCACCGTACAATCAATCTCTCTTTTAACCAGTTTTTCCAGTACTTGCTCTGTTGATAGTTCACTGGTGGTTTGCCATTGTAGTTCAGGGTAGCTTGCTTGCTGTTCTAGCAATGCTTCCTGATAACTGCTTTCAGAAATAATTAATATTGATCGAGTCAGCAAATCATTGATATCTTTTGGTGTTTTAGATTTCCGATGACAGACAACTTGTTGTTGTATGGTTTTATAATCTGAACCAAAAAGATAATTCACCTCACGCGCATCCGTTCGAGTCAATCCAGCGGCTGCAATATGCCCGTCTCCATTGTTAATAGCACTCAACATATCTTCAATATTATCAGCTATTTTATATTCCACTTCGACACCCAGCGCATCAGCAAGCGCTTTAGTCAGGTCATATTCAAAACCTGTCGGAACATCACCTGACCCTAGATAATAAGTTGTTGGCGAATTAAACGTCAATACAATTAATTTGCCCTGCCGGCGTATATCTTTCATGATCGGGTCAGTCTCACTACAGCTTATAAGCAGGAAGCTAGTGAGCATAAAAAGTAGTAAGGCTTTAATTAGTCTGGTAGTCATTTTTCTACTGAAATAGTTTTCTAACACTGATGATAGCAAAGATTGTTTATAATGTTCATTAGATCTTAGGAGCGTGCACAGAATTACTTCGACAAATTATTCCGTGCACGCTGCTTATCAATCCACTGAGTACTATACTTCGTGCTTTAGCAAAACCTAAAATTTCACGCCTAATATAATGAAAAAACAATTCGCTATTGGTCCCATCATGATTGATATTACGGGCACAACACTCAGTCAATATGATAAAGAAAAAATTGCTCACCCTAATACCGGCGCTATTATTTTATTTGCCCGTAACTACGAGTCTCCTAGACAAATATCTGAATTAAATCAGCAAATTAAATCCGCTAGAAGTGGCCCTATTCTCATTGCCGTCGACCAGGAGGGTGGCCGGGTACAACGCTTTCAGAATGGCTTTACTCGCTTGCCGCCTGCAGCCGCTTATGCAGATGAACCTGAATTAACCGAAGATGCGGGCTGGTTAATGGCAGCCGAACTACTGACATTAGGCGTAGATTTTAGTTTTGCTCCCGTGTTAGATATAGACTGCGGCGTTAGTCAAATCATTGGCAACCGTTCTTTTTCTCAAGATCCTGAACAGGCCTGCCAACTCGCAAGCAGTTATAGAAAGGGCATGCGCAGCGCAGGGATGGCGGCTATTGGCAAACACTTTCCGGGACATGGCGCCGTAGCGCTGGACTCTCATCTGGTATTACCAGTAGATGATCGAGATTTTGACAGCCTTTACCATAAAGATATTTTACCTTTCAAGCAACTGATTAATGAAGGATTAGAAGGTATTATGCCGGCACATGTAGCCTATCCCGCTATTGATGAGCTACCAGCAGGATTTTCAGCTATCTGGATAAACGAAATTTTACGCAAGCAACTGGGATTTAATAGCACTGTCTTTAGTGATGACCTAAGCATGGAAGGAGCAGCGGCTGTCGGTGATTTTACTGAGCGAGCCAAACTTGCACGTCAAGCAGGCTGTGATATGATTTTGGTGTGTAATAATGAATCTGCTGCAGAGCAGGTTTTAGAGGCCACTCCGATTGAACAAAACTCTATTCGTGATCAGCGTTTATTAGCTATGCTAGGCAAAAATAGTTTTACTCAACAAGATCTTAAAAACAGCTTAAAATGGAAATCTATAAGTCAGCAACTTACCAGGTTATCTGAAACTTATGCTTAATGAAATTGAACTAATACAAAAACACGCCCGATTACTGCATACAGAAACTGAAGTTGAGGCTGCGCTAGATTTAATGGCAGAAGACATTAATTCCCGCCTGGCAACAACTAACCCGCTCATACTCTGTGTTATGAATGGCGGTATTGTAACCACTGGAAAGTTAATGCCTAGACTCAACTTTCCACTAACTCTCGACGCTATTAATGTTAGTCGCTATGGTGAGCAAACTAGTGGTAATGAGTTAAACTGGCTACAAAAACCCATCAGCTCACTGAAAAACAGGACTATACTTATTATTGATGATATTCTTGATGAAGGACTCACGCTTGAAGCCATTTACCAGTATTGCCAGGAGCAAGGCGCTAGCCAGATCTACAGTGCAGTGTTAGTCGAAAAGCAATTGAATAAAAGCAAACCCATACAAGCGGATTTTATAGGCTTATCAGTAGCCGACCATTATTTATATGGCTATGGCATGGATTACAAGGGCTATTTACGTAATGCAGCAGGGATATATGCTTGTGCATAGCCCGCTAAGTTTATCTGTGCATAACAATACATTCCTAAATTAAGGCACACTATTAATAAAAACCCGAAACTATATGGTAGCCCGCATGGAGCTAGCGCAATGCGGGAAAGTGAATGTATTCAATAAAATCCCCCTCCTTAGTTAAGGAGGGGTTAGGGGAGGTTTGATATATTAAAACTAATCAGACAATATCAATGACTTATATTTTTATACGATCGCTGAAAATCAGGGAAACGTAGCCTAAGCGAAGTGATGAATAGTTTCAATTTTACCATAAATAATTATTGGGAAACTTCAGTTAATAAAAACCCGAAACTATATGGTAGCCCGCATGGAGCTAGCGCAATGCGGGAAAGTGAATGTATTCAATAAAATCCCCCTCCTTAGTTAAGGAGGGGTTAGGGGAGGTTTGATCTATTAAAACTAATCAGACAATATCAATGACTTATATTTTTATACGATCCCCCCTCAATCCCCCCTTCTCAAGGGGGGAGGCTAAAAGTTGATACTTTCACAGCCTCTAAAGCTATTGCACTCCTGCTGATCACAAACATATTACCTACTCTATTTTTATACCATGAAAACAACTGCAATTATTGGCGGTTCCGGACTCACTCAAATAGAATCGATAAACATCATTGAACAAAAAACCTATCAGACACCTTATGGGAGCCCCTCTTCTGCCTGTACTATCGGCGAATTTAATGGACAAAAAATTATTTTCCTGGCACGTCATGGTGACCCTCACACGATTGCCCCGCATAAAATAAACTATCGAGCCAACCTCTGGGCTTTGAAACAGGCCGGAGCAGAACAAATCATTGCGGTTGCGGCAGTAGGAGGTATAACGCCTGAAATGTATCCTGCCCGTATAGCGATTCCCGAGCAAATTATTGATTATAGCTACGGCAGAAAGCACACTTTTTTTGCAGAAGATTCAGAAGCAGTCCATCATATCGATTTCACTAACCCTTATGATCCCGATTTACGCCAGCAAATCATTCAAAATGCAGAAAACCTTCAGCTTAATATTCAGGCAGATGGTGTTTATGGCTGCACTCAGGGCCCGCGCCTGGAAACATCAGCAGAAATTACACGCATGCAACGAGATGGCTGTGATTTGGTGGGTATGACCGGTATGCCTGAAGCAGCATTAGCCAGAGAACTAGAAATCCCTTATGCCTGCATAGCTGTTATTGCAAATTGGGCCGCAGGAAAATCAGCAGGTGAAATAACCATGCCCGAAATCATTAAAAATCTTGAGCAGGGCATGGCAGATACAAAACAATTATTACAACAATTCTTTCTTACAACACCATCTTTACAAGACCCAACAGATGACTAACAGCATGACGGCTTTTGCCAATAGTGAAATGGATTTTGAAAACCTGACGATTAACTGCGAATTGCGCTCAGTCAATCACCGCTACTGCGATATCAATTTAAAAATTCCTGAGCGATTTCGCTTTGCTGAACCGAATATACGCCACGGCATCAGTGACAAACTAAAACGTGGGAAGATCGAATGTAGTCTGAGCTTTAAAAAACATAGTTTTGCACAACAAAAACTAACCATTGATATGGATGCTGTTACTGCTTTATTATCCACAACACAGGAAATAGAACAGCTGATAAACAAACCCCAGGCATTTTCAGCGCTTGAGGTTCTGGCCTTCCCTGGCATTCAAATTGAAAAAGAAAGTGATAAAGCGGCCTTATTACAAACCTTGCTTAGACTAGTAGAGTCAGCTACTGATAATTTATTACTGGCACGACAACGTGAAGGCGCACAGCTAAGCCAGTTAATTTCCAGTCGCTGTGTGAAACTACAAAAACTGGTGAACCAGGCACAACGCCGTATGCCCCAGGTTTTAGAGCACTTACGTGCTAAATTCAAACACCATATTGCCGAATTAGTTGCCGAACCAAATAATGACCGGGTTGAGCAAGAGATGGTGTTATTAACCCAAAAACTAGATGTAGATGAAGAACTGGATAGACTAGACACCCACATCATGGAAGTCTTGCGTATTTTAGAGCAAAATGAACCCATTGGCCGCCGCCTGGATTTCCTAATGCAGGAAATGAATAGAGAAGCGAATACCCTAGGCTCAAAATCAGCAGATAAAGAGATGATTAAAGCCCATCATCCGCTGAAAATCAGGGAAACGGAGCCTAAGCGAAGTGATGATTTTTAGTCCGCGATAGCCGTAGGGCCGTTGTTTTGTCGGAGTCTGAGCGTTAGCGAAGGTGGAGACAAAATAAAAGGCCATCCGACACGGCGTCAAGTCATTTGGAGCCTATGTTCCGACCCCTTGTTGGGTCGGGACGAGGTGACGAGGACGAATCGGGGCCGCCGGAGGCATAAGTGGTCGCGTTAAGTTTTTGCTGCTTGCTTGGGCTGGGATGCCCAAAACAAGCTTTCGCAAAAATAGCGACTCCCCGAGCCGTATGCCCCAGGTTTTAGAGCACTTACGTGCTAAATTCAAACACCATATTGCCGAATTAGTTGCCGAACCAAATAATGACCGGGTTGAGCAAGAGATGGTGTTATTAACCCAAAAACTAGATGTAGATGAAGAACTGGATAGACTAGACACCCACATCATGGAAGTCTTGCGTATTTTAGAGCAAAATGAACCCATTGGCCGCCGCCTGGATTTCCTAATGCAGGAAATGAATAGAGAAGCGAATACCCTAGGCTCAAAATCAGCAGATAAAGAGATGACAGCGATCTCCATAGAGCTTAAAGTACTCATAGAACAAATGCGCGAACAAGTACAGAATATAGAGTAAAGTATTACCCCGCCCCACCAAGTATCAAAATCACACAAAAGCCGCTATTTTAGCGGTTTTTTTATGTCTTACGGTTGCATCCAGTTTCATTATGTCGCACAATTAATGTTGTACCAACATACCAATTGGTACAAATTTGGTGGTACATAATAGCTAAACAGTTTGTACTTAAAGGTGTGAGCATGGCAAAACTAACAGACATCCAAATAAAATCCTGGATAAAAAACAATGTACGCTTTGAGGGCAAAAGTGATGGCGGCGGGCTTTATTTAAGTTACAGGAATACATTCGCTATACCTATATGGCGGTATCGTTACAGGTATGCAGGTAAACAGCGTGTAATGAACATAGGTAATTATGGACAACTATCATTAGCCGATGCACGCAAACAAGTAAAAGAACTTTCAGCAAAAGTATCGCTTGGACATGATGTAGCAGGCGAAAAACAGGAATTAAAAGCGCAATCAGTTGCAAAGCGAGAGGCAAAGAAAAATGCTTTAACAGCCGGGCAATTAGCAGACAAATATTTTAATGATCGTATTATAGGGAACTGGAAGCACCCAAACATAATCAGATCAAAAATAGAAAAGGATATTAAACCTTATATCGGTAGCATGGCTGTTTCTGATGTAAAGCCCATGCACATTGATGCAATATTGAAAGCCGTTGTTGATCGTGGCGCGCCTACGGTAGCTAATGACGTGCTGCGCATTCTTAAGCACATGTTTGATTATGCGATTAAACGCCACATTGCTCTGAATAATCCAGCAGCAGCTTTCGACCTATCAGACGAGGGTGGCAAAGAAGCCGCCAGGGAGCGACACTTAAGCAAAGATGAAATTATCAGTTTCTTTACTGCCATGCGTAAAGCTAGAGGGTTTTCACAGGTAAACCTGATAACCATGC
>NZ_BDMN01000315.1 GCF_002189065.1 Bathymodiolus platifrons methanotrophic gill symbiont
TTAACAAGGTGTATCGGGTCTTTTGTGAATCTTGTAAAACATTGTGTTGGTGGGACGGGGGAAGCTGAACTTGCCACCTATCTACCTGTTATATATTACCTAATACACCAACAAGAGCACGCGATGTTACTATGAGTGTTACTAAAGCAAAATATCACTCTTAATTTGAAAAGCATTTTAGCACATTTTTGGCTTCTAAACACCTCACGCTGATAAAGGCTTCCTTAACATTAGTTTTGATATTTTAGGGATGCCACCTTAATAAGGCAGGTTATCTTTAAAAACGAGTACAGGTCTTTTTTTACTGGTTTTTAAAGTCGCTGGCACAAACTCACATAAAACAACATTGCAATATTTGCTTCCATAGGTCATCTTCTTTATCATCTAACCATTCATCTATGGTAATTGCATTATGATTTGAAAAGGCGATTGTTTCCGCTTTTTCTTTGCCGGTTTGTATTGCGTAACGCTGCTTAATAAACAGAAAAAAGTCATAGGCTTCCTTTTGCGCTGATTCGGGTAATGTTTTCCAGTCTTGTTCTTTGATAGTTTGCATTATCATGACTACAAAGTAAATTAAGGGCTTGGCAGTTTAAAGCAATATTATCAATCACCACCTTGCACATAATTGAAAAAAATCCGACCTTTAATTACTCACCACCAACAACTTGTTAAGTTCATTCTGCCATTCATTCTCAAACACCATGTGAAAAGACATTTTCTCTTTGCCGTTTATCAGCTCCACTTCGCCTTTTGGCTTAATATCCCCCATTAAAGTAGCGTTGATAGTATTAAATAATTCTTGCTTGTAGCTGGTGTCTTTATTGCCTTCCAAGTATTCGCCTTTAGATTCTACGAAGTAAAGCCGCTCTACGCCCTCTTTGTCCGCTTCCAGCTTCACCAGAAAATCAGGATATATTTTTTCGCGCTTCCAGCCCTGTATGCTGTATTCCGTACCTTTTACGGCTAATCTATGCCACCACTCCACAACATCTTTGTTATTGATTGCGTAAGCGACGGATTCTTCCAGCTTGTTATAATTAGAAAGATATTGAGGCTGAAACATGCTTTTTTCGAGGGTGACGGCAGTTTCATTGCTGTTACGCTGTACTTCTACTGTTTCAGCCATTTGCCAGTTTAATGTTAACAACGGCTCGGCAAGTAAATGTAAAAAAATTATTCCATCATCCAGTTTGCCTCTAAAAATGACTTCTGACTGCTCCAGCATCCAGCGGAAACAATCCTTTTTGATTTCTTCTACTATAAATACGGAATTACGGGCTAATTTTGCTTCACTGACCCCTTTAGTTCGCAAGTCTGATAATACATGCTCAATAATACGGTAGGCTTGCCAAGCGTTTGGAACTTTTTCCATAAGCTGACTAACCATTAGGGTTATACTGACTTCATTGCTTATGTGTTCGGTTTGTTTCTCGCCTGTGAAAATATCGAAGTGTCCGATTTTTTCGTTTTTCAAATCCACCGTCTGGTTCTGGTAATCCAGTTCTTCTTTATCCTCAAGAGCTATATTATCCAGCTTCTCAAAGCAATAGGTCTCCCACTGAATATCGCCTAATATATCCGCGTAATAATCAAACTTAGCTGGCTTCCCATCACGAATAACATTAAGTGACGGCAAAAAAATCTTTGTACCTTGAAATTTTTTTAACCGCTGTAGTGTTGCTTTTTCTTTGCCAGTAGCACCATCGCCTCCTGTCACGACCTGATCGGAAACATCGCCCATCCCTTCCTCTTCCAAGCCTTTTTTAATGCCATTAGCCGCACTATTCACATCTGCATTATCACAGAAAACATAACATTGGTTAAGCGCAGGGATTGAGGTTTCAAGGGCATGTGGTTGGCGCAATACGCGCCCGATAAATTGGGTGAGAGCGGTTTCACTTCTTGAATTAGATAAAATTGCTAACACATAAGCAAAAGAGCAATCCCAGCCTTCTTTGAGTGCGTCTTTAGTAATGATATAGCGCACAGGGCATAATTTATCGAAAAGATCATCATCACGCAGTTCGTTTTTTTCTGATAGCTTAATGCGTATCTCAGCTTCCAGCACATTTAGGTTTTTTATCAGATAAGACTTTATAGCCCCCACATGGTCATAAGTACTCCCTTGCCTTCTCGGTTCTGCTTTAATCACCATAATGGGGCGGATATATCGGCCTTCGTCGGCCTGATATTTTGCGGTTAATTTATTTAGCTCAATGGTTTTTGCGTGCGCCTGATTAAGCGTGTGCTGCCAGTTCGCTTCTCCATAAGAAGTGACATTGATAGGGAGTTTTATCATTTGCTCTTTTTTTAATTCCTGCCCACCTACATTGACCAGCACATTACTATGATCTTTGGGGGTGGCGGAGAGTTCGACAATAAACGAAGCATTAAATGAATTGATGGTCTCTTGTGCCAGCTTGCTTGCGCCTCTGTGACCTTCATCAAATATAGCAATCGGTCGCAATAAGCGCAGCACATTACCCAACGAATGTTTGATAGAAATACCGGAGATGACATTGTGCCCACCTTCCAATAAATCCGCTGGATCAAGATTCGGCACAGCTGAATGTAGCCGGTTATTCGCGTTATAGTCATCCAACTGCGGAAAGAAACTTTCAAACCGACCACTGTCCTTAAACATTTTCAAGGTATTTTTATTTTGGCGATTACTGGCTTGCAGCATTAATAACATGATGCACAGATTATCCTTTACATCCTGTGCGCTGAAGCTATCATTTTTTTCCAGAATAAGCGTTCTACCACCGCTGGCTCTATCCAGCATTTGGCGATAAGGATGTTCTTTGTTTCTAAGCTGTTTACTGGTCTGGCTGTAAATCGTGTCACTCGGTACAATCCACAACACAAAGCCGTTATTGCGCTTAAAATAATCCTGATTGATACGCTGAATTGCAGCAGTTGCAAGCAGAGTTTTTCCACCGCCTGTGGGTACTTTGAAGCAAATATTGGGGATATTTCGCGCCATGCCATCATTTCGCACGGTGTAGTTAGCGCGATAAACTGCCATTTTTGCTTTTAGGGATTGCCATGCAAGCTGGCAATAATCGGATTTTTCGGGCGGCACGGCTGCCTTGTTGCCTTTATGCTGTTGAAATTCAAAATACTCCTGTTTTTCGTCTTTCTGAGTTTTTAATTCACTAAGATAACTTTCCAGATAGTCCAGTACCTTGATTTGATAATCTTTAAGTTCCATGTTCTCTAAGCCCCCACGACCTTATGAATGGCATAAGGTAACTGGCAGAAGGTAATATTTTGGCTGGAAAGCTCTTTTTGTCCCATATATTTAGCCGTAGCAAAAACCAGCTTTTCCTTTTTGCTATTACGGGCAGCAATAGCTTTAAGTTTGATGTAATTCAGTGCAGAATCATTGCCGCGTAAAAAAGCAATATCGGGTTTATAAATCAAATACACTTCATACAAATCGGTTTCGCCCACAAAATAATCCAATTTTTCCTTGGCATGACCGTCAAGGCTTTTGCCTGTTGCAGTGTAAAATACGTATTTAGCCAATGCGCCATAATCGGGCAGGGATTCGCCTGTAATGATTTTTTCAATGCTGATTTCATTGCCTAGTTCGCAAAAGGTGAAGCTGCCACCTAAGCCCGCCTTTTTGTCTGTCACGTTGGTCTCACCCGTGACAATTAACGTGCCATCTTTAAGAGTTTTGCTGATTTTATCGAATGTGTCGGCTTGTTGGAATTCGATAAGTTCTACTTTTTTCAGCAATTTATTGGCGTTTTTTAGTTGGCTAAAGTTGATTTTTTCATTCAATAATTCCTGTTTGTCTATGCCCGTAAATGCATAGCCTTGTATTGCCCGTCTAACGCGCTCAGCCGTGATGCTATTCGCATAATCTTCCATTTCCACAAGGATAAATTTACGATTACCACCGTCTTCTTTGTTCAAGGCTAAAACCGCGTGGGCGGCTGTACCGCTACCAGCGAATGAATCCAAAACTATTGAATTTTTATCGGTACTGACTGCAATAAATCTTTTCAGTAATTCTATAGGTTTAGGAAAAGAGAAAGATTTAGATTTGAAAATTTCTTCTACTTCTGACGTTCCACGCCTACTTGAAATTTCTTTATCTAATTGTAAGGAGCGAATTACCTTTCCAGTTAATCTGCTTTTTTGAACTATCCTATATTCCCCATCCTCAGTTTTATAACCTACTATTTCTTTGTTCAAGTTTTCGATAGATTTTGGTTTTCCCCATCGCCAAACTCGTTGAACTCCATCTTTTCGGGATATAACAGGGTAAACTTCAACCCACCCATCACGTTTTTCAATATCTATCTCATAAAAGTCATCTTCAATTTTATTATCTGTGTTCAGATAGAACGGATAGAATAAATTTGGTCTGGTTTTAGGGTTGAACGCTACGTTGCCATTGTATAAAGGGTAGATATTAAAAGAGCCAATTTCATCTTTATACTTAAATACTTTATCTTCTTCACGTAGATAGTGAGTTTCTGTCATCAATATATCTTTGGCATAAAACAAAGCGTAATCATGTGTTTTAGCAATATGACCATAATCTATGGCACTAGGCGATGAATTAATTATAAACATACCTATAAAATTCTCTTCTCCAAAAATTTCATCCATAACCCCACGTAAATTATTTAATTCATTATCATCAATACTGACAAAAATAACACCATCATCCGCCAGTAATTCATGTAGTAATTTAAGGCGCGGGTACATCATACATAGCCACTTATCATGGCGTTGCATATCTTCTTTATCCACTGGATTAGCGTTTTTACTGATCCATTCCTTCATCAGTGGTGAATTAACATTATCGTTATAGCACCAGCCCTCATTACCCGTGTTATAGGGGGGATCAATATAGATACACTTAATCTTTCCTGCATATTGCGGCATTAGGGCTTTTAGGGCGTGAAGATTATCGCCGTGAATAATCAGGTTATCATCCAGACTCGGCTTTTTTCCGCTAGCAGGCATAGATTTTTTTTTATCAACCAGTAATTCACGAAATGGAACAGAATGATGGTGTGAATAAATATACTGCTTTCCCTTAAATTCTAATGTTGGCATAACTTGGCTTTGATAAGTATGAAGTGTTAAATTTTCGTTACGGTTGTGAGGGTTATGATATAACAAATATTCCTATACCTTCCGATAATATCCGGCATAATAACTCTAGGTTCTTTTTTGTGGTTATTTGGAGATAATGCTTGGCTAGTCAATATTCACATAAACATTTTTTTAGGCATGTCCCGAATCATCAATTAGTCAGCTACTTTAGTGCTAAGGCGGTTGAGCTGGATGTTGATTTTAGTGCTTTAAAAGAAAAGGAGGTTGATCGTATTTTTCTTGCTTTTACGGCTTTACCTGAAGCACAGCAAGCCGTTATGGAAGCGGAGTTTCAGGATATACATGCGATGGCCTGTGAGGGTGGTATAGCGGCTTTGATAGATGAAGCGCATTTTTATAATGATGAGACTTTTGTAGAGCATGTTGCTGAATTTGAAGGTTTTCATGCCAAAGTGATGTGGGCTTTTCTTGAGAAGCATACTTACTGGGTGGGGGCGACTATGTTCCTGCATGCGGATAATGTGAGTAGTTCGTATTGGAAGCGGCGGAATGATTTGCCCAATGTGCCGCCGAATGTTGATGAGAGTGCGATTAAAGCCTTAGCTGATGAGATTAGTGCTTTTTTTCATAAGAATGAGGGACGCGGTAGAAACTGCCAGGTGGAGCCTTACCGTCGGCATAATAAAGAGTATTTTTTTGCTTATCCTGAAGATTTTGGTTTGACGGCTGTTGAGTGGGAGAGCGATGCTTTAAAAACACGCGCCCGACATCCTGCTTTTGAAATTATTTTTGTTTATTGTGAAGAAGAAGGGGCGTTAGATATTTATGCTCCTAAAAATACGAAAGCTGTACCTGAGTTGCAGAGAATATTTGCTAGAACAATTCTTAATTTAGAGACGCTAAGTAACGGTAGGATTGATAAGCGGGTTTATGATTTAGATCCTTTGGGGGATGCTGAATTTACGTTTAAGATTGAGCCTGAATCGGGTATTGAGAAAATTATGGTGACTCAGTTACGACTTACATTAAAGCATGGTGGTAAACGGCGCATTTCATTAGAGGCTCATACTAAAAATAACCCTCAAGCGGTTTATGAATTATTGGAAGAATTGAATCCACCTGCATATTTTGTGACTCAAACCCGTGTAAAAGTAATTTTTGAACCTACCGTCGGCAGGCGCGCCAAGACACGTACCTTTAATATTACTTATCCTAATTCTTGTGCGCTGGGGCATGATGGCGATGATTTAAAAATTCGTGAGATATTAGAAAAGTCGGGTATTGAACCTCAACCTTGAGCATAATGACTTTTAATGATGTTTTACTGGCGTTATTGGCGCATTTACGCGCAGAAAATAAGCCTATTATTATTGGCTGGGGTGTTGTACAAAAATACCCTGAAGGTGCATTAGAAGTACTTTTAAAGGCTGGGTTGCTTGTGCGTGCTTCTGCTGCTCAGTCTATTGAGTGTCATGCGTGTGAGAATCATTGTTTTATGGATGTTATCACGCTTATTCATGATGATCCTGTTTTAACCCGTGCCTTTATTGTTTGTGATGATGTTGAGATGCAAAGCCAAATGGGGCGGGTGCAAATTCCTTTAGTGCAATTACAGCAATGGCAGACTGATATTAAGCGGCTGTCTAAGGTGATTGCGGGATTGTTAGGGTTAAAAGATAAAATTGCCTTCACAGTCAATCAACCTGTGATTAAGTTGGGTATGCTAAAAGCTGCTAAAGGTCGGCGCTGGGTGACTTTGAATAGTTTAGATTTGTCGCTGGAAATTAATCAGCATACTGTTCCTGTTGATGAGGTTTTATATTTTGAGCGAGAACAGCTTTTTATTGACCAAGATGCTATTGATGATTTGCTCAATCGTGAGCCATTAAGGCAAGGTAAAAGCTATATCCCATTAACTAATAAGCGTGAAGCTCGTAAGCTTGAAACTCAAATGATGTATCAGGGTTGGCAAGATGCGTATGTACAGCTTAAAAAACAGAACCCTACTAAATCTAATAAGTGGTGTTCACTTCAAATCGCTAAAATGGATATTGCCAACGCTAAGGACGCTGAAACTATTCGTAAAAACATGGTTAAGTAACAAAGTTGGGCGGAATTTTTGCGCCCAAAATATGAGTTATTAAGTTGTTGTTTTATTTGTAGTATTTATTTTATCTCAATAATTCTATTCTAAATTCAGTTCCCTTGCCTTAACTCAAAGCTATCTTGAAAATCTATATCTTATTGTTTTGTAATCAATACTCTAATTGAGTATTGGGCGGTAATTGGAATTTTATCGCCCAAATCGCCCAGATATTCTCTCTTTTCCACTAATCGTTTAAGAGAGCCAAACATGTCACACAAAATAGTAAGACTTCCCACTGTTAAAGATAAATCAGGTTTATCACGTAGCACTATCTATTTACGCATTTCTAAAAATGAATTTCCTGCTCCTATTTCTCTAGGAGGCAGGGCTGTTGGCTGGATAGAAGAGGAGGTAGATGATTGGGTAGCGGAAAAAATAAAAGCTAGTCGTTGTGAAAAATAATGGCTAAGCGTCTTAACCCTAATCTGGCAAAAATCCATCGTAATTATACGGTGGAGGAGGTCGCTAATTTATTTTCTGTCCATAAAAACACAGTGCGTTTATGGGTTAAAGGTGGGTTAGCTACTAATGATAATAAACGCCCTATTTTAATTCTTGGTTCTGAATTAAAAAGTTATTTACAGGAAAAAAGAAAGAGTAATAAACGTAAATGTCAGCCGTTTGAAATTTATTGTGTACGTTGTCGAGTACCTAAGATACCTGCTGAAAAAATGGTTGATTATGAGCCAATAAATGAACGGCTTGGGCGCTTGATTGGTATCTGCCCAACATGTGATGGCATTATCAATAAGTACTTTAATATCGCTAAATTAGACAGTGTTCAGGGGAAATTGGACATCACATTACCGAAGGCACTAAAACACATAAACGAGAGTGTTAAACCCCTCTTAAACAGTGACTTTAAATAGTGAGTTAAAATGATGATAAAACACAATGCAAATAATGAGCGTATTAAACGCCAGTATTTTATATTTCTTAAAGAAGCTAAGAGACAAAATGAAGCTTCTGTTGATGCAGTAGCTAAAGCAGTTAGTCGCTTTGAATCTTGTACAAAATACCGAGATTTTAAGGCATTTCATTTTGAACAGGCGGTAGGATTTAAGAAGCATCTTGCTCAGCAAAAAAATCAGCAAACAGGTAAACCATTAAGCAAGGCAACGCTTAATTCTACGCTGAGGCATATAAAAACTTTTTTCCAGTGGTTGGCTATGCAGTCTGGGTATAAGTCTCGTATTAATTATACTGATACGGAATATTTTAATTTATCAGAAAAAGAAGTTCGTATTGCAACGGCGCGTAGGGAAACGCCAATTCCTACAATGGAGCAAATTAAGCATGTTATTGAGTCTATGCCGAATAAGTCAGATATAGAACGGCGTAATCGTGGCCTTATTGCTTTTACGCTTTTAACGGGCGCGAGAGATAGTGCCATTGCTTCTATGAAATTAAAGCATGTGGATGTTATTGGAAATAGTGTATTTCAGGATGCGAGAGAGGTGAATACTAAATTCAGTAAGACGTTTACGACATTTTTCTTTCCCGTCGGGGATGATATTCAACAAATTGTTGTTGATTGGGTGCATTATCTTAAAGAGGAGTTGCTTTGGGGGAATGATGATCCCTTGTTTCCTAAAACCAATGTAATTACAGGTGAAGATAGAATATTTAAAGCGTCAGGGTTTAAACGAGAGCATTGGAGTACGGCTTCGCCTATACGTACTATTTTTCGTGATGCTTTTGAATCGGCTGATTTGCCGTATTTTAATCCGCACAGTTTTCGTAAAACACTGGTTACTCTTGGGCAAAAACTTTGCCAAACACCTGAAGAGTTTAAATCTTGGAGTCAGAATTTAGGGCATGAAGATGTTTTAACGACTTTATATAGCTATGGAGAGGTGCAGCAACATCGGCAAGGGGAAATTTTTCAGCAATTGAAATCCCCACGTTCTTCATCAGCTACTCAAAGTGCTGATGATATTGCCCAAGCTGTTATTAAACTGAAGTTTCCCAATAATTATTTATGGTAAAATTGAAACTATACTTTGGGGGATGCTGAATTTACGTTTAAGATTGAGCCTGAATCGGGTATTAAACGAGAGTGTTAAACCCCTCTTAAACAGTGACTTTAAAAAGTGAGTTAAAACGATGATAAAACACAATGCAAATAATGAGCGTATTAAGCGTCAATATTTTATATTTCTTAAAGAAGCTAAGCGACAAAATGAGGCTTCAGTTGATGCGGTCGCTAAGGCAGTTAGTCGCTTTGAATCTTATACAAAATACCGTGATTTTAAGACATTTCATTTTGAGCAGGCGGTAGGATTTAAAAAACATCTTGCCCAGCAAAAAAATCAGCAAACAGGTAAGGAATTAAGTAAGGCAACACTAAATTCTACCTTGAGGCAGTTGAAAACTTTTTTTCAGTGGTTAGCTATGCAAGCAGGGTATAAGTCGCGTATTAATTATACTGATACGGAATATTTTAATTTATCAGAAAAAGAAGTTCGTATTGCAACGGCGCGTAGGGAAACGCCAGTTCCTACAATGGAACAAATTAGGCATGTTATTGAGACTATGCCAAATAATTCAGATATAGAGCGACGCAATCGTAGCCTTATTGCTTTTGGTATTTTAACAGGTGCTAGGGATAGTGCTATTGCTTCTATGAAATTAAAGCATGTTGATATTATAGGTAATAGTGTATTTCAGGATGCGCGAGAGGTGAAAACTAAATTCAGTAAGACTTTTACAACGTTCTTTTTTCCTGTTGGGGATGATATTCAGAAAATTGTAATTGATTGGGTGCATTATCTCAGAGAGGAGTTGCTTTGGGGGAACGATGATCCCTTGTTTCCTAAAACCAATGTGATTACAGGTGATGATAGAACCTTTAAAGCATCGGGGTTTAAAAAAGAGCACTGGAGTACTGCTTCCCCTATACGCACAATTTTTCGTGATGCTTTTGAATCATCTGATTTACCTTATTTTAATCCGCATAGTTTTCGTAAAACTCTGGTTACTCTTGGCCAAAAGCTTTGCCAAACACCTGAAGAGTTTAAATCCTGGAGCCAGAATTTAGGGCATGAAGATGTTTTAACAACCTTATATAGCTATGGTGAAGTACAGCAACATCGGCAGGGGGAAATTTTTCAGCAATTAAAGGCTCCCCGCGTATCTGCTAATATTAACCCTAATGCTGATGATATTGCACAAGCCGTTATTAAAGCGTTGGCAGGTCAAGCAGAGGCTAATTTAGGTGATGTGGCATAATCGACTATTTTAAGTCCTTTTTTCCCCGCCAAACTCATATTGCCCGTGGCAGCTTTATCAATATAATCACTCCACCAAATCATAACAGGCTTTCTGCGCTCAAGGTAGTTGGCTCTGTTATAAGCGTTACGTACTTCGTTCTTGCCAGTATGGGCTAATGCGGCTTCAATTACATCAGCATCAAAACCTTCTTCATTAAGTACGGTGCTGGCTAGTGATCTTAGTCCATGTGCGACTAATTGTTTGTCAAATCCCATTCGTTTTAGTGCCATATTGGCAGTTTGGGCGTTGGTGTGTGTTCTTGGATTTCTATCTGAGGGAAAAATGAATTCACTACGAGAGCTAATAGGGTGCATAACGTCTAGTAATTCTAAACATTGCGGGGTTAGTGGGATAGTATGTGCCTTCTTTTGTTTCATACGCTCTATGGGGATATTCCAAAGCCCATTTTCAAAATCAATTTCATCCCAGCGTGTGCCAGCTGCTTCACTGGGTCTAACCATTGTACGTAATTGCCACTCAATAAGGCATCGTGTTGTTAATTTGATACTTGCTTGAGATATTGTTTTCATTAGCAAGGGGAGTTGCTCAGGTTTCAGGGTCGGTAAATGCTGTTTTGTGGGTAACTGAAAGGCTTTGCTTATACCCGTTAGTGGGTTACTTGAAATAATGCCTGTATTGACAGCGTAAACCATTATTTCATTGAGTCGTTGGCAGAGGCGTTTTATCGTTTCTAAACTACCTTTGGCGGCAATAGGTTCAAGGATTTCAATGGTTTTTATCGCAGTAATTTTATGTATAGGTATTTTGCCTAATTCTGGGAATATATGAAGTTCTAGTGAACGCCAAGTATCTGTTGCATGATTTTGAGTGACAGTTGTTTTTTTTACAGCTAGCCATTTTTCGGCGATATGTTCCAGTGTATTGTTATGGGCTATATCATTTAAACGGTTGGCATCTTCGCGGTGTTCTTTTGGGTCAATCTCTTTTGCGAGTAATTCTCTTGCTGTGGCGCGTTTGTTTCTTGCATCTGCTAACGATATGGCGGGATATGAGCCAAAGCTTAAAGAGGTACGTTTTTTTGTGTAGGGTCTAAAGTAGTTAAATATCCATAATTTAGATCCGTTGGGTTTTACTCTGAGAGCAAGCCCATCACCATCAACTAAATTAAATTCCTTTTCTTTGGGTTTTGCTTGTTTTACTTCTGTATTGGTAAGTGGTTTAGTAACTCTAGCCATTTTAGTAACACCGCATCTGATGAAGTTAAGGTGATGTTACTATGGATGTTACTAAAAAGCTAAGATTTTATGAAACCTTATAGGACTCTATAGGCAATAAAAAACCCGACAACCTAGGATTAACAAGGTGTATCGGGTCTTTTGTGAATCTTGTAAAACATTGTGTTGGTGGAGACGGGGGGAATTGAACCCCCGTCCGCAAGCACTCCGCCTTT
>NZ_BDMN01000316.1 GCF_002189065.1 Bathymodiolus platifrons methanotrophic gill symbiont
CTTATCCTTTGCCCCGTATTTCTTCTTACGCTTCTTGTGACTTTGTCTCAGGTGCTTACAACCCTAATGACCTCTCTTTCCACGTCGCTTAAAGAGCGTTTAATAGTGTGTAGACGCGAGCTTTTATCTTTTAAATACTCTCTGTTTTTCCATTTGGAAACGGTCTTTTCATTTATTTAAAAGCGTTTGGATAGCTCTGCATTACTGAGACAAGATTGTTGTATAATTTCTCTTGAATGCTGATTTGTTTTTGCATTCGTGTGATAGCCCTGATAACATATTAATTCCTTTGTGGTGAAAGTTTTAATATGTTATCAGGGCTGTCCTTTTAATTTTTTAAATCCGGTATAACGTAGTGAAACTATACACTTATATAACTCACCACCTTGGCGTTTATCAGCCCAGACATGTTGATAAATTAGCTCATGACTAATTCGAATATTCTCTTCTTTTTCTAACCAGCCAGACACTTGTTCGGGACTCCAATCCAGCCGTATCCCAGTTTCAATTAAACGGACCACCTCCACGGTCATTTTAATCGATTTTTCTGCTGCCTTCCTACGCCGGATCGGGCTTGTTTAGGGCGGTATCCACGTCCCCTGTATTACGTTCAAGTCACGACTGATCGTTGACGGTGATACGCCAAGAATTAGGGCTATGTCTTTTTGAGGTGTTTCTACTTTCAATAAAGCTGAAATCTGGTATCGTTGTCCTTCGGTCAGTTGCTTGTATTGATTCATATGCTTCCTCATCTTTGGTCGGATTGAAAAAGCCTGAACTATACATCAGCTGACCCTCTCACGCTGCCAGCCATGGAGAGCGGACGCGAGGGCTGGTAGTCCCCAGAAGGCGTAGGGTCGTTGTTTTGTCGGAATCTAAGCGTTAGCGCAGGTGAAGACAAAATAAAAGACATTCCGAAACGCCGTCCAGTCATTTGAGGGAGTGCTACGAAGCCAGCGCCGAGTTTACGATGGTAGTGGCGAAGTGGCACGTACGCAGGACGTCTGGGCGCCGAAGGCATAAGCGGTCGCGTTAAGTTTTTGCCGCTTGCTTGGGCTGGGATGCCCAAAATAAGCTTTCGCAAAAATAGCGACTCCCCACGTCTCTTAAAAATGAATTGCACTTGTTAGTTGAATCTAAGTTTTTTAACGAAAGGCTTAAAAAAAACTATTCAGGACAAATATTAGCCAAAAATTAAAATTGTTGGTTTTTATAGAAAATCAAGAAAAATTAATCGAAACTTTGTTTTTCCGAAACATCTAAAAATCTTCACTTCGCGCTAAAGCTCCGTTTCCAGGCTTTTCAGCATCGGCGCTGGCTTCGTAGCACTCCATAAAATGACTCGAGGCCGTTTTTCCGGAATGCTTTTTTTGTCTACACCTCAGTAGTGCTATAATTCCGACAAAACAACGACCCTACGCCTTCTGGGACTACCAGCCATCGCGCCCACCCTCCATGGCTGGCAGCGATGGCACTTCTTGAGCAGTAATAACCCTAAAAGTCAACGTCATTAAATTGCCGTTAACATAATCGAGTCACTGGCAAAAAGTGGCTTTGAGACGCTAGGCTATTTGGGGTATATCATCAGCGATAAGTGCGCGTCTCTAAATAAGACAATGCAACCAAAGTCCGCACGGCGTGGGCTTTGTGAATCTTTTCGCAAGTCACTGGGCATTGAGAATAAAACAATGGCGG
>NZ_BDMN01000317.1 GCF_002189065.1 Bathymodiolus platifrons methanotrophic gill symbiont
ACAATACTTTAATGATGGTGTTGGCTCTAAGCGCCCTAAATCTCTGCCAATCATATGTTTTCCTGATGGCATCAGTTGAAACACATCCTTTATTAATTCACCTAACTCTTTCAGCTTATCACCAGGATCTGGAAACTCTAGCAATGACGTGATGAACTCAAGCAGTACATCCATTTGAGACTTGCGCTGTAAGCTTCCTACGGTATACGCAGGTAGTTTGCTTTCAATGCGGGCTATTTGCTCTGGGTGAAGGAGAAGGCAATGGTCAAACAAAAGACTCAGAATCAGGCCACGGCTTGATCCCTCTTCATCTAATTGTTTGGCCTCACGCCCCCATCCTTCATAAAGCTTCCAGTCCTCAAAGAAAACCTCAATCAGCCATCTCAACGTATAGGCTTGAATAATATCTTGTGTGCGCCAAGTCAGGTCTGTCGCCACTAAATAGCGATAGTCGTTTTCACCGTCATATTTTAACGCAATGACAAAGCGTTTTTTACTGTGAGAACTCACCTTTAATCGTGCACTGCTGACAGTCACTTTAATCTCTTTGCCGCCACGTACACGTATTATCTGATCAATGCCTTTGTTAATCGAATTAAAGTAGCTCTCGACTGACCTTATTCTACCTCTATATTCAATATTTTGGTTTTTACGTAATTGGCTAATCACCTGTGAGCCTCCAGATTCTTTAGCAGCTTCGTCCATAAAGGCTTTTTCACCATACAGCGCATCAGCCAGTACGCCTTTAATTTTAATCAGGCTATGCGCAACTTTAAACTCTTTTAATAAGCCTAATGCAATCTCTGTTTTGGTCGGGTAGGCACTGTCACGTTCAGGCTTGATAGGCCGATCTTTTTTTGCTATACCGCTCTTTTTCAACCGTTTATCTTCTTTATCCCACTGCTTTAAGGCTGGATCCGGCATATAAAAGAAAAAACCGACAGGCACTGTAATGGATGAGGTAACTAGCAGCAATAATACTATCGTTTGTCCATTAACATACCCGCCGGAGCCTTTGTGTTTCTGCTTGTAAACCTTATAAATACGTTTTGTAGACTTAGATCGTGCTCGGTCTGATTCATCAAAGGCCAACACACCTTCAGTAATGCCATAACGTTTTAAAATTAAGACCACACTCACCCGTAGCAACCACTCCCAGGGTATACTTGCTTTACGAAACACCCAGGATAATGCGGCTACTTTGCAATCTCCAAGGCTTGCTCGCTCAAACTTAGCCCAGCAAACAGAGTTCATTAGCAGTATGCCCGTTAAACAAGTGCCCAACCAAGCGGCTTGAATCCGTGTCAAAGCGGCTCCGGGTTTTAGCTGATTGAGCGCATCATTTAAATCGTCAATATAGCTTTGGATAAAGGTGGCTGGGGCATTCATTAACATGGGCTTACACCGATAAAATTACAACAACCTCAGAATACCTGATTTTACCTTCTCAATATCAAAAACTTGAACATCGAGTATAAACATGACAAAACCACCTAAAATAAACCTCGATACACCAGCATTGTGTATTTCAGCTACTCAATAATTGGGAAACTTCAGTGTTAATACTTTCACAAGCTCTAAAGCCTGCTCTACAAAATATTTATGCCTAAACCGTTTATTGCTTTTATATTAGTTTTCCTGCTATTAATTAGCGCCCTATTTAAGAGCAAATTCGTGAAACATATCCATTCCATCCATCCTTTAAGCATCTTGTTGCACTCTTCAAAGAAAATGAAGGTTTCCGTCAAACACGGGGATTGATGCAATTTACAGCTCGTCTGCTGAAAAGTGTGGATCAACGAGAAACGGATGATGTATTTCTTATCGGCACTCAGCATCTTGATCTAAACGATGAACAAGTTAAAGATGAAATAGAACGTATCGCACCTAAGCTAGTGCCTGCTGTTACTCGCGACATTGCAGATAAAGGTAGTGCCATTGCCGAAACACTTGATGATGAAATTGATAGTGATGCATCCAGACAGGTCATGACACTACTGCTTGCCTCTTCATTATCACGTGCTGTTGGTGGACGAATCGGTCTTTCTGAAAGCGAAGTCATTGAATTCTTGGCAGCACCCAATCGCAAAGCAGATGAATTTCTTGATGCGATACAGAAATTACGGGAGCAAGCCTGGTACTTGCACCGAGAAGAACAACGCCTCTTTATAAAAGAGACCGAAAATTTATCACGGCAAATTGAACGCAATGCTAAAGAAGTGCCACAGCCAAAAATTGATCAGGCGCTAATTAATCGTCTGACAGGTATTTTACAACCAGTACGTCGGAACACATATCAAGAGGTGCAAATTCTACCTCGAATGGATGAACTAAGGTTGACAGGGCCACGAGTCCTCATCGTTATCAAACCAGATGGCAAAGTTCCACCGAGTGAATTAACTAACTTCTTCGAGTTCCAGCAAGAGAAAAATAATTTACTGGTGCTGACTGGCCAAGATAGCCTTATGGCTGATGCGGTTGAAGACCGTCTGCGTGATCTCTATGCCATTGAGCAAATTGACAAACGCTTAAAACCTGGCGATACACTTTTTGAAGAAGCCAGAGATAGGCTTGAAGAATCTAAGGAACGTTTCACCAAAGCTTTATCTGCTGCATATAACAGCATCTATTTTCCCGGTTTGGATGACATTGATAACACTCAGAAACTGGTTCGTGTAACTATCGACAATGGCCTCAAAGTTGGTGAAGGTGATCAATCAGCTGAAGTACAAATCGAAAACTTACTTGCTAGTCCACGCGCTAATTACAAGCTGGCTTCAGACTTGAAAGATGAATTCATACAATATTTTGCAATGGCTGAAGCAGAGCTTTGGCCTTCAGGCAAAGACAATCGTCGTACTCCATGGAAAGATGTTGTAAGTAGAGCTAAATGCAACTCAATTTGGCCATGGATGCCTGGTAATGGTGGTATGGATACGTTAAAAACTGAAGCATTAAAACAAGGTCGTTGGCGTTTAGGCGAAGATGGCTATATAGAAAAAGGGCCATTCCCTCAGGAAAAAACCAGCGTCAATGTTTCATTATTGAGCTCACATCCAGATACCGGTGAATCAATTGTCAGCTTAACACCAAGAAATTCTGGCGAAAGCCCAGTCATCTATTACTCAACTAAACCTGAAGTTTTAGAAACTGATTCACAGGTGGAAGACCTTGAAAACTTTAGCACATCAGAAGGCACACTTTATTTTATGGTGAAGGATCCAAGTGGAAAATATGAGAGTGGATCACCCACCCGCTGGATTGCAGAATTAAAGATACGTCATCAAGTCGAACCAGCTGCAGATAAACGTAAAGTGACTTTGCAGTGTATGCCTCAGGCAGAAATGCTTTACACCTTGGATGGTTCAAACCCAAAAGACGGAACAACCTATGAACAGCCATTTGAAATAGGTTCGGATGCAACTAGGCTGCTGGTCTACGCAAAAGCTGGTGAGGCAACAAAAACGGCTGATTTCCAAATCCCACACAGTGGCGATAAAACGATTCAAATTGATGAAGCTAAGCCCGCTCGCCTCAACAGCGGAAAACGTGTTGCATTGGATACCACCGATAGAGTTTACGGTGTGATAAATCATTTCCGTGAACAAGTAGCAACAAAATTCAAAGGTGTTCGAATTGAGATTGGAGAAGGTGAGAAAACCGTAACAGTGCGTTTTCAAGAGCGTCAAATTACGGCAGCCATGATTGAAGGAACCGTCAATAGCCTTCGTGAGGTATTACAAGAAGATGATGCTCAAGTCGCCATTATGATTGCTGATGGTATTGATTTTGAAAATGGTTTTGAGGCAAAGGAATTTGCCAAATTAGTCGGTATGGAATTACAACCCGGCGATATTGCACAAGAGGAATAAATAATGGCAGAGGTTACACCAACCAAACAAAGAAAAACGTCGACACAACCAACGTTGGGCTTTGGTGTACCTGCAACTAGTGACCCGCATCATTTTAAGGTCACTATTCCAAAGGGCAATGGCGGCAAAATTCAAATCAGTGAGTATTTAGGCTTACAAGCACAAAGTGATGAATTTGCTGTTATTGATCGCGTACTCCTAGCGCGCCCACGCTGGACAAAAATTCGTAGCGAAGTACAACGCACTTTTAACGCTCGATTGAAGGCACACAGCGTTAAGCCCTCTTCCTGGAAAGTTGGAGACAACATGGTAGATCGGCTTTTAGGCAAAGAACTATGTGTATTGGCATGGGCTGTTGAAGATATGGATATGGATATGGATAAAATACCAGTCGCTGTGCGTAATTGGCTAGCACTCCGCCCCGAAGAACGCTGGTGGCTATTTGGCATGACCGCCATGAGTACAGGTGGAATGAAAGATGGTACAAAAGGTTGGCGCTTGGCGTTAAAGCATGCCTTAGGTGATGTTGCTCAAAGCGACTTATTAAAACCACGCAGCCGAAAAATTGTAGCTAATAAATATCAAGATCCTAGCTTACCTATGCTGGACTTATTTGGTGATGAAACTTTATGACAGAATTAAAACCACTAGCCCTGCAGGATGCCCCTGCGCTTATTGAGGCTGTATTTCCAGCACAAAAAATATCTTTTGAGGCGCAAAAAGAACGCAAGGCTAACCTTGGGCAAACATTAACGGGGCTGGGTTCTTATTGGAAAGGACGAAAACCATTAATTCTCGTGCGAGCTATTGTTTTAGGCAGCTTGCTGCCACAAACAGATGATGCCGAAAAAGATTTAGAAATTTTTGAGAAATTAATGGCCTTTGATAATGAAGGACTAGCCCGACGTGCATTAATTCAGAATAACCTCAAACCTAAAGATATCGCCCTGAGAATTGAACTGAGCAATCCATGGGATTATTTCACGCATAACATCAAGCAGGATAATCCAGACTTCGCAGAAGTTACATCACTTAAATTTCCTCTTGATAGTGATGCACTAGGAATCAATCTTCGCTGGCAACGTGATATAGATGAATCAGACAAAATTCGGCTCATCAAACAAACAATATCCACCTACCCGAGTTATGAAGAGAAAGCATCGATTTGCAAGAGGCCAGAAGAAATCGAAGCCAATTGGCTGTATGAAAACACATGGGCCACTGTCAATCGTTACTACGAAAATTTTGGTATCAATGCACACTCCCATGAGGAGCTAACGGAACAACTAGGCATTCTACGATACGGTCATCGCCCTAAATTAGGTGATACATTTTGTGGTGGCGGCTCCATCCCCTTTGAAGCAGCCCGGTTGGGTTGTGATATTTATGCTTCTGATCTCAACCCAGTTGCCTTAATGCTTACATGGGGGGCTTTAAATATTATTGGTGCGTCTCCAGAACGACAAGAAGAAATTAAACAAACTCAGATCGATGTAGCTGATGCCGTTGATGAAGAAATTACAAAACTAGGCATCGAACACGATGAACATGGTAATCGTGCAAAATCTTATCTCTATTGCTTAGAAGTTCGTTGCCCTGAGACCGGTTGGATGGTGCCTTTATCACCAAGTTGGGTAATTTCTAAGCCTAGAAAAATTATTGCCAAGCTCACCCCAGACCATTCAAATAAGCGTTTTGATATTGAGATCCTTACAGGTGTATCTGTCAGTGAAATGAAGATCGCCAATAAAGGAACTTATCAGGATGGGAGTTTAGTTTACGAGTTAGAAGGTAAAACTTATAGAACAACCGTGAAAACACTTCGTGGTGACTATCGTGATGTTCATGGAGAAAATAATAATCAACTTCGCCGTTGGGAGAAACAGGATTTTCAACCACGCAAAGACGATATATTTCAAGAACGCCTTTATGCTATTCACTGGATCAGAAAAGGAACTTTCGAGCAAACTCGACCGGAAACATTTTTTAGTTCTGTCACAAAAGTTGATATTGAACGTGAAAATTTAATTGGAAGTATTGTTAATGAAAATCTAGCTCAATGGCAAGAAGATGGGCTAGTGCCAGACATGGCTATTGATCCTGGACAAGAAACTACTCGTTTAGGAAGAGAGCGAGGGTGGACGCATTGGCATCACCTTTTTAATGCCAGGCAGTTGTTATTATTTGCATCTTATTTCAAACACAACACACCAGAAGATTGCATATTTAATGCAAAAACACTGGACTGGAATTCTCGCATTGCGAACTGGATGAACCACTGGGAAAAAACTAATAATGTTTTTTACAACCAAGCACTGAATACATTTTATAACTATGGTATCCGTTGCTTTACCAGTCATGAAGCGGGCCGCTCATTTGGCTTCGCTAATAGTCCAATTCCCAATATTGAAACAATAATTAAGAACCATGAAGCGAATCAGATAGAGACTGATTGCGATTTATATATTACAGACCCACCTTATGCTGATGCGGTTCATTATCATGAAATTACTGAATATTTTATTGCTTGGTTGAGAAAGAATCCCCCAACAGAGTTCGCGGATTGGACTTGGGATTCACGACGTGCTTTAGCCATTAAAGGATCAGGAGATGATTTTCGAAAAGGCATGGTTGATGCCTATCGTGCTATGGCAGATCACATGCCAAATAATGGCATGCAGAGTGTCATGTTCACGCACCAAGATACCGGTGTTTGGTCAGACATGATTGGCATATTCTGGGCAGCAGGTCTACAAGTTGTCGCTGCCTGGTATATCGCAACGGAAACAAGTACAGAACTAAAAAAAGGCGGCTATGTTCAGGGTACAGTCATCCTCATGCTACGCAAACGTCCTGCTGGTGAAAATCCCGGTTTCAAACAACGTTTACTACCGGCTGTACGTGCAGAAGTTAAACAGCAAATCGAAAACATGATGCACCTTAATGACGAGGTGAAAGATAAAATGGGCGAGCCTGTCTTTAATGATTCCGATCTACAAATGGCAGGTTATGCTGCGGCGTTAAAAGTGTTGACTGCCTACACACAAATTGGTGGTGAAGATGTGACGGCTTTCGCGCTAAAGCCTCGCGCTAGAGGTGAGGTCACTGTTGTTGATGAAATTGTGCAGCAGGCAGCAGAAGCGGCAAATAGTCTATTGGTCCCCGAAGGACTAAAGGCAGATACCTGGCAAAAATTGAATGGTATTCAACGGTTTTATTTGCGCATGATGGACATGGAAACGACTGGTGCAACGAAACTGGATAACTATCAAAATTTTGCCAAGGCGTTTCGTGTTGAAGACTATGGTCGAGTTATGGGAAGCATGGCGGCCAATAAGGCGCACCTGAAACAGATTACAAAATTTGAATCTCGTGACCTGACGGAAAGTACCGAGTTGGGTGCAAGCTGGTTAGGTCACATCATTATTGGCTTACAGCAACTTATTGCCGAAACAGATCCTCAGGTGATTATTAGCCAACTACAGGCTGAGTTACCCGACTTTATGGAAACTCGTCATCTCCTTATCGACATGCTTAGTTTTATTGAAAGAAAAGCAATGGATGAAACGGTACGAGAAGTTGCCGAAGTACTTGGCGCACGTTTACGCAACATGCGAGCTTTAGGGGAATAACAAATTATGACAATAAGGAGATTCTCATCACGTACTCATCGCTTAGATAACAGTTTTTTACTCGAACATCTTAAAGGTGCTCGTAGTTACAAACGCATTGCTGGCTATTTTACCAGCTCGTTATTTGAAGTTGCCAATGAGTTACTAGAATCTATCCCTGATGTAAAAATTGTCTGCAATGTAGATATACATCCTGCCGACTTAAAGATTGCACAGTTACGTGAATCCAAAATGATAGGTCGTTGGAATGAACATGATCTGGAAACAGAGGCACTGCTTAATAGAGACCGCTATCGTCGTTTAGATAGTTTTTTGGCAAAACATGGTCAGGTAATTCGTGTTGCACCCGATAGTATTTGTGGTTTCCTTCATGGTAAGGCCGGTGTGATAGAACTTGAGGATGGTCGTAAGCTTGGATTCATCGGTTCAATGAATGAAACTAGTAGCGGCTGGCAACGTCACTATGAAATTTTGTGGGAGGACGAATCAGCTGAAGGTGTCGCATGGATTGAAGAGGAATTTGAATTCTTATGGAATGCCGCTCGCTCGTTACCCGATGCCGTTATTCGCGAGGTAAAACGTCGTGGTTACCGGCGTGAAATTTTCTTTGATGAAATTGATGAAGACGATGATCTAGCACCTGCCGCATTGATCGAGTCACCGTTGTATCGCCAAGGTTTTGCATTGAGACCCTGGCAGCAAGGCTTTGTCAGTGAATGTGTTCGGCACTACCATAATCACGGCATTGTCCGTTTGCTACTCGCTGATGAGGTAGGTTTAGGAAAAACTTTATCCATGGGTACTGCCGCTCTAACGCTTTGTTTATTAAGTGACAAAGAAAAGAAAAAACGCAAACCAGTTATTATCTTTGCCCCAGCAACATTGTGTGAACAATGGCAAACAGAAATGATCGATAAACTGGGGATCCCTTGTGCACGTTGGCATACCCAGAAAAAAGCTTGGTTAGACCCAGATAACCGAATTATCTCTCCCACTGGACAAGAACACATCGCTAAATGCCCGTTGCGTATAGGGATTGTGTCTACCGGCCTGATGATGCGTGACTCACTCGAAAAACAGCACCTCCTTGGTTTGCGTTATGGCCTCACCATTTTGGATGAAGCCCATAAAGCTCGAAGTCGTCAGGGTTTTGGAAAAGATGCAGGCACACACAATGAACTACTATCATTTATGCGAGAAGTCGCAGCTCGTTCTGATCATGTCATATTAGGGACGGCTACACCCATCCAAACCAAGCCAGAAGACCTTTGGGATTTAGTCGGTATTTTGCATCAAGGCGTTGGTAACTTTGTACTAGGAAACGATTTAGCCAAATGGCATCGTCCCCAAGAAGTTCTCCCCATACTCTCAGGTGAACAGGAAGTGAATGAACCATCATTTGCCTGGGAATTATTAAGGTCACCATTGCCGATGGTTGATTCGACGCAAGAGCCTTTTGCTCGACGCCTGTTCAGTGCTATTCGCCAAGACTTAGAGGTCAATGCCGAATGGGAAATAACACGCCCACTAACCGATTTAACTGATGATTCACGCGAATACCTTGAAGATGAATTAGATCGTGAAATTTCAGGTGCCAGTTTCTTCCAGCGTGAAAATCCATTCGTCAGGCACATTGTTTTACGCAAGCGAGCTTCATTAGAAGACGCCGATTTATTGCCTCGCATTGGTGTGGACCTCCACCCTGACCGACAGCTTGCTAAAGAGGTACACAAATTTAATATCCTGTTTGAAGGGAATGCACTCAGAACCAGCGAAGATTTTCGCCAAGCCTACGCCGAAGCTCGTAACTTCGGTAAAGCTCTTGCTAAAAGCGGTAAAGGTAGTGGCTTTATGAAAAATCTAATGGAACAGAGAATTTGCTCCAGTATTGCAGCAGGATTAAGTACCGCAAGAAAGTTACTTGAGGGCCGTACACTTCAAGAAGAAAACGATGAACAAGAAGTTGTATTAGCAGTTGATAATCAGGAAGAAAAAGCTGTTCTTGAACGTATGATTTCTCGACTGGAAAAGATTACTGAAGATCCAAAATTACAAGCAGTTGTTCACTACCTCGAACAAGAGAAATGGCTTAGTTATGGCATCATCATATTCAGTCAATATTACGATACGGCTAAATGGCTAGCAGACTCGCTTGCTGAACGCTACCCAGATCAAGCAGTTGGTTTATACGCTGGTGCTGGTCGAAGCCGTTTATATCAAAAAGGTGATAGCGTTAATATTGAACGTGAAACACTTAAAAACATGGTGGCAGAACATGAGCTCACTATCATGGTTGCCACCGATGCGGCCTGTGAAGGCTTAAACTTACAAACACTCGGCACGTTAATAAACATTGATCTACCTTGGAATCCAACAAAACTAGAACAGCGTATTGGTCGAATTAAACGTTTTGGTCAGGTGCGTGAAAAAGTGGATATGCTTAATCTTGTCAATGAGCAAACGGTTGATGAAAAAGTCTATGAGCGATTATCGGAACGAATGCGTGACCGCTACAGTTTATTTGGCTCACTCCCCGACACAATCAAAGATGAATGGATTGAAGATATTGAAACCCTGGGTGAAAAAATGGATGACTATATCAATGCCCAGAAAGAAGCCAATGGCTTTGACCTACGTTACAACACCAGCATGAGTCCATCTGAAAAGGATTGGAGAGATTGTTCGGATGTTCTTTCACGTCGAGATTTTACGGAGTTGATGACTAATGGATGGTGATATTGAAACAGGTAATAAATATGATAACTTTTGACCAACTTATGCTTCCGTTAATGAAAGCACT
>NZ_BDMN01000318.1 GCF_002189065.1 Bathymodiolus platifrons methanotrophic gill symbiont
TCTGGACCACTCGATTCCATTACATAGTGGCTACACTTTTCGAACTCGGGCAATTCTGGAGCAACAAAAAACATTAGGCTGGAAAACCTACCATGTTACCTCAGCAAAACACTCCGTTGCCGAGCAAGCTATAGAAGATATCGACGGCTTGCATTTTTATCGCTCTCCAGCATTGCATTCTGTATTGGGCAGGCTTCCTATTGTCAATCAATGGATGATTATAAAGAGTCTGACAGCGCGTCTGGATGAAATTATCCCTGAAATAAAGCCAGATATTTTACATGCACACTCGCCTGTACTTAATGGCCTGGCAGCTATTAAAGTGGGTAAAAAATACAATATCCCGGTAGTTTATGAATGTCGTGCTTTCTGGGAAGATGCTGCTGTGGATCATGGTACGACTTCCGAAGGTAGTCTACGTTATCGGCTTACTAAAGCACTCGAAAGCTATGTTTTTAAGCAGGTCCAAGCCGTCACTTGTATTTGTCAGGGATTGAAACAAGATATTATTAAACGCGGTATCGCTGAAAATAAAATCACGGTCATTCCCAATGCGGTTAATATCGAGAAATTTAGCTTTGGGCAGTCTGCTGATGCTGAGCTAAAACAGAAACTAGGCTTGCAAGATAAAACTGTACTGGGTTTTATTGGTTCTTTTTATGCCTATGAAGGCATACCTTTATTATTAGAGGCACTACCTGCTGTTATAAATCAACAGCCAAATATACGTTTATTATTAGTCGGTGGTGGGCCGCAAGAGAATGCAATTAAAGATAAAGTCAAACAATTACAACTTGAACCTTATGTGATCTTTACTGGACGTGTAGCACATGATCAAGTGCAAGAATATTACAATCAAGTGGATATTTTTGTTTACCCGCGTTTGGCAATGCGTTTAACTGAACTGGTCACACCTTTAAAACCCCTGGAAGCAATGGCTCAAGGGCGTTTGGTCATTGCCTCTGATGTCGGTGGGCATAAGGAACTGATTAAAGATAGACACAATGGTGTTTTATTTAAGGCCAATGATTCATATTCTTTAGCTAGATGCATACTTGATTTGTTAGATAATACTCAGCAATGTCAGAAAATGCGCCAGGCTGGTAGAGAGTATGTCGAGCAGGAAAGAAATTGGCAGAAAAGTGTCGCTAATTATCAAAAAGTATATTTGCCGCTATTGAAATAAAAAGAAATATTCTATATATAGAATATATAGGATGTGCTGACGATAGGAAGCGCATCATTTATGCTATATAAACAACCCAGAGAGAGTAACGACGCTCGCCTCAAACTCTGTTTGGGAAAGATGGGCTAAGCTCTGCAGGCCATCCATTTAACAATGGGTGGTTTTTTTGTGAGTTATCCTATATTTAAGACTTTTACATTATGAATTCACCTAAACTGCTTGTATACAGTTCTTTATTTCCTAGCAAGGAGCGTCCTAATGCGGGTGTTTTTATCAGGGAAAGAATGTTTCGAGTAGGCGAAAAGATCCCTATTATTGTTGTTGTTTCCCCAGTCCCCTGGTTTCCATTACAAGGCTTTATTCGTTATTAGCGCCCGCACTTTAGGCCTCAACCTGATAAATATGAATGTCAGCAGGGGGTGGACGTCTATTTCCCCCGTTTTACTCCGGTCTTCTATGCGGTTATGCAACGGTTTAGTGAGCGTTTTAGCAAATCCGAAGTTGGTTAGGCTTGATGGTAGTGGGTTAAATCTGTTATTTCACTTAAATAATTAGGAGAAGTAAAAGGTTTACATCATAATTCCTCGAATGAAATGTTATCAAGAAGTAAGTTGCCACAATTGTCGCTGTAGCACTATCATGAAATCAGGAAAGAATGCTCAAAATATACAGCGGTATCGCTGCAAAAATAGTGCCTGCCCAACTCAAACATTTATGCTGGACTATCGCTATAATGCATGTGTGCCTGGAGTCCAAGAAAAAGTCGTCGAAATGGCTATTAATAGCAGTGGTATTAGAGACACCGCACGGGTTCTGAAAATCAATAAAAATACAGTCATCAGCATCCTGAAAAGCAAAGAAGATAGCCTTGTACAGGTAAATCCTATTTTTCTATCTCAAAAATCAGAAACACCTTTAGACGTTCGGCTGGAGCTTGTTTGCGAAGAAGTTGAGATTGATGAACAATGGTCATTTGTAGGTAAAAAGTCGAATCAGCGATGGTTATGGCATGCTGTTGATCATGCGACTAATACAGTCATTGCTTATGTATTTGGCAAGCGTAAAGATGATGTTTTCAAAGAGCTAAAAGCCTTACTGACTCCTTTTGAAATAAGCAGATATTATACAGATGACTGGGGGGCTTATGAGCGAAACTTAGATGTAAATGAACATGAAATAGGCAAACAAAACACTCAAAAAATTGAACGAAAAAACCTAAATTTTAGAACATGGGTTAAACGCTTAACGCGTCGAACAATCTGTTTTTCCAAAATAGAACAAATGCATGATATTGTCATTGGACTATTAATTAATAAAGTCGAATTTGGACGAGATATTCATGCCTAATAACAGAT
>NZ_BDMN01000319.1 GCF_002189065.1 Bathymodiolus platifrons methanotrophic gill symbiont
ACTAAAAATCATCACTTCGCTTAGGCTACGTTTCCCTGATTTTCAGCGTATGTTTCTGCTGATAATAGCCCAGAAAATTTCTCTCAAAAAATAAGGCCTAATTTGTATAGGCAATAGTTTCACCTAGCTTTAAAATTCCTATAAAAATAATTTTGCTCGATGTAAATTGCATTTATTTATTTTTCACGTAGAATCCACACTTCATTTTCTGGTCCTGACGGAAGTTCACTCTCTCCTGATGGTTAAAAGGGAAGTTTGGTGCGGATCTATTCCAATGCCAACGCTGCCCCCGCAACGGTAAATAAGTTTAAAATCAATGAGAACCACTGTGCTTTGCATGGGAAGGTAATGATTTTAGTAGTTCATACTTATAAGCCCGGAGACCTGCCTGAAAATTTTTTATTGCCAGTCCTTTTTTACTCAGCACTATTCCTACAAAAGTGCATGCAGATAACACTCTAGTTTTTTCACCTTTAACCGTTACAGCGACTCGTAATCAACAAAATTCACGGCTTGTTTCTAGCACGCTTATCAATAGACAAGATATTGAACGTAAACAACTGAATAGTATTGAACAGGCTTTGCGTGGCATTGCCGGGATTAATATTGTCAATAATGGTGGTTTAGGCAAAAATACCTCGGTATTTTTGCGTGGTACCGAGTCCGATCATGTCCTGGTCTTGATTGATGGTGTACGTACAGGATCCGCTACGACAGGTGGTGCCGCTTGGCAGCATTTGCCTATCAGCGAAATTGAGTCGATTGAAGTTATACGAGGTCCTAAATCCAGCTTATATGGTGCTGATGCCATTGGCGGGATTATTCATATTCATACTCGAAATGCAGCTGGATCCACGTCAGCGATTAATCCAGTTATTGCTGTCGGTGGTGGAAATTATGGCCATTATAAGCTTGAAGGTGGTGTATCCGGCGCAGTTGATCGGGCCTGGTACAATGCGCATTTAAGTTACCAGGCGAACGAAGGTTTTAATTCCTGTGCTGGGGCATTAAATTACGGTTGTTTTACCAATGAACCGGATAGAGACGGTTATCAGAATTATTCTGGAACGCTACGTTCAGGCTATCAATTCACCGATTGGCTGAGCCTGGAAGGGCATGCATTATATAGTGGTGGAGAGACTGAGTTTGATGGTAGTTTTGTTAATGAAGGTGACTTTGCACAGCTTGTATATGGGGGGAAGGTAACGATACAAGCGCTAGAATTCTGGCGTATTGAATTAAGTGGTGGTGAAAGCAGGGATGGATCAACTAACTATTTGAATGGTGTTAAACAAAGTATTTTTGATACTCAGCGCGTTTCATTTTCTGCATTGAATAATTTTAGCTTGGCAGCGGAGCACTTCCGCTGAAAATCAGGGAAAGGTAGCCTAAGCGAAGTGATGATTTTTAGTCCGCGATAGCCGTAGGGCCGTTGTTTTGTCGGAGTCTGAGCGTTAGCGAAGGTGGAGACAAAATAAAAGGCCATCCGACACGGCGTCAAGTCATTTGGAGCCTATGTTCCGACCCCTTGTTGGGTCGGGACGAGGTGACGAGGACGAATCGGGGCCGCCGGAGGCATAAGTGGTCGCGTTAAGTTTTTGCTGCTTGCTTGGGCTGGGATGCCCAAAACAAGCTTTCGCAAAAATAGCGACTCCCCGC
>NZ_BDMN01000320.1 GCF_002189065.1 Bathymodiolus platifrons methanotrophic gill symbiont
GCGGGGAGTCGCTATTTTTGCGAAAGCTTGTTTTGGGCATCCCAGCCCAAGCAAGCAGCAAAAACTTAACGCGACCACTTATGCCTCCGGCGGCCCCGATTCGTCCTCGTCACCTCGTCCCGACCCAACAAGGGGTCGGAACATAGGCTCCAAATGACTTGACGCCGTGTCGGATGGCCTTTTATTTTGTCTCCACCTTCGCTAACGCTCAGACTCCGACAAAACAACGGCCCTACGGCTATCGCGGACTAAAAATCATCACTTCGCTTAGGCTACCTTTCCCTGATTTTCAGCGTATGAATTTCTTACAACAAAATACGAAATATTTAACTATTTTTGCACTTGCATTGCTGATGGCATTAACCAGGAGTGATCATTTTGGTAGTGCGATTACTTTACCTGATGCTTCCCTGGCAGTGTTTTATCTGGCAGGTATTTTTACAGGCGGGGTTTTAAGTTTTGTGGTGTTATTAACTGAGGCAGCATTGCTGGACTATATCGCGATTACTCACTGGCAAGTCAGTGATTATTGTATTTCTCCGGCGTATGTGTTTTTAATTCCCACTTATGCGATCATGTTGTTGGCAGGGAAATGGAGTGCAAAGTACACAAGCTTAAACAGTCGTGATCTGAGCCGTCAGCTTATGTACTTATTAGTAGCAGGTTCGATTGCATTCCTTATCTCTAATGGTAGTTTTTACCTGCTTTCAGGGAAGTTTCCTGAGTTATCGGTTGTAGAATATATGCAACGAGTTGCAAAATATTATCCTGCATATATAAGCTCTACTTTAATCTATAGCCTGGCTATTTTACTTTTTAGCAAGCTGGTTTTTGCACTTTATCAAGAAAAGTATAAAACGGCATAAGTAAGTTAAATGCTCCCTAGGAATGCAGATTTAATAATATCCGAAAGTCTATGTTTCTAATGTAGCCTGTATGGAGCTTGCGTAATACAGGAAAAGTAGCGGATACATTTTTCCGTATTCCGCAAGTTCCATACGGGCTACACAAAATTTCGAGTTTTACTTGGTCTGCGCCTCTAGCGTTCCTTCCGGGTCATACCTTTTTCCTGGCTGCTAGCTGTATCTATTTAAAACTCCATTTTTAGTTCCTTCGCCCTGAGGGAGAAGGCTAGGATGAGGGGGTATAATAGCAAAGCTGTAGGACTGTCTTGATTCAGTGGCATCTATAGTCCTACTAATCTAACAAAACACATTAAAATTTATGCAAGCCTTGCAAAACATTTTTACCTATTTGTCTTCCTTAAACGTAATGGATCTTTCTGCAACTGCCAGTACTAGTTTTTTACTGGTTGCAGCAGCAGAAATTGGAGATAAAAGTCAATTGGTTTGTATGACACTTGCTGCTCGTCATCGAGCATTGCCTGTACTTTTGGGTGCGGTTGCATCTTTTGCCTTTTTAAACAGCCTGGCGGTTATCTTTGGCGTAGCTATTGCTAGCTGGTTTCCTGCCTATATTGTTTCGGCTACGGTAGCTATTTTATTTGCCGTATTTGGGCTTCATTCATTAAGTGTCAATGAAGAGGGCGATGATGAAGAAGTGCTTGAGAAAAGTGGACATAATCTTTTCTTTACCACCTTTCTTTTAATCACCGTTGCTGAATTTGGTGATAAAACACAATTAGCTGTAGTCGCTTTAAGTAGTACCGCACTGCCGATTGCTGTATGGATTGGTGCAACTTGTGCATTGATATTAACGTCTACACTAGGCGTTATTGCTGGAAGAACAATTTTGCAAAAGTGCCCCCTTAGCCTTTTACATAAAATAAGTGGCCTCATTTTTCTTGTTTTAGCAATATTAGCTGCTTACAATTCCTACCTAAGTTATATGCTAACTACTCAGCTTATTTAAAAATCTAATGAATGATAAAGCAAATTAGGCCGCTTTCATTCGAACAAAGGGTCGATAGGGTGTTCTAATCTTAGACATACCTTGTTTGCGGCTTTGCATAAAATCAAAATTGATAATGGAATAATCTCTAATGAGCCTGTATTATTAGGGGTTCAATTCTAAGTCGAGTATTTGTGTTATGCAACAGAGAAAAAGACCGCTTTCACCTCATTTACAAGTGTATAAACTCCCCTTAACAGGAATGGTTTCCATTATGCATAGGATGATGGGGGTATTATTAACGGCTGGATTGGTGCTATTTGTAATTAGCCTGGCAATCATTCAATGTGGTGCCAGTAGCTTTGAGTCTATGCAGAGCTTGATACAGCAGCCATTAATAGGAATAGCTCTCTGGTTGATGATTTATGCCTTATTTTTTCATTTATGTCATGGTGTTCGTCATTTAATCTGGGATGCTGGTGAGGGTTACGAAAAAGCGTTAATGAATTACTATATTTTATTGGAAATGTTTGCCGCTATTGCGCTGACATTTCTTAGTTTCTTATTTGTTCAGGTGGGGAGTTAGGCATGGATTATCAAACGCCCTTAGCTAAAGCCCGTGGCCTGGGATCTGCAAAAAGTGGTACGACACACTGGTGGATGCAAAGAGTAACAGCCGTTGCTTTAATCCCCTTATCTTTTTGGCTAATTTTATTTATTGATCAGTTATTTAATGCTTCTTATGATGAGATTAAGCAATGGCTAATCAGTCCGCTTAATTTTACTTTATTACTTGCCTGGGCATTTACTGGTTTTTATCATGCTGCATTGGGGCTACAAGTTGTTATTGAAGATTACGTCAATCCTGACTGGATAAAAATTGTTTTGGTCTGGGTGATTAAACTGACTTTTTCCGGGATGGCTATAGCATCACTAGTATTTGCTATACGTATTGCTATTTCAGCAGGATAATTAAAAATGAAAGATAAGTATAAGATTATTGAGCATGAATATGATGTAGTCGTTGTTGGTGCAGGTGGTGCAGGTTTACGTGCTACCTTCGGGATGGCCGAGAAAGGCTTGAAGACCGCTTGTATTAGCAAAGTCTTTCCAACCCGGAGTCATACCGTTGCGGCACAGGGCGGGATTAGTGCAGCACTAGGTAATAATGGTGAAGATGACTGGCGCTGGCATATGTATGACACGGTCAAAGGGTCAGACTGGTTAGGTGACCAGGATGCCATCGAATACATGTGCCGTGAGGCGATTCCAGCAGTATTAGAACTAGAACATTATGGCGTGCCATTTTCACGCAATGAAGATGGCAAAATTTATCAACGTGCCTTTGGTGGAATGACGACACACTTTGGTGAAGGCACTGCGCAAAGAACTTGTGCTGCTGCGGATGTTACTGGTCACGCCATTTTGCATACACTATATCAGCAGTCTTTGAAGCATGAAGCTGAATTTTTTATCGAATATATTGTTATAGACTTAATTATGGAAGAGGGCGCTTGCCGTGGTGTTTTGGCATGGTGTCTGGATGACGGTTCTATGCATGTGTTTAAGGCGCATACGGTGATAATAGCTACTGGTGGTTATGGGCGTTGCTTTTTTTCCTGTACTTCAGCGCATACAGTAACTGGTGATGGCAGTGCCATGGTATTACGTGCAGGCTTGCCGTTACAGGATATGGAGTTTATCCAATTCCATCCAACAGGAATTTATGGTGCCGGTTGTTTGATTTCCGAAGGCGTACGCGGAGAGGGTGGTTATTTAACCAACTCTAAAGGGGAGCGTTTTATGGAAGAATATGCACCGCATGCAAAAGATCTTGCTTCTCGTGATGTAGTGAGTCGGGCGATTACCATGGAAGTAAATGCCGGACGAGGTATTGGTGAACATAAGGATCATGCTTATTTACATGTTGAGCACCTGGATCCTGAGATTATTAATGAACGTTTGCCGGGAATCTCTGAGCTGGCACGAATTTTTGCTGGTATTGATGTGACTAAAGAGCCTATCCCTGTTATTCCTACCGTGCATTACAATATGGGGGGAATTCCAACCAATTATAAAGCCGAGGTGGTGACCTTAAAAGATGGCAACCCTGATACTGTAGTCTCTGGTTTGATGGCTATTGGCGAGGCGGCTTGTGTATCAGTGCATGGTGCAAACCGTCTGGGTTCAAACTCATTGCTGGATCTAGTTGTTTTTGGTCGTGCGGCAGCGATACGTTGCGCAGAATTGATCAAACCAGGAACGCCCCACAAACCTTTACAAGAAGGTGCTTATGATAAGGCTCTGGCTCGTTTTGACCGACTGCGTTTTGCTGAAGGAAGTTTAAAAACTGCTGATATTCGTCTGGATATGCAGAAAGCCATGCAAAAGCATGCGGCTGTTTTCAGAACGCAAGATATGCTAACGCAAGGTGAGCAAAAAATAGCAGAGATTCGTGCTTCGTTTGCGGATGTACAGATTAGTGATCACTCCTTAATCTGGAATACCGATTTAGTGGAAACTCTGGAACTAGAAAACCTACTGGATTTATCGATGGTCACCATGTCTGCGGCATCCAATCGTACTGAAAGCCGTGGTGGACACGCGCGAGATGATTTTCCGGATAGAGATGATGAAAACTGGTTAAAACATTCTGTGCTGTGGATTGAGGATGATAAAGTTAAAATCGATTATCGACCTGTGCATATGTACACTTTAACCGATGAAGTTGACGTGATTCCACCGAAAAAGAGGGTCTACTAATGGTTGAATTTACATTGCCAAAAAATTCAGTGGTAAAAAAAGGTAAGTTTTTTTCAGCACCCAAAGGCGCGACACGAGTTAAACGGGTTGAAGTGTATCGCTGGGATCCTGATACGGATGAAAACCCTCGCATTGACTGTTACGATATTGACCTGGATCAATGTGGTGAAATGGTGCTGGATTTAATCCTTAAAATTAAAGATGATATCGATAGTAGTCTGACATTCAGGCGTTCTTGCCGTGAAGGTGTCTGCGGCTCTTGCTCCATGAATGTTAATGGCAAAAATACCCTGGTGTGTATTAAAGCTATTAGTGAATATAAAGGGATGATTAAGATTTTTCCTTTACCGCATATGGATGTAATTAAAGATCTGGTCGCTGATATGACCCATTTTTATGCGCAATATGCTTCGATCAAACCCTGGCTAGAAACACTGACTCCACCCCCTGCTGACAGCGAACGCTTGCAGAGTGTTGAAGAACGTAAGCAATTAGATGGTCTGTATGAGTGTGTGTTGTGTGCCTGTTGTTCGACTAGTTGCCCTAGCTATTGGTGGAATAGTGAGAAATATCTGGGGCCTGCAGTTTTATTGCAGGCGCATCGCTGGTTAAGTGATAGTCGCGATGAACATACTGGCGAACGCCTAGATGATTTGCAAGACCCGTTTAAATTGTATCGTTGTCATACCATTATGAATTGCACAGATACCTGCCCGAAAGGGTTGAATCCGGCAAAAGCGATTGCAGAAATCAAGAAAATGTTGCTGGTAAGGCAAGAAGGTTAATATTCCTGAGCATGATATAAAACGTCTGCGCTGGCAGTGTCGGCGTGGGACAAAGGAACTGGATGCTGTGTTGTGTGCTTTTCTAGACCAAAATTATGCTCGTTCTAGCTCAGTGGATCAGGCTTTATTTCGCGAGTTATTAGCATTAGAAGATAATTTTTTAATAGCTTATTTTTTTACCGATAGATTGCCGGAAAAAGAAAGGTTAAAACAGCTTGTCAAAAAAATCCGAACCGCCTTTATCGATTGATATAAAGCAGTCGCAATATATACTTGGCTTTATTATCGTCGTGCATGTATTGGCAATATTTACTAGCTTCATGCTGCCGCTGAGTTATGTGCTTAAAGCGCTGTTAATATTGGTACCTGTTAGCAGTTTTTATTTTTATATACAGCGTTACCGGCATCATTATTATGCATTTAGCCTAAAATATTCAGCTGAAAGTTCCTGGGAATTAAGCGAGGGTGACGATTATTTAGCGATGCATATTTTAAAATCGAGCGTACTCACGTCATTTATTATAATTCTACATGTCGAGATCGATAATAAACGCCGAAGCCTGCTGGTTTGCCAAGATGCCGTATCTGCCGAGGAATACCGGCGGCTATTTGTGGCCTTAAAAATCATGAAGCTGGAATGACAATATTGCTTGTTAATCCTGCATCAAACTTTCGAGTATTAAGGAATATACACGAAATAACTCAGACGGGTCGTAACCGATCAGTCCCCCTCCTTATGAAGGATGGGTTAGGGGAGGTTTTATAAAAAAAAGGCGCCTTTCAACCCTCGTTTTACGCATGGCTATTTATCATTCATTCAAATACAACTCAGCCATATCATCCAGCTTAGCCTTCACCTCTTTCCATTGCGGCATAACCTGAGTCAATAACCACCAAAATCGCTCACTATGATTATGCTCAGCAATATGACATAGCTCATGTAAAATAACATAATCAATAGACTCTTTAGGCGCTTTACTAAATGAGGGTTAAGCATCAACATACCTTTGCTTGAACAGCTTCCCCATTGTTTTTTCATGGTTAGAATACGAAATGATGGCCTGCCAGATACCCATGTTGTTTTGGGTAACATAAGGTTTAAGCGCTCATGAAAGATAATCTCAGCACGGTATTGATACCATTGATTGATTAATGCTTTTACAGGCTGGGCTTTTTTTTCATTATCTTGGAGTAATGTAACGGCCAGTTTTCCACGCAATAATTTAACATTGGCAACAGCAGTAGGATCAATCAATACCTTCAACATATATCGCCGACCTAGATAAAACTGAGCTTCACCACTAAGGTATTTTCGCGCTAAGACATGCTCATGTTGAGCGTTTAATGCAGAGATATGTTGCCATACCCAACGTACTTTTTTAAACATCGCTGTTTGAATGGCTTTACTAGTCGCATCATGCGGAACAGTAGCCACCACACGTTGATCAGGATGTACCTTTATGGTGACCTTACGGGGTGTTTTTACGCCTGCTGTTTTACGTATCACATCATAATAAATAAGCTCATCACCATAGGCAATAACACCTCGTTCTTGCGTAACAGTATCTATCTTGCTCACGCTCTTGCAATACCTAAACGAGTAATTTGCAAAATCTCTTGAATAAAGCGTTGTGCATTCTCAATACCTAAATCACCAAACAGCATAGGTAATAACTTCATGCTAATGGTATTTTCAATTTCCGCTGGATTGATAGAAAACTCGGCCACAGCTGTTTTAACAATTTTATCAATTTCAAAAGCATACTCAGTCAACTTATCATCATCCAGTTCAGCAGCACTGAGTAATTCAGAATCAAACAGATGTTTAAATAAACCAAAATAAGCCTGTGCATGTTTATTATCAGAAAATTCATCAGGCATCCCCGCAACACTACGGGACTTTACCTCCTGTTCAAAATTAGCAAATAAAATATATTGCTTCACAGGAGCATCAAACATCGCCTTTGTATCAGCAATGGCTTTCTTTAATAAATTAGAAAAATACTCTTGAGCATAAGGATCATCAGCCAGGTCTTGCTTAATCATCTTGGTAATACGGCCTGTAATTTTATCTGTCTGATTTCGTGCTTCATCCGCTGAAAATCATGGAAACGGAGCT
>NZ_BDMN01000321.1 GCF_002189065.1 Bathymodiolus platifrons methanotrophic gill symbiont
CCGTTTTGTTACGCATGGTCGCTTGATGAATTTCTAGGAAACTTCAGTAACTAGCTGAGATGCCAAAAGCAAACAACTCGCTTCTAAAAAATAATAAAAGAGAAGAAGTGCTATGAATCTATCTGATATTGATGTTTTTTGGGTACTCATCTGTGCATGTCTAGTCTGGATTATGCAGGCAGGGTTTCTGTGTCTGGAAACGGGGCTTACCCGATCTAAAAATAATATTAATGTCGCACTTAAAAATATTGTAGATAATGCAACTTCAATATTTATCTTTTGGTTGCTTGGTTTCTCAATTGCCTTTGGCACTCCCATCTCAGATTTATTTAATCTAGAAACTAACTATTATTTTTTCTTTTCTCCTGATAATACTGTTAACGCTTTTTTTGTTTTCCAGGCAGTCTTTTGTAGTACCTGCTGTACGATTGTTTCTGGTGCTGCCGCTGAAAGACTAAAATTTATTATGTATCCGGTTATCGTTCTACTTATTGGTGGAGTGATCTACCCATTTGCTGTTCATAGTGTCTGGAGTGGCGGTATTTTTGGTAATGAGCAGGGCTGGTTGGCTAAACAAGGGTTTTATGATTTTGCGGGCGCAACAGTCGTGCATTCTACAGGTGGGTGGATTGCACTTGCTTTGATTTTGGTCATAGGTCCAAGGCTGGGGAAATTTGATGCTTCTGGTAAGCCAATCAACATACAAGGTAGTAATCTGACACTTTCTTCTTTAGGTGTTTTAATACTCTGGTTTGGCTGGTTAGGATTTAATGGGTGAAGTGCTTATAGTTTTAATTCTGATATCGGAATTATTCTGAGTAATACTTTAATTGGAGGGTCAACTTCATTGGTGGCTACACTGATTATATGTCATATCAGATATGGTAACCCTGCACCGGAAGACCTGATTAATGGTGCTTTAGGTGGCTTAGTCGCTGTGACAGGTGCTGCTAATATAATTACTTTTCAGGATGCAGCAATAATTGGGGGGATTAATGCGATTGTGGTGTGCTGGGCTAGTCGGTTGTTATTAAAGTTCCAGATTGATGATGTGGTGGGTGCTATACCAGTGCATTTGGCTGCCGGTATATGGGGTACACTGGCGGTGGGAGTGTTTGGCAATCTAGAACTACTTGATACAGGGCTTGGTCGCCTAGAATAAATTGGAGCGCAGTTACTAGGCATAGTATGCATTGCTGTCTGGGCATTTGGTTTATCTTATAGCTTGATTGCAATCATTAATAAATTTATTACTTTTAGAGTTTCAAAAGAAGATGAACTGATTGGCTTAAATATCAGTGAGCATCATGCTACTTCTGAATTATATGAACTTATTGCCTATATGAAGAGTCAAACAGACTCCGGTGGCTTGCAGTCAACCGCTCCAATTGATTCGTTTACTGAGATAGGGGTGATTGGCATTGCCTATAATCACTTAATGGATAAACTGAGAGAAAATGAAGATAAAATTATTCAGAGCAATAATAAGCTTCGGAGCGTAAATGAAGAACTCAAAACTTATGATTATGCTGTTGCTCATGACCTGAAAAATCCTATTTCAGTTATTCGTTCATATATTTCACTTATTGAGGAAGAGAATCCTGAGCATTTCAAAGCTCATAAATATCTGGACCGAATCAAGAGGTCGTCTGATGATGCCATGCAGATCATCTGGGAGTTATTAGACTTTTCAAGTTCTAAGCAACATATGAATGGTTCAGAATTAGCAGATCTGGACCAAGTGACTGACAACTGTGTACGTATGTTAGAGAGTGAAATGCATGTCAAAAATGTATTGTTAAATCGACAATATAATTTAGCGAAGCTAAGGAATAAGCACGAAACAACTTCCCGATATTAATTATTCTTGAGGAATTGCACGGTAATTCCATTTTGGTAAATGTGTATCAAATACAATCGGCATTATTTCTTTGAAGTCAGCGGCATATTTTCGTCCTGTCTCGTATATTTTGTCGAGTATGTGAACAATTGTTGTTAGTCCTTTTGACGTTGATGTTCTAGAAATCAATGTTTTAACTGTTTCAACCGAGTCAAATACAACACCTTCACAAGCACGAGTCACATGAGGAAAAAAACGATGTTCAATGGGATTATACTTGGAGGTATAAGGAGGATAGTGGGCAATCCTAATTTCCAATCCAAGTGCATTCGCAGTCTTTTGTAAATCTTCTTTAAAAATGTAGTGCCGTGAGCTGTTACTCCCTCCACCATCGCAAAGGATCAACAATGATTTTGCTTTAGGATAATGAATAATACCCTCGTTTACCCACCATTGAAATAAGCTATCACAGGCAAATTCACTGGTATCATGACTCGTTCCAAGCGTGATATATCCTGTGTTTCGTTTGAGGTCATAAAACCCATGAGGAATAACACTGCCTGTTGCAGAGCTAGGGAAATCATGATCATTCGTTTGAATGGCTGCTTGTGTATAGAGCGATCCATTACGATAAAAAGTACCCAATAACTCTTTCTTTTTGGTATCCATACTAATAACAGGGTTTCCCGCATCCAGGTAGTCCTGCTTCAATTGGGTAATATTTTCAAATTGAGCATTGCGGTCAGGATGACCACCCATCGTAATGTTTTTCTGGGCTTTGCGCTTAACATATTCATGTTTTTTTAATAAATATCGAACGATATTACGACTGACAGAATAACCCTTTTTTAATAATTCACTGACGATTTCACGCGGCTTTAGATAAGTCCACCTAATAGATGAATTCATTGGATTGCCTGCTGTATGCTGTTGAAGAATATCTAAAAAGTCTTGATCTATTCCACTGTATTCAGGGGTAGAGGTCTTTTTTTTCGACCGCCTCCAGGTTGTCTGATTCCTGTTATATCCAGTTCTAATTCGGTGAGTTCTTTTTTTCCTTGGCGGATAGTTTTTGGGTCACACTCTAATAAAGCTGAAATATAGTTAACGCCACCATGAGATAATTTTTCACTTTCAATGGCGGCATACCGTCGCTTATTTTTTTCACAAAGTGAGTCATAAAATTTCTTCATCGACTTTTCGATATTTTTTTTATAAGGAAATGACATAAGACAACCACTGAGTAATAAATTAAGATAACCTTAATTTAGGGGAGATATTTCATTATTCAAGCTTGGCTGCTTCAGGAAGTTATTTCGTGCACATTCCTTAGCGAAAAATCCAGGCAGTATTGCTCCAGCAATGACATATCAATATATTGTTCAACTGTATCAGCCATTAAATCAATCCCCTGCTCACATTGTGCATTAAAATCAACCGCGCGTATTTTTTTCGCGCCCGCCCAGTTCAAAAGAGCCGCACAGACACCCGGATTATCAAACACTCCGTGCACATAAGTTCCTAATACTTGCTGATCATTTGAGATCGCACCCTCGAACTCTCCATTATCCATCTTAATAAGCGGATTCAACAACGCCTCCCCCTCTGACTGCCCTGAATGTATTTCATATCCCTGCACGGTAGCATCGGCCATTAGTAAAATCCCAGTTACCTGCTTTAATTGCTTTTCTCGTAATAAAGTCGTGTGCATACCCAGTAAACTTAAACCTAAACTAGACCCGGGCTTACCCTCAATACCAAGCGGATCATGAATCTCTTTACCCAACATTTGATAGCCACCACATAAGCCGATTACTTTACCGCCATAGCGTAAGTGCTTTAATAATGCTGGCTCCCAGCCATATTCTCGTAGCCATACCAAATCATCACGAACCGACTTACTGCCTGGTAAAATAATTAAATCGGCTGGGCTTGCAATATCAGGCTGACGACAAAATTGTAGATTCACTGCATCATTCAAACGTAACGCATCAAAATCCGTATGATTGCTCATACGAGGTAGGCGTGGCACAACAATATTAAAGCTACCTGCCTTAGTCTGCTCCACTGCAACACTATCTTCTGATTCCAGATATAAGTCATGTAAATAAGGCAACACACCAAACACAGGCTTCCCTGTTCTTTTTTCCAGCCAATCGATACCTAGTTGTAAAATATCTATATCGCCTTTAAACCGGTTGATAACAAACCCCAGCACCCGTTGCTGCTCAGATTGACTTAATAATTCCAATGTACCGACTAGATGCGCAAAAACGCCCCCTCTATCAATATCTGCTACCAAAATAACAGGACAGTCTACGGCTTCAGCAAAACCCATATTAGCCACATCTCCTTGTCTTAGGTTTATTTCTGCCGGGCTTCCTGCCCCCTCGACAATAATGCGTTGATATTGCTCCTGCAAACGCCGAAAAGAATCCAGCACTACCGGCATCGCCTGGGTTTTATAAGCATGATAGGCTTTTGCACCTAAGTTCTTAATCACCTTACCCTGCATAATCACTTGTGCGGTTTTATCCGAGTTAGGCTTAAGCAATACCGGATTCATATCAGTATGGGGTTCTAATCCGCAGGCCTTAGCCTGTACAGCCTGCGCACGACCAATCTCTCCTCCATCTGGTGTCACTGCGCTATTTAAAGCCATATTTTGCGGCTTAAAAGGAACCACCAAATCACCCTGCCGCTTATAATAACGACATAAGCCCGTGACTAATGCACTTTTTCCTGCATCTGAGGTTGTCCCCTGTACCATTAATGTTCTTGCTTGCATTTATATTCCTTTAATGGCATTGTTGCTGCCTTTTTACACGTTAAACTAGCAGCTAATGACTGTCTCACTTACGCTATTACTTGCCTTATTACTTGACACCTTATTAGGTGAACCTAAAAGAGGACATCCTCTAGTCTTGTTTGGCTCTTGGGCTACTCATATAGAAAAGCGACTTATTCTACCTAAAGATAGATTGAATATAAATCAAAAGATAAATGGATTGCACGCTTTAACACTGGCTATTCTACCTATTTCCGGGGCAATATTTATCCTAACGCGATCACCACTGCTAAATATGCTTTTAAGCCCATTGATACTTTATCTGTGTATTGCTCCTAAAAGTTTATTGCAACATACCCTGGCAATATACAAGCCGTTACAGGCTGGCAACTTGACACAGGCTCGGCTAGCAATCTCTATGATTGTTAGCCGCGAAACACAACAAATGGACTTTCAGGCGATACGCAAGGCAACGATAGAAAGTACCTTGGAAAATGGTGCAGATGCGATTTTCGCCCCCATTTTCTGGTTTGCACTTGCAGGCCCAGCAGGTGCCATATTTTATCGCTTAAGCAATACACTAGATGCCATGTGGGGCTATAAAAACCAGCGTTACATGCATTTCGGTTATGCTGCTGCCCGTCTGGATGACATCCTTAACTGGATACCCGCACGCCTGACTGCCTTAAGTTATATGTTACTCGGGCATACTCAGCAGGCATGGCATTGTTATCGACAGCAAAGCCCACATTGCGCTAGCCCCAATGCAGGTGTCGTAATGAGTGCTGGTGCCGGTAGCCTGGATATACAGTTAGGCGGAGATGCCATCTATCATGGACAATTAATAAGCAAACCCGCACTAGGCACCCAGAACAAAGCGACTAACCAGGATATTAAGCGCGCCAACTCATTGATCTTATCGACAACACTACTCTGGCTATCCATTATTACATTGGGAGAAATACTTGCTTAAACATGGAGGGCGCTTATTAGAAGCAGTACAACAATACCAAATCCCACTCGCTAAATGGCTAGATCTATCAACGGGTATTAACCCTAATGGATATTCCATCCCCGCTATTCCAGATTCAATATGGCAGCGCTTACCCGAAGATCTGGATGAACTTATTTCCGCTGCGCAACAATACTATCAGTGCTCAGATATTCTAGCTGTTGCCGGATCACAGGCAGCTATTCAAAGCCTGCCTTTGTTGCGCCCAGCAGGTACAACCGGCATTGTTACACCCTCTTATGCCGAACATGCTTATGCCTGGAAAAAAGCAGGACATAAAATATTAAACATTCCGGCTCACGAAGTTGAGCAATCTATTAATCAGCTTGATACGCTGGTTCTAGTCAACCCCAACAATCCGACAGCACAAACATTTACTGAAAAACAATGCCTTTCCTGGCTGAAAAACTTAAATCAGAGAAAAGGCTGGTTAATTATTGATGAAGCTTTTATCGACTGTACACCTGAATTAAGTTTAAGCAAGCTTGCCCCATTAGAAGGATTAATCATATTAAGATCTATTGGCAAATTTTTTGGCCTGGCAGGGCTTAGAGCGGGCTTTGTTTTAGCTGAACCGACTATTTTAAAGTCTCTTAATGAATTACTTGGCCCCTGGACTATAAGCAATCCCAGCCGTTTTGTTTGTGCGCATGCCTTACAAGATAAAGCATGGCAAGAGCAGACACGCCAACAATTACAGCAACAAAGTCAACGCCTAAACCTGTTACTTACAAAATTCCAGTTGTCCCCGACCGGCTCCACTCAACTTTTCCAGTGGGTACAATCCGAACATGCAATATTGACACACCAACAACTCGCTAAACAGGCCGTTTTGACTCGGCATTTCAACCAGCCAGCCAGCCTTCGCTTTGGTTTGCCTGCCAATGAATCAGGATGGCAGCATTTAGAATACGCGTTACAACAGCTTTCTGTTGCATTGCCCGAATAGTAATCAAACAGCTTTTTTAGGAATTAAAATTAATTTCTTAATCTGAAGTTTCCCAATAATTATTTATGGTAAAATTGAAACTATGCTACAACTATATGAAAAAAATAGTCTTTTCATTCGTTTCAAATGCTATTGCCTAAGGGGAATTAAGTAGGGGTTTGCTATAAACATGGCAAAACCACCTAAAATAAACCTCGATACACCAGCATTGTGTATTTCAGCTACTCAATAATTGGGAAACTTCAGTATGTTAATATCCGAAACTAAATAGTAGCGTGTATGAAGCCGGCGGAACACGGGAAATAAGAGTCTCTGCTCATCCTGTATTACGCCGGCTTCATTTATATTCCAATTTAATACTTTCGGATAAGTACCCAAGGTAAATTAATTTAACTAAAATAAGGCATTAATGTAGAGCGGATTTTAGTCCGCTCTACGTAGCTAGAAAAATACCGCCAAATTAACTGAGTAAGCAAAAGGTAGCCGTTACCCTAATTTAGAAAAACTCATGAGCAACAAACAAGTAATAATACTAGGCTGTGCATTCTTTACAGCCATACTAACAGGACTTAGCTTAATTCATCTTTTTGCCCAGTCTAATGAACTAGCATGGACTGCTGCCATCACACTACTAACTATTATATTGTGGGTTACCGAGGCAATTCCCATACCTGTCACATCATTGATTCCTTTTGCTTTGTTTCCCTTTGCTGGCGTACTCACCCCTAAAGAAGTATCAACTGCATTAGGCAGTCATATCATATTGCTATTAATGGGTGGCTTTATGTTATCGCGATCTCTGGAAAAAAGTGGCGTACATCGCCGACTCGCGATCTATATGGTAAGGCTCGCAGGAGTTAATAGTGGCAAACGGGTAGTTATTGGGTTTATGCTGGCAGCTGCTTTTTTAAGCATGTGGATATCTAATACAGCAGCGACCCTTATTTTATTACCTATTGCACTGGCGACTTTACAGGGAATTGAAGATGATGCAATGGCTATCGCATTAACTCTGGGTATTGCCTATGCAGCTAGTTTAGGTGGAATAGGCACACCGATTGGTACACCACCCAATATCATTTTTATTAGTGTTTACCAGGAAACAACAGGCAAAGGCAAAGGCAAAGACATTGACTTTGTTACCTGGATGCAGACAGGTATTCCAGTCGTCATTATTGGTCTTCCCCTTATGGCTCTTTGGCTAACTCGCAAGGTGTCGGTAAAGCAATGTTTTGTGCTACCAGAAATAGGCGCATGGCGACCTGCCGAAAAAAGGGTTTTAATCGTTTTTGGCCTGGTTGCATTAGCTTGGATAACACGTACTCTCTGGAGTGAGTGGCTAGGTCTGGAGGGGATTGGTGATAGCACTATTGCAATGTGTGGTGTGGTATTAATGTTCTTGATACCTAATGGTGAACAAAAGGGAACCTTACTTGACTGGCAAACCGCCAGTGATATTCCCTGGGGTATGTTATTACTATTTGCTGGCGGCATTGCTATTGCAAAAGCTTTTATGGCTTCGGGTTTAAGTGACAAAATGGGGGCTATGTTAGCAGGCTTATCAGCACTACCTGTTTTTGCACTGATATTATCAACCTGTCTATTTGTCACTTTTTTAACGGAGTTTACCAGCAATAGCGCAACAGCTACTTTGCTAATGCCCATTCTGGCAACCGCAGGTGGAGCTGCTGGCATCGACCCACAGCTGTTAATGATGCCAGCGGCAATCAGTGCCAGTTGTGCCTTTATGATGCCTGTTGCCACAGCACCTAACGCCATTGTTTACGGTACCCATAAATTTCATATCAAAGACATGGCAAGAGAAGGTCTGGTGCTGAATATTATGCTAGCCTTTGTAATTAGCGGGGTCTGTTTTTTTACTTTGAAATAATTTACACCCTATTTCAACATTCTTAGGCTTATGCCCCCTGCCAGTTATGCTGAAAAACCTGTTAGACAGGCAAACAAGAAACAACGTAAAATTAAGATCTTATACTAGGCTCTGTGAGTAACTGATTTTTCAGGATAATAGCTCTCAATACCAAGTTCCTGTAGACTACACACCCACCTCCCAGTAACCCCATTAATAAAAGAGACAAGCAATGAGCTTTGCCGCCTTAAACTTATCCCCTGAAATCCTGAAAGCCATTGCCGAGCAAGGTTACGAAACACCCTCCCCTATACAAGCGCAAGCAATCCCGGCAGTACTCGAGGGCCGTGATGTCATGGCAGCAGCTCAAACAGGAACAGGAAAAACAGCAGGCTTTACCCTGCCTATACTAGAGTTACTATCCAACGCTGAACATGTTAATGCAAATCAGATACGCACACTAATACTAACTCCCACCCGCGAGCTCGCTGCCCAGATTGAAGAAAGTATCAGCAACTACGGTAAATATTTACCGCTACGTTCGACTGTCGTTTTTGGTGGCGTAAAAATCAACCCACAAATGATACGCTTACGCAAAGGGGTCGATATTCTGGTTGCAACACCCGGGCGTTTATTAGACCTGCACAACCAAAATGCCGTTAGGTTTTCGCAATTAGAAATCCTGGTTCTGGATGAAGCGGATCGCATGCTGGATATGGGTTTTATCCACGATATACGCAAGATAATGGCTAAGTTACCTAAAAAACGCCAAAACCTGCTGTTTTCTGCTACTTTTTCCGATGAAATTCGTCAATTAGCAAAAACTATCGTGCATAACCCGGTTGAAATTTCAGTTAGCCCACGCAATACCACTGCCGAAACAGTCAAGCAGTGCATATATCCAGTCGATAAGAAACAGAAATCTGCACTACTCACACAACTGATTAAAGATCACCAATGGCAACAGGTACTGGTTTTTACGCGCACAAAACGTGGCGCTAACCAGTTAACCCGCCATCTGGAAACTGAGGGCATCCAGGCCGCTGCAATTCATGGCAATAAAAGCCAGGGAGCGCGTACAAAAGCACTGGCAGAATTTAAAAAAGGCTCAATTCGAATCCTGGTAGCAACTGATATTGCAGCGCGTGGACTGGATATCGATCAACTACCACAAGTGGTTAACTTTGATTTACCCAATGTTCCCGAAGATTATATACACCGTATTGGTCGTACAGGACGCGCCGGAGCAAGCGGCCAGGCAGTATCATTAGTCAGTGCTGATGAATTTCAGCAACTTTCTGATATTGAAAGATTAATTAAGACAGTGTTAACTCGTGAAATAGTCGATGGCTTTGAGCCTGTCCACACTGTCCCCGAATCTCGTTTAGATCGCCGCCCTATTAAACCCAGAAAACCAAAGAAACCAAGAGTTGACCATAGGGATGGCCAACGTTCGGGGGCGAGTAAACAGGGTAATAACCCCAGAGGACGAAACAATAGAACTCGCTAAGTTTAGCCCTCCCCTGACCAAAGCATCGAGATTTCTGCAGGCTACCCCAGTCACAGGCTTTAGCAGAGGTCTCATTGCTCACGTATAGATCCCAAGCAGTTTGAAGCAAAAGCCTGAGCGAATGCGGGGAGTCGCTATTTTTGCGAAAGCTTGTTTTGGGCATCCCAGCCCAAGCAAGCGGCAAAAACTTAACGCGACCGCTAATGCCTTCGGCGCCCCAGACGTCCTGCGTACGTGCCACTTCGCCACTACCATCGTAAACTCGGTGCTGGCTTCGTAACACTCCCTCAAATGACTGGACGGCGTTTCGGAATGCCTTTTATTTTGTCTCCACCTACGCTAGCGCTACGATTCCGACAAAACAACGGCCCTACGCCTTCTGGGG
>NZ_BDMN01000322.1 GCF_002189065.1 Bathymodiolus platifrons methanotrophic gill symbiont
GTTGGTTATTGGCGAATCATTTCTTATATTATGGTCATCGGTTACTTTTTCGCACCTATCGCTATCTGGCATTTGTGCAAACAAACCCATGACCAACCTGATTTAATCACTCCCCTGGAGAAAGAAAATGAGTGAAACACCTCGTTGGGCTTCCGAGTCCTTTTGGAAGAAAGTAGCTGTGTGGGTGACCGCTGGCTCTTTTTTAATTCTAGTTATTTTAACCTTTGACACCTTAAAACAAACCGCTGCTGGCGGGGAACGTGTCCCTGCTTATTCGGTTATCAATATGATGAAGACCTGCATAAGTTTATGCCCATCATTGACGGCGAGGAATTATTATTTGGTAAGGAATTTAGCGAAGAAGAAGCAGAGCAATTAGTAACGTTAGGTAAAAAACCACTCAGGCTAAAAACTGTATGAATTGCCATACACTATTAGGTAATGGTGCTTATTATGCACCTGACTTAACTAAGGCCTGGCTAGATCAAGGCTGGTTGAGCGTTGAGTTACGTGAAAGCAGATGCTGAAATTCCTCATGGACCCTGAAAAAAATGCACGTACTTTTGGTACTGGGCGGAAAATGCCTAACCTGGATATTACCCCCGAAGAAGCAAAAGGCGTTGTTGCTTTCTTAAAATGGATGTCCAGTATTGATACCAATGGCTTTCCTTATAATTTCACAACTATTTATGCAGAGGATGACTAATTATGAGTGCAAATACTGAAACGGTTAAACCTTCATTTCCAGATAAGCTAAAGTCTTTCCATAATTGGGCGGGCGTTGATGATAATACCTTAAATGATGGGCAAAAATTAGCCGTCAAATACTTTATGGGCGCGGTCATACTGTTTATCTTCCAGATTCTGTTTGGACTACAATTTATCGCACCAGGCTTCCTGTATGACATTCTAGACTTTAGTGTCAACCGCATGGTACATATTAATGCCATGATCTTATGGATGTTATATGGTTTTATCGGTTGTACCTATTGGTTATTAGAGGATGAAAGCGGCACTGAAATCGCAGGATTGAAATTTGGAATCTTAGGATTCTGGGTTCTATCAGCTGCTATTACAGTTGTTGTTCTCGTCTATTTATTCATTCAGACAGGTGCTGGTAACGACACGACTTTATGGTTAATTAATGAAGGTCGTGAGTATATTGAAGCTCCTCGCTGGGCAGATATTGGCATAGTCGTGGTCATGCTGATTTTCTTCTATAACGTAGTAATGACGTTTAGCCAGGGCCAATGGTCTGGTATTGCTGGTGTTTTAACTCTGGATCTAGTTGCTTTAGCAGGCCTGTATGTTGCAGGCATGTTCTATATGACTAATATCACTCATGAGCAATTCTGGTGGTGGTGGTGGGTAATACACCTTTGGGTTGAAGCAACCTGGGAAGTATTGGTCGATGTTATTATGGCCTGGTCATTAATGACTATCTTAGGGGTTAGCCGCAGAATTGTTACAACATGGCTATATATCGAAGTTGCACTTATGTTTGGCTCGGGAATTTTAGGCCTGGGGCATCATTATTTCTGGATTGGAACCCCTGAATACTGGCTTACTATAGGTGGATTTTTCTCCGCATTGGAACCGATTCCTCTAGTGGCAATGGTGGTACATGCGGTTTATGATTCAGGTGAACGTGGTTTTAAAAACATGAACCACCCTGCCATGGCCTGGTTGATTGCACATGCCTTTGGTAACTTCTTTGGCGCGGGTGTTTGGGGGTTTATGCACACACTGCCACAAATTAACTTATACACGCATGGAACACAATGGTCGGCATCACATGGTCACCTAGCCTTCTTTGGCGCCTATGCAACCATTAATATCGCGTTCTTTTATATTGCTATTCAACATTGGCGCGGTAATGTCTGGATGGGTGCTGATTCAATCAACTCATGGCGTTGGAAATGGGCACTGGCCTTACTCAATATTGGTGTACTCGGTATGACGATTGCCTTATTGATAGCAGGTTATGAGCAATCCTTTATAGAACGTGCAATCGGCGGCTCTACCTGGGCTGGCTATTTTGCCGCACAAACCCATCCTTCCTTTATGACTGCTATGCACTGGCGTATGCTTTTTGGGCTAGTCACAGCTTCAGGACTAGGATTATTAGTCTGGGACTTACTAACCATTGGTAAGGGTGAGACGCGTAAAGCGGAAGTAATTGCTCAATCAGAGTAAGTTTATTACAACTGTAGCTGGGTGGAACTTTTGTAAAACCCATCTACAGTCACCACGGTAGGCATAAAACCATTGCCTATCCTACTTGTTTTCAGAGATGTTACTAAGA
>NZ_BDMN01000323.1 GCF_002189065.1 Bathymodiolus platifrons methanotrophic gill symbiont
AAGAAGCTCAAGTGTTGCCATTGCCGATCGACTGTATCATGCACTAGGCAGAGAACCCCCGATTCATCAGCAAAACGGGCGCCTGGTTCAAAACCTATCTGCAAATGAAGTTCATTCTGTTCTAAAATATTGTCGTTTGAAAAGATAATTTCTTCCACTTTCCAAGGCGATTGTAAGCCTAAAGCCATACTAAATAAAGATTCATTATTCATGGTATTATTATCGCACTACCCACTAGGATTCACATAGAGCCTTAATACTTAACTGGGGGGATTTATGTAAAGGTAGAGGTCAGGTGCTCTGAAGGTAGGTATGGTTGCGGTAGCAGGAATATTAGCGTCAGGCATACCTATGGCGCTAGGTTATATTACTAGCTGGAACGGTTTTATTGGTACCGGTTATGGCAATATCCTATTAGTTAAAATTTTGCTACTGGCAATTGCCTTGGGCTTTGCCTGGCTTAATCGAAGTGCCGTATCGCAATATTATGCTGTTAATAAACAAACGGTATTCAACCGGGTACCTTATTATATTGAGGCGGAGACCTTTGTTTTAATTACCTTATTGTTTACTGCTGCCAGTCTTGCTTCTCAGCCACCGGCTATAGATATTCCTGAGTTAACCGCGACTTGGGGAGAGGTATTACATTCATTTTCACCACGTATTCCACGCACTACTTCGCCTAGCCAGGCGGCATTACTCGCGGGGGAAGCAGGGCGGTTAGCAATAATTGGCCAGACTCCTTCGGGAGCTGCAACAGCCTGGTCAGATTATAATCATAATATTGCCGGTATTTTTGTGACAGCCATGAGCTTGTTAGCCATGCTGTCTTATAGGACATCTGCGTTATTGCCCCGTAGGTTTTATTGGCTTGGGTATTTTTATCTTATTGCGTGCCGATGCAGAAACCTGGCCTAATGGCACCATGGGATTTTGGGAAAGTATGTTGAAAAATGGCGAAATATTTCAGCATCGTATTGCCACACTGTTAGTTTTTTTATTGGGAACAATGGAATTGCGGGCCAGAATGACGAATGACCCAGAGGGTAAGTTACCTTATATCTTTCCACTCTTATGTGCTTTTGGCGGCTTAATGTTATTAACTCATCCTCATGTTGGATTTCAGGCAAAAAGTTCTTTTCTTATCCAGATTGGGCACACGTTTATGGGGTTATTTGCCTTGTGTATGGCGATAGGGCGCTGGCTGGAATTAAAGCTGGACTCACCAGGAAAGCATATTGCTGGTTTTATTTCTGTATTCGCTTTTTTTCAGATAGGTATGATACTGATCTTTTATCAAGAACCACTGAGTTAGTGGTGCAAAGTTTCGATTGAGGTGAAGCGATTAACTCTTATAGTACCTGTGTATATTTATTTTATACATTTTGTTCTGCGATAAAAAGGAGTGCAATAGCTTTAGAGACTGTGAAAGTATATGCTTTTAGCCTCCCCCCTTGAGAAGGGGGGATTGAGGGGGGATCGTATAAAAACATATGTTATTGATGTTGCGTGATTAGAAATAGGAGTCTCTGCTCATCCTGTATTACGCAAGCTCCATACAGGCTACATTGGAACGTAGACCTTTGGGTATTATTAAATCCGCATTCTTAACAGTTTCCATCTTGGTGAAGCAGTTAAATCTTACATTGTAATTTAAAGCACTGAGCTATTGGAAGCGGGCGAATAAAGTAAGCGGCAAACTGATGTGAAAAGATAGTAGAAATTGCAGAGGAGAAGTTTGCAACATTAATGGCTAAGATTAAGACCACAGAGTTGGTTTAATGCTGTTTTTAGGGGCTAGTTACATAAAAATATTTCAGTTGCCAAGGGTTATTGTTAATTAACCGTCCCTTTCATTAAGTGTGGTCTTTTCAGCAATAAGTATTACGATTGTTCCCGCAATCATCATGACTGTCGGGATTATATGGACCTCTGTTTGTACGCTATATACCATACCGATAATAAGAAGAATCATTCCCATTATTGATATAACACCTCTGATGCCTTTAGAGTTTTCGTCTGTACTGTTTGAATTCATTGCTCTCTCCGATTTGTATGTTAGGCGCAATGAGTGCGGTTTTTTTAAAATAATTATCCAGGAAAATCATTCTAGTTGGCGTCTCATTTGACCACGCGGCTGGTTATTTTGTTGCGACAGCATATAGTATATGGCGTCCCCGCACGGACTCGAACCGCGAGCTATCCCTTAGGAGGGGACTGCATTATCCAGTTATGCAACGGGGACAAGCTGAGTATTATAACAACAATTTCTTTGTCTTCTGTGGAAAAAATCACATTAAAAGTGGCAAGAAAGTAGGGCGGACTTAAGTCCGCCCTACAGGCCTATCTTTAATGACTTATCTTTTTATATTTGATGCGATGTGGGGTATCAGCATCTGTGCCAAGGCGTTTGTGACGATCCGCTTCATAATCAGCATAGTTACCTTCAAACCAGACGACATTACTATCCCCTTCAAAAGCCAGCATATGGGTCGCTATTCTATCCAGGAACCAGCGGTCATGCGAAATAACTACGGCACAACCAGGAAAGGCTAACAGCGCTTCTTCCAGAGCACGCAGGGTTTCAACATCTAAATCATTAGTAGGCTCATCAAGCAATAGTACATTACCACCGCTACGCAATAGTTTTGCTAAATGGACACGGTTACGCTCACCACCTGATAAATCTCCGATGCGTTTTTGTTGATCGCCACCTTTGAAATTAAAGCGACCGCAATATGAGCGGGAAGGTGTTTCGTAGGTACCGACAGTAATGATATCCAGACCATCAGATATTTCTTCCCATACTGTTTTATTGTCATCCAGATCATCACGAGATTGATCGACATGTGAGAGTCGCACGCTTGAACCCAGCTTAATTTCACCAGAATCTGCTTTTTCCATATCAGACATCATGCGGAATAGAGTGGTTTTACCAGCACCGTTAGGTCCAATAATGCCGACAATACCACCGGGTGGTAATTTGAAACTTAAGTCATCAATTAATAAGCGGTCATCAAAGCCTTTGTTAATATGTTCTGCTTCAATAACAACATCACCTAAACGAGGACCTGGTGGAATATAGATTTCCTGAGTTTCGTTACGTTTTTGTGCTTCTTGTGATGACAATTCATCAAAACGCGCTAAACGTGCTTTACTTTTTGCATGACGACCTTTGGCATTAGAACGGACCCATTCTAGTTCGGCCTTCATGGCTTTTTGCCGAGATGTTTCCTGTTTGTCTTCTGTTGCTAAACGATTTTGTTTTTGCTCTAGCCAAGATGAATAATTACCTTCCCATGGTATACCCTGGCCACGATCAAGCTCAAGTATCCAGCCAGCAACATTATCCAGAAAATATCTGTCATGGGTTACAGCGACAACGGTTCCCGGATAATCATGTAAGAATCGTTCTAACCATGCAACTGATTCAGCATCAAGGTGATTAGTTGGCTCATCTAATAACAGCATGTCAGGCTTAGAGAGCAATAAACGGCATAGGGCAACACGACGTTTTTCACCACCGGAGAGTTTTGTAACATCTGCATCCCAGGGAGGAAGGCGCAATGCATCAGCAGCAATTTCTAATTCGCGATCTAATTCCCATGCATCAGCAGCTTCAATTTTTTCCTGTAATTCAGCTTGTTCAGCTAATAAAGCATCAAAATCAGCATCTGGTTCTGCAAATGCATCATTTACGGCATTATAACGATTTACAATTTGCTGCATTTCACCGAGCCCTTCTTCGACATTACCACGCACATCTTTATCTGGGTCGAGTTGGGGTTCTTGCGCAAGGTAGCCGATGTTAATTCCTTTCATAGGAATGGCTTCGCCTTCAATTTCTTTATCAATCCCCGCCATAATACGCAATAAGGTTGATTTACCCGAGCCATTTAGGCCCAGAACGCCAATTTTTGCACCCGGGAAAAAAGATAAAGAAATATCTTTTAAGATATGTTTTTTAGGCGGGACAATTTTGCCCACCCGATTCATAGAAAAAATATATTGAGCCATTGCTGTTTTTCGTTATGTGATTTGGTTAGCGATATTATAAATTGTTTAAGGCATTTTTGCAGGGACTGTAAAAACATAATTGTTGTTGCTAGCCGCTTTGTGGCATTCAAAGCAAGCAGTGGCAGCATTTATGTCTTGGCTATGTGGATTTAAGTCTAAGCCTTTCCAGCGAGCAAAACCCCAGCCACCTGTCGTTGCGTATTTTGTAGTGTCCCTGACCATAATTTCGGCATGTACAAAATCGCCTAGAACGGTTGCAGCTTTCCAGGTTTCCAGAGTTGTATTTTTCCAGACGAGTTTCGCCAGAATAGCGCCATCAGGCCATTGTGTTTTCGCCGTGTTTATAAAGCACCGTGGTTAGGGGATCCGAGAGTTAATATTCAAAATAGTAAAGGAAAAGCTAAGCCTTATCAAGTAAAGCAAGTTTTACTTGCCATAGAACAAATTGAGGTAAAAAATGGCTCTTGAATTTGAAAAATATACATACCGGGTAACCTGGTCGGAGGAAGATGGGGAGTTTCTGGGTTTATGCTCTGAGTTTCCTAGTCTTAGCTGGCTTGCAGAAACTTCTGAAAAACTTTAAAAGGTATTCATTCTGTTGTAAAAGAATGTACTGAGGGAATGCTTGAAAATGGAGAAGAGATTCCCGTTCCAATATCTTCACGGAACTATAGCGGCAAATTTATGGTTCGCATTCCTCCTGAAGTACATAGGCATTTAGCATTAGAGGCTATTGAGGCAGGTGTTAGTCTAAATCGTATAGCAAGTGCAAAACTTGCTCATTAAAGGCGTGATTGGGGACAGAACAAAATACGATAAATTTAACTTTACTCTGACCCCCGTTATATTATTTGTCTTTGACAAGTGGAATTATAAATTTCCAACTACCGACCTTGGCTTCTTCGCTTCTTCTAAAGTTTTGATTTTTGCCCAGGTAATACCTCCTCCTTCTATTTCCTGCAAACACAGGCAATGAGATGAGTTCAGATTGTCATTAGCCCATTTTAGAAAAGGTTCATAGCAGTGTTGTATCCATAATTCCTTTCTTGATGAATAGTAAATGGGCTTTTCTTCAGCATAGCCATTTTCATATGCATCCACACATAGGCTACAGCAATATTCTCCCTGCCTTGTTCGGTAAGGGGATACATCAAGTTCAGCCACAATATCCCAAAATATGCCTTGAAACATCACTGATATTCCAAAATCTCCCCATTGGCTAATATTTCCCGAAATTTCAGGAATGATACCCAGAAAATTCAACTCAAAATAGTTTTTACGACTTTAACAATATAGGGCTTATGCTGGAAACGATGACGATTATTTAGCATCCAGTTATTATAGGTTTTGCGTGTAAAATTCTTTGGCATATCAATCCTTAAATTGCAGAATACTCATTTCTTGACTTCAGAATCAGCTATTACATTCGCTGAAAATCATGGAAACGGAGCTTAGCGAAGTGGTGATTTTTAGTCCCTGATAGGCGACAGGGCAATTCGCTGATTCGACGTGTGCTAGCAGCACGCGAGAGGAGCAAGAATTGCATTCCGAATAGCCGTCCAGCCAGTGAGGTAGTAATGACGAAGCGGCTTTTGTGCGTAGTCGTTGCGGACGCAGGGCGTTCAGGGCATCTCCCATCCGCTGCGTAGGTGAACGAATTATGGCGACAGGAGTCCCGGAATTTCGTGAGGTAGCATGGCGCGCCTGTCCTGAAACGAACACAATTATAGCCCTGAATAAATGTAAGCGTCAATTAAACCACACATTCAAAACCAACCTAAAAAATGGCAGACTATTGCTTCCAATTAACTCAGGAGGCATTAATGAGCCCATCTCAAAATAAATCGGCTATGCAAGACCCTATACCGCAATGGCAAGCCAGTAGCTTAACTCAGGTCGAGTATTGCAAAGCCCATGATATCAAGCCGCATATTTTCAGTTATTACAAAAAGCAATTCAGCTCAGCGACCTCATCAGTGAAACAATCCAGCCAATTAGTTCCAGTAAAACTTGTTACTGAAGACACGCTCATCGGCTCAAGGTTATCTGCTGGTTTGTCAGTGATCAAAAGAACTCATAGCAATGGTTTCAGCCTGGAAATCCTTGCCGATACGGAGCTTTCATCTTTAAAGCCATTATTAGAATTACTTAGGTCGGTATCATGATAAACGGACTGTCTGTTAATTACGTATACCTGGCGACAGGCGTGACTGATATGCGTAAATCGATTAATGGCTTGTCACTGATTGTTTCGGAACAGTTTGGACATGATCCCTTTAATGGAAGTGTTTTTGTCTTTTGTAATCGCTCCCGTGATAAATTGAAAATACTCTATTGGGAGTGTAATGGTTTCTGGCTTTATTATCGCCGCCTGGATAAGGGGAAATTCAAATGGCCAGCTGAATTGAATGAACAGACTGTATCACTATCCTTGCGTGAATTACACTGGTTACTGGATGGTTTATCATACCTGCAAACAGAGGCACATACCGTTGTTTCTGGCTTAAAAAACAATTGATTTATTGTCGTTATTTTGCATTAAAATACCTAATAAAACAGCTAGTT
>NZ_BDMN01000324.1 GCF_002189065.1 Bathymodiolus platifrons methanotrophic gill symbiont
TATTTCTTGTTGTTTTTTCTTTTCCGCGATTAATTGCTGGAATAAAAATTATTTATCCTAATGCAGTTCATGAAACGCTTCTATATTCTGAGGTGCCGGCCAATGAGTTAATGCTTAGGGCTGTTGCTAAAGATGAAGAAGCTTTGGGCTGGGTCGATAATAGTGACACTTGGTTACAAATAGGACATTTTTTGCAAACGCTAATTTACTCTGGCCAATATGAGGAAGATGAATATCTTGCAATGAATGCTGTTGCTGATAGGGCGAACCAATTGTGTTTATCATTATCATTATCAGTTGTAGAGCCGTATGTCTGGTATCGTTTAGCAGTAAATCGTTTTATTTTTGATGAGAAAGATTTAGATGTAGCTCAATTACTAAAATTTTCTATCTATACAGGTCGAATAGAACCGAACTTGTTGCTATTAAGGCTTTCCTTTTCATCACGTTATATTGATTCTTTTGATGAGGAGCTAATTAGCCTGGTTAAAGATCAAATTCGCTTGGCATGGTTGTTAAAAAAACAAGCATTGGTTAATACGGTTTTTTATGCTCCAGAAGATCTAAAACCCTTTGTTTATGATGCTTTAACTCCAGAAGATCTACAAATATTTAATCAACTCCTTGAGAAAACTATTCAGAAAAATAACAGGTCAAAATAAGGCCCCTAGTACATTTTTAATTCCTGAGCACACTCGTGTTTATTGCATAGGTGATATTCATGGCCGAGATGATCTGCTAGAAAGCATTCACGATAAAATTATTTTAGATTCGACCGGTTATTCGGGTGAGAAAATCCTTATCTATTTAGGGGACTATATTGACCGGGGCTTGCATTCTAAAGAAGTCGTGGACCTGCTTTTAAATAAGCCTTTGGAAGGCTTTGAGTCTATTTATTTGCGCGGCAATCATGAGCAGGTTTTGCAGGATTTTCTCAATATTGATTCTGGCATTGCTACTGAGTGGTTTAATTTTGGCGGACTGGCGACGGTTTTGAGTTATGGGGTTTCGGTAGCAGGTATCCCTTTTGGCGAAAAGCTAAATCAGTTACAGCATGATCTTGCTGATAAAATTCCTGCATCACATTTGTCTTTTTATAGTCAACTATTATATTCCTATGAGTTAGGTGATTACTTTTTTGTGCATGCAGGTGTTAAGCCTAAAGTTGCACTAGATCGTCAGAGTGAATTAGATATGATGTGGATTAGGGCTGAGTTTTTAAATTCTAAATATCGATATGAAAAAATGATTATTCATGGGCATTCGGTGACTAATGAGCCGTCGGTATTAGCAAATCGTATTGGTATTGATACTGGGGTATAGCACCCCAAAGAGTCAAGACAGATTTTTCAACAATCCTTATTCAAAATCCTGGAAACGGAGCTTAAGCGAAGTGAAGATTTTTAGTCCGTGATAGCGATAGGGCCGGGTGTTTTCTCGAAGCGTCTTTTTGCGTAGAGAAAATACAAGGCATTCCGACATCGCGTCAAGCCATTTGAGGTAACTAAATAAAAACCCCTCTAGGGTTTTTATAAGTGGACGCAGGGCGAATCAGGGCATCGCAGATTTTAATCAGTCCCGTTAAGCTTTTGCCGCGAACTTGGGCTTGGACGCCCAAAATGAGCTTTCGCAAAAGTAGGGACTCCCCGAAAACCAAAATTTAAAAATGCCAAGCTTCCTAAAAGACACTCGCCCCGCCCTGCATAATGATTTTTGGGTATTTAAACTTATGCGCGGGGGTATTCCACGCTATCAAGCGGAAATTTTAGCGGTAGGTATGGCTTTGCATGTTCAAAAACTGAATATTGAAGAAAAAGCGGCTTATTTACGGGAACAGGGGGAAACCGAAAACATGCGCTTTCATAAAAATATCATTCTTGCAGCCAGACAAAAATTCACCTGATTAGAAAAGAAAAAATTAAGGTCTAAAGAATTTATTTTGTTTTTTTGAAGATAAAACGAAAGTTCCATTATCGGCCTAATTAACTGGCTCTGGCTCTTGATCTTTTTCCCTTTTGAAAGCCTAAAATATAGCCCGTAATCGCTTGAGGTTGTCCGCTGGTCCGTTTTTATTGAAACATACACAAGAAGCCATTAAGCCTATTGAAACGCTCTTAAAATCGCTTGCTGTGCTTTTTCTTGGTAGATATTTTGATAATGTGCCATTGCTTCGGAAATTGTGAGGGCTGACAGCTCCAAGGCTTCAAGTTCTCGCATGATGGGCTTTTTAACTGCTTGATGATGAAAAGGCGGTGCTGTGTCGATTGGGTCGGCGGTAATTGTCTGATAACCCGCTTTTCGTCCAGCCAGTCGATTAAATCCATTTGCTTCATGTGCTCGGCTTTCTTTTTTGGATATTTTAGGAACGATGATAGAGGAAAAAAATTAATAAGGGTTGAAGTTATCCACAAGTTGAAAATACAAGACTAAATATAAAAGGCTAAATAAAGAAAAGACTAGGGAATTTTGACAAGTAAAAATATCTTTATTTTTCAATATATTAGATTAAAAATATTTTTTTTACTGCCCCGTGGACTGCCTACTTACTGCCCCGTGGACTGCCTACTTTATTGCATTTACTGCCCCGTGGACTGCCTACCTTGTTTTTGATTTATCCACAATTCCAAGCCCTTCTAATTTAGCTTTATCTTCAATTATATTAGCTCTTGCATTAGATGCTTTTTGCTCACTACAAAATTCCTGTGTAGGGCTTAGTACATATTTAATGTCCGTTATTTTATTACCCTCTTTTGATTTTTCTATCTCATAATTATATACTGAAGTTTCCCAATAATTATTTATGGTAAAATTGAAACTATGCTACAACTATATGAAAAAAATAGTCTTTTCATTCGTTTCAAATGCTATTGCCTAAGGGGAATTAAGTAGGGGTTTGCTATAAACATGGCAAAACCACCTAAAATAAACCTCGATACACCAGCATTGTGTATTTCAGCTACTCAATAATTGGGAAACTTCAGTTTTCTAAGTTCTTTGTTTATCATCCCATAACTAAACCTAACCCAACTTTCTGCGTTTCTAACATCATGTATGCCTAGGTTTTGTTCGGTAAAAATCTTTTTTAGAACCTCCTCTATAATCTCCTCCGCACTGGTAGGGAAAAAAGCTATGTGATTTCCGTCTGGTTGCTCAATTAAAGCGGGCTGTATTTTTACTTTAAATGGTAAAGGTGCGCCGTTCTTATCCCTTAGTACATAACTATAGACATAAGGTTGAGCCAGACCATTAGAACCTCTTAGCTTTTTTTGTTCCTCTGGCGATAAAAAATATTTAGGAATACGCTCCCATAGCTCCACCGTGTTAGAAACTTCTTCGGGATCATTACTTAAAAACTCCCTAAACAAATCATGCTGAACGCTTTTAATTGGTAGACTTGGCGGTTTTTTTATTACCTTTTTTACGGCTTTCTTCTTAGCGGGTTTCTTCTTGGTGTCTGCCATTTTATTTTTCCCCTTGTCAAACTTTTTCCCTTTATCAAAATATCGCGGGTCGCTACTATCATAATAAGGCATAAGTACAGCGTCTTTTATATCAAGCTGCTTAACACATGCCTTTGAAAATTCAATCATGTTATGGCCTTCTTTGAGTGGTTCGTTTACGGTTCATTACCTTGCTATAAAAATATTATAGAATAATGATTTTTTGATATTAAAAAATCATTATTTGTTTTCTTTTATAAGCTCTTCAATGCTCGGCTTTCCGATAGAGGCAAGCCACAAGTCCAGCCCTTCAAGCACTAAATCATTTAATGAATATTGCCTATCACTGCGTTTTTTCAGGTTCACATAGTCCAGCATTTCAAAATAAAGCGGCTCTGGTAAATATGTCGGTAATTGTTGGCGGTTGCCTTCCGCTTTTTTTGGTCTGCCCTTCCTTCTCTTTACTGGTTCTATTACGGTGCTTTCTTCGGGCTGTTCCGTTTCTGTTTTTGTTTCTTCTGCTGCTGCATGAAGCAAAGCGTCCATACTTGCATTTTTCTTTGATGTTTTGCTCATGATGCCACCTTTAAACTATTTTGTTTTTCTTCTGTTTTTACCAGCCAATCATAAATATTTTTTACTTCCTCGGCGGCTTTGTCCTTTTCGTCATATTCACCAACCCCAAGCCCAAGCGCGGCGGCGTGGCGGTATACCTTGCGTTCTACGGTTGAATAAGGACAAACAAGCCCATGAGCAGTAAGCCCTAAGCGCAACTTTTCAAATTCATTTCCTACTGGCGGACAGCGTGAAATAAGAATAGTAAAAGGCTTATCAAGGCTTTTAATCATATTAGCGGTGCTTGGTATTGCCTCAAGATCAAAAACAGACGGTTGAACAGGGACAATACAAAGTGTTGCAAATCCAATAATCACATTATGCAGGGTATCGCTTGCGCCTTTAGTATCGAAAATCACTAAATCATAACCCTGTTTTTGTGCAAACCCGTAAATTTCCTTAACCTTTTCTATATCATGAGGAACAATAACCGCTTTTATATCGTCCTCGGTTTCCCGTCTTTGCCACCAGTTCGCGGCAGATTTCTGTTTCTCGTCCAGATCGACAAGCAAAACCTTTTTTCCAGCTCTCGCGGCGCATACCGCCATATTGGTGGAAATTGTAGACTTACCAACCCCCCCTTTAGAACAAACTAAAAACCAAACATCCATAATAATAACCTCATTATTTTATAACCGTGTGAAACAATAATACAGGAAAACAAAAATACTACAATAGTTAAATATATTCATATTATGATATTAAAAAATATAAATATCGTACTAGGTAAATAATCCTATCTTTTTGTAGTAGTTTGTAGTAATAGTAATAGTAATATTACTACTACTTCATACGCTGTCAGCCCCGGACGGGATGATAGTCTCCAGAAGGCGCA
>NZ_BDMN01000325.1 GCF_002189065.1 Bathymodiolus platifrons methanotrophic gill symbiont
AGGACAAATGTTCGGAGGGGATGGTTTGTCTCCTGCAGGACAGTTTTATTCATTCGCTGCATAAAGGTCGGTTATGACCAATCTTTACCGGCATAATAAGTCCTTGCGACAGAACCATTTTTCGTACTGAAAGGGATTCGCTTCAATAATTCCGCCCTTTTTCTCAACTTCGTTTATGAACTCAAAACCTAAATCAACTCTTTGTGTTTCATACCATTTAGCTGTTTCTTCAATATCCAATTCTGCTTCTGGTCGATACGTTATTTTATAACTCACAGCTTCCTTCTAATATCGGCAAATACAAGCTTTGCCTCTCTTCCTTTATTGTTATCAAGGGCATAAGCCTCTAATCGAGAGTTGAGTTCTCTCTTTTGTTCTTTACTAATAGGTAGAACAGCTTTTTCTTCTGCAATGCTATCCCATAAGTCTTCAACTAACTGAATTTTTTCATCAAGTGGCAATGTATTTAAGTTTGCTATCATTTTAATGTACCTCTCATATTTTGAATTTTAGCACATTTTGTTTTTCTTGAATATAATCAAGGGGTCAGCCAGCTTGATTTGATGAATTTCTGAGGCTTGTCTTTTGAAAAGCAGCGAGGTAATATCCAGGAAAGTTTATATAGCAAAGAAAGTTAATAGCCGGCTTCTTTTTGGTGTCTAAAAGCAAGCATGTATACGGTATCAGAATTTATTTCGTAACGGTAAAGTACCACATAACCTGAACCTCCAAATGGAATGAGTAACTCTCGCAACTCTGGCAGTTCATCAAACGGTCTGCCTATTTCAGGTTCTGTTTCCAAAATCATGATCTTATGTTCAATTGCAAAAGCTGCACGTTTTATTGCTTGAAGGTTTTTTTCAGCAAGAAATTGTCTACAGCGTTCTAATCCTTGCGCTGCCCCTTCTGTAATGATTACTCGTGACACTGAGGAATCACTTTTTCATTATCTGTCCTCCACTCTTTCAACCAACTGCTGACTTCTTTACCCGTTAAATGTCGTCCCGTTTCTTGATAAGACTTCCATGAATCTAAAGCTTCCTGTTTGAAATTTTCTCTTGCTTCTTCACGGTCAACATAATCTTTTATTGCTTCACGCATAATCCAGTGTGCTGAACGGTGACGTAAGTTTGCAAGATGTTGAATGCGATTTTTTTAAATTGTCATCAAGTTTGACTGATGTAGCCATGGAAAATATCCTTTATTATGAGGTAGTACCTTTTAGTACTATAGCATGAAATAGTTTTCAACAATTGAATGTGGGGGGGGGCAAAGGGTCAGCCAGCTTGATTTTGAATAGAAAAATCCATTTTCTTTTACGTAAGCGTCGCTTCTTCCCACCTAGACAAGCTACGCCACTTACTTTAAAGGCTTGATTTTTTCAGTCAGGTTCCAGGGTAAAAACTGATCCAATGCCTCTGGCTTATAGTGCCTACCAAGCTTGGGTAGTGCGGTGAGTAAATACTTTAAGTAATCAAAAGGCTCTAGGTTATTGGCTACCGCTGTCTGCACAAGACTGTAAAGTAGTGCGCTGGCATTAGCGCCGCGTGGAGTTTGATTAAATAACCAGTTTTTACGGCCAATCACAAACGGCTTGATATGACGTTCCGCTGCATTATTATCAATTTGTATATTACCATCATCAATATAGCGGGTTAGGCTATCCCATTGGTTAATGGTGTAACGAATGGCTTTACCGATCGCACTATCTTTTGCCGTTTTGGTAAGGTTGTTATCACACCACTGTTTTAAATCTTCCAGCAGAGGTTTGCTTTTTTCCAGACGCAACAAATAACGTTGCTCTATTGTCAGGCCTTTGAATTGTTTTTCTAGTGCATACAAGCGAGCAAACTTGCGTAATGCGGTTTGGGCCATGCCCATTTTATTCTTGCGGCTTTCTTTAGGGAGTGCTTTCAACGCTTCATCGAATTTACGACGCGCATGCGCCATACAGCCGACGAGGATACAGTCATCTGATGCCAATGCATGGTAGCCG
>NZ_BDMN01000326.1 GCF_002189065.1 Bathymodiolus platifrons methanotrophic gill symbiont
GATTGTTTCACTGATGAGGTCGCTGAGCTGAATTGCTTTTTGTAATAACTGAAAATATGCGGCTTGATATCATGGGCTTTGCAATACTCGACCTGAGTTAAGCTACTGGCTTGCCATTGCGGTATAGGGTCTTGCATAGCCGATTTATTTTGAGATGGGCTCATTAATGCCTCCTGAGTTAATTGGAAGCAATAGTCTGCCATTTTTTAGGTTGGTTTAGAATGTGTGGTTTAATTGACGCTTACTGTTCGTCTCTGATAATATCCTGATCTTTTTTATAATCACGATTACAGCAACGACACATAGGAATAAGGTTTCGCATATTTGCCGCAGCAAAAGGATAAATACTTTTTGCTAAATAATGATCTTGATCCTGTGCGGTTTCATCTGGATTCATTAACCTTTCTATTCCGCAGATAGGACAAAACTTAGTATCAAAAGCAGCAAAAACTATTTGATATTGACGCTCACGGACTTTAAAATCTGCCAGTTTTTCATAACAAAAAACAAATAAATCCTTAACAGCATCATTAAGTGTAGGAAAATCGTTTTCTATTGTTGCAATCGTCTCTGTACCAGACAATAATGCAGCAATATTGTTTTGAGAGTTAAGTGCTACCAATACCAACTCTCTTTCAGGAATGGATAAGCCTTTCAATTCATCTTGATATTTAAACAATCTATCACGTATTCCAGTAGAGCTTTTTAAAGATTTTTGCGAGAAATCATTAAGCTCACTAGGTATTAAGCTTTTCCACTCGGTATGTGTTTCTAAAATCGGTTGACCCAAACCCAATTGCTGATGAACTTTTTTAATAAGCCCAACAATAGTGCCGTAAAGCCAGTTTTCTTCCGTTGCTTCAATAGGATAACAAGCTGACACTTTATTGGCTTTTCTTAGGAATAAGCACGAAACAACTTCCCGATATTAATTATTCTTGAGGAATTGCACGGTAATTCCATTTTGGTAAATGTGTATCAAATACAATCGGCATTATTTCTTTGAAGTCAGCGGCATATTTTCGTCCTGTCTCGTATATTTTGTCGAGTATGTGAACAATTGTTGTTAGTCCTTTTGACGTTGATGTTCTAGAAATCAATGTTTTAACTGTTTCAACCGAGTCAAATACAACACCTTCACAAGCACGAGTCACATGAGGAAAAAAACGATGTTCAATGGGATTATACTTGGAGGTATAAGGAGGATAGTGGGCAATCCTAATTTCCAATCCAAGTGCATTCGCAGTCTTTTGTAAATCTTCTTTAAAAATGTAGTGCCGTGAGCTGTTACTCCCTCCACCATCGCAAAGGATCAACAATGATTTTGCTTTAGGATAATGAATAATACCCTCGTTTACCCACCATTGAAATAAGCTATCACAGGCAAATTCACTGGTATCATGACTCGTTCCAAGCGTGATATATCCTGTGTTTCGTTTGAGGTCATAAAACCCATGAGGAATAACACTGCCTGTTGCAGAGCTAGGGAAATCATGATCATTCGTTTGAATGGCTGCTTGTGTATAGAGCGATCCATTACGATAAAAAGTACCCAATA
>NZ_BDMN01000327.1 GCF_002189065.1 Bathymodiolus platifrons methanotrophic gill symbiont
GTGGTAAGTTAAAATTCGACTACCCACTAGGATTCACATAGAGCCCTTTTTCTAATAGAAATATTGCTATATCTTGTTTAATTTTTTTACTAGAAAGGTGATTTGTTTTTAACAGATCATCTGGTATGGTTAAGTTCATAATGTTTTTCCTGTTTCGATATTTATCATTGCAGGAGCAAAAAAGCTTTAGCTTTTTACGACTTCAGCAATAGCTAAAGAGACTGTGAAAGTATTCAACAAAATCCCTCTCCTTTAGTTAAGTTGGGGTTAGGGAAGTTTGATATATTAAAATTAATCACGCAATATCAATGACATATTTTTTTATACGATCCCCCCTCAATCCCCCCTTCTCAAGGGGGGAGGCTAAAAGCAGATACTTTCACAGTCTCTAAAGCTATTGTGGTAACTGTAAACAGTGACATTATACAAATTCAGAGTTTATCATATTCAACAGGTTTGATATCTGGTACTGCTCGCATTACTTTATCAAAACCTTCTCTAGTGGCTTTTTTTGCTTCTTCATACTGATAGTCTTTAGTTTGCAATGCTGCCATTTTTTCAGCTATGGCTGATGTAAAAAATTGATTCATTGAAGTACCATTTCGTTTCGCGACTACTTATACTTTTAAGTGTACTGGTCAGGAAGCTCTTAACGTATAGTGTCATATATGCAGTGAATATGAAATTTTTTCTGATTTGGAGTGCTTTTGTACAATACCGTTTCTATCACGAATGAAGGTCAACGTAATATATCAGACCAGCGTATAATCACCAGATTATAAATAAACGGTTATCCAAATGAAATTACTTATCCGTAACCTCACCCGTAATACCACAGAGGCAGAACTTAAAGCATTGTTTGTACCCTTTGGTACTGTGCAATCCTGTTCTCTGGTGTTAGATAAAGACACAGGTATATCCAAAGGGTTTGGTTTTATTGAAATGCCTAAGATAGGTGAAGCTAAGACGGCGATGAAGAATCTAAATGGCAAGGAGGTTGGCAGTAGCAAAATCCGTGTTAAAAAGGCTGAGCAAAAAGTAACTGCAAGTAAGAGCGATGTAGCCGGTTCAGATGAATAAGCTGCATAACCAGGATCCATTACATGGCATCACACTAAAGGAAATTGTCACTCTGTTGGTTGAAAAATATGGCTGGCCGAAATTAGCTAGCAAGATTACCATCAAGTGTTTTAGTAATGATCCGAGCATTTCTTCCAGTCTGAAATTTTTGCGTAAGACTCCCTGGGCGAGGGAAAAAGTAGAGCAACTTTATATAGAAACAGAGTGGTCGGTTAAGCAAGATAATCCTTATAAGAAATCCACTTTGGGATAAAGCAAGATAGTTCCCACGCAGAGAGGCTGTAAAAGTATTCAACAAAATCCCCTCCTTAGTTAAGGAGGGGTTAGGGGAGGTTTGATATATTAAAACTAATCATGCAATATCAATAACATCTGTTTTTATACGATCCCCCCTCAATCCCCGCTTCTCAAGGGGGGAGGCTAAAAGCATATACTTTAATAGCCTTAGAACGTGGGAACGATGGGTGCATGTGATATCCATCAAACCATTGTGTTAGGCGACTAGCCTTATCAGTCATAAGTATTGAATCTATTAATATGAACAAAGATAAACGCCTACAGATATTCTCCAGATTAGCCGAGGCGATTCCAGAGCCTGTTACCGAACTGAACTATAACAGCACTTTTGAATTATTAGTCGCGGTTGTGTTATCTGCACAGGCGACTGATAAAGGGGTGAATAAAGCGACGGCGATATTATTTCCAGTTGCAAATACTCCCGAGGCTATTTATGAGCTGGGGGAAGCAGGTCTAAAGGAATATATTAAAACCATCGGCTTATTTAATACTAAAGGCGCTAATATTATTAAGCTGTGTCGTAAATTACTCGATGAATATAATGGTGAAGTACCACAGACACGGGTTGAACTTGAGTCTTTGGCGGGGGTTGGACGTAAAACGGCTAATGTTATTTTAAATACGGCTTTTGGCCAGCCTGTTATGGCTGTGGATACGCATATTTTTCGGGTATCCAATCGTACTGGTATCGCCAAAGGAAAAAATGTTTTAGAGGTTGAAGCCAGACTGGATAAACATGTCCCAAAACAATATAAACTGGATGCGCATCATTTGCTAATTCTGCATGGACGCTATACCTGTATTGCCCGAAAACCACGATGTGCTAGTTGTGTGATTGAAGATTTATGTGAGTTTAAAGATAAGGTTGATGTTTGATATGCGGAGTATGGTTGCTATTAAATCAGCCTGTAGGGCGTGGCTTTAGCCCGCTAGTTTCGGTGTATAAAAGCGGGCTAAAGCCACGCCCTACGTTATCTTAAAGCACGAATTTCAGGCAAAAAAATGCGTCTTAACTTAGGTTAAAACGCATTTAGAGAGGAGGTTAAACTCTAAATCTCGTTTGGGAGTGCATTTAAGAGTTGGTATATCATATCTAAGTTAATTGCAAATGAAAATGTGACAAATTGTCGCAGGGGTGTATTTTCAAAAAATCAAGCATTATTTTTTGAATTGGATCACATGATTCGCCGGATTGAGATTGATTTCATCGATAATAATTCCGGATCGGGCGTTGATAATATAACTGACAGCATCAGCAATATCTTCTGCAATTAAGTGCTGGCTTTCATGATTGCCAGGTTCAAAACTCAAAGACTGAAAAAAACCTGTTTTTACCATACCCGGGTTAATTAAAGAGACACGCACACTGCTTTTTGCACATTCATCACGTAGTGCCTGAGTAAACCCTCGTAGAGCAAATTTACTGGCACAGTAAATCGAACCTTTGCGACTTCCCTGTAATGCCGCTTCTGAACCTATAAATATCAAATCGGCTAGAGGTTTTCGTTTTAAAGCAGGCAGAAACCCTTTGGTAAGAAAACTTTGACTGATAAAGTTTAAATTCATTAATTCCTGTATCTGGGAAAATGAAAACTCTTCCAGGCTGCTGAATTGGCCTTTACCTGCACTGAAAATAATACTGTCGATTTTTGGGTGTTGTTTACATAACTGTTTGATATTTTCAGCTAAGGTGCTTAAATCACCTAGATCACATTCTACGCTGCTAAAACGGGGGTGAGCATAAACAAATTGCTGGCAGTTTCTGGATATGCCAATAACTTCATGCCCCTGATTTAGTAGGGCAACTGCACAAGCTCGACCTATGCCTGAGCTAGCGCCAGTTACTAGAACTGTGCGTTTTATAGACTGCATGGAAAAAACTTTTCTTCGGGGATATAGCGCAAAAGTTCCTTAGTACAAAAACCCATCATTTCATCTTCTAGTACTGTTTTATAGGACATCATCCCCTGCTTTGACTCTAGCGGGCTGGCAAATAGTTTTTCCTCTGGATAAAGTTTATGTATTTTTTTAAAGTATTTATCGGGTAGGCGGAACACACCTAAGCTCACTGAATGTAAAGTTTCAGGGTTAATTTTAGCAAAGACGGTTTTAAATAAATCCTGATAATGTTGCTGGTAGTTATCTTCATAAATAATCGGATCAAATCGGAGTCCGATGGGCCAGCCTTGTTGCTGTAATTTATTTAGCGCATCCAGACGTTTGGAAATAGCTGGGGCTTTATGTTCTAAAGCGCGGGCAATTTCATCCGGGGTAAAACTAAAGGCAACGATGCAGCGTTCAAATGCAGGGGTATCGAGAAGATGTCGAACCTGTGTACTTTTTGTGCGCAGCTCCATCCAGGCATTGGGTATAGAGCGGATAACCGGTAAGAACTCCCGGGCAAAATCTGTAACAGGTTCTAAAGTCAGGCTGTCACAGTCATAACCTGAGAAAAAGTGTACTGCTTCATCTGGTGTTTCTGCACAAAGCCGCTGCATATCAGTATAATAATCTTCGTAATTAACAAATAAGACATAATTTGCTGATTGATACATGCCTTGTAGAAAGCAGTAACGGCAGTCATACAGGCAATTTAGCATATGTGAAAAATAGTAATTATGCTCAGCGCCGATACCATAATTAGGAGGCGCTTTGAGCATAAAGCCACGGTATTTTTCTGCAAGAATCAAGGCGGGTTGCTGTTTTTGTATACGAAAATTCTGTGCCTTGGGGTTAAACACTTCACCATAACGCCCACAGGTAATTTGCCTTGCTTTGGGAAAGCGTGCGCAAATATCTATCACCCGTGGGTGTTGCAGAATATTTTCTTCTATATAGATTGTTTCAATCATATTTTTACGTTAGCAGTCATAATATTAGGCAGGCTCAATTGATATTGTTATTTTATGATTGGTGGCCGCCTCGGCTTAAAATGCTGATTACGTACAATTCATAGCCATTTTAAAATAAACTATAAGAATCAGTATATTAAGAGTCTCGTCAGTAATTACTCATTATTTACGGGCAAGATTTTTTGGGGATACGGGCAGCCTGCCCGTTTACATGGGCGAGCCGCCCATGCCCCCAAATAATATTTTCTTGAATGAATTTATGGAGAAATTTACCTGCGTTGATTCAAGTCTGTTTAGTTACTGAAGTTTCCCAATTATTGAGTAGCTGAAATACACAATGCTGGTGTATCGAGGTTTATTTTAGGTGGTTTTGCCATGTTTATAGCAAACCCCTACTTAATTCCCCTTAGGCAATAGCATTTGAAACGAATGAAAAGACTATTTTTTTCAAGCATAGTTTCAATTTTACCATAAATAATTATTGGGAAACTTCAGTTTAGTTATAGGCTGCCATTTAAAAAGTGATAATACAAAAAGCCAGTAGATAGATTGGTTTAAGTTCCAAATATCTAGGAAAAATGTAACAAATCACCCTGCTTGTCAAAGGCTAGATATTTCGATAAATCACCACCACTTTGTACCGTCTGTACCATCATTTTCAGAGGCTGTTCAGCTTCGTCAGGACCAGGTACCGTTCCATTATTTCCAGATAGACAAGCGATCAAAACCATACTCCAGTCTTGTTCCATTTGCTCTGATTCTGTTACCAGATCAGCAAAATTGGTTAATTCTGCTAAATCTTTATCAACACACATAATGGCCTGTAATTCTCCACCTTGTCCTGAATGAAATTTTTGTTTATCCGCATCATCATGATCTGTAGGTAAAGATACCTGTAGAAATACAAATAGAAACCGTTGTGGGTCTTGCTGCTGTCTACCAACTGCTAATAAGCTTTGATAATCAGTTATTTCAATCATTTGATTTTACCTGTTTGACTGATCTTTAGCCTGAAAAATCAGTGGTTAGAAATTAAAAAGGGCTTCTAAATTTCCCTGCGTAGAGTTTGGTAGGGCATCAAGTGTATACCCTCTGCCAGGAGAGAGATACCTATCTTTTCATACCGCCCTAAAGCATTACGTTTGGCGACGTGTAAGGCGATATTGATGGCGATATGAATATTTATTGGCTGATCAATCTGTACCAGTATATTAGCTAGCCCGTTACTTTCCATATATTCAGTAATTTGTCCATATAGTGGGTTTTCACGATCACCATTGGATGGACGACCACGTCTATGTAACAGGATATTAGCAGGCTGAATTATCCAGCAGACACGTTCATTAACTTTATACCGGGGTTGGTAATTTGCTTCCAGTATCATGCCGCGCCAGCGTATATGAGTTTTGTTTGTTTTTTTATCATGGGCAAGTATTTCTGCAGTGAACAGATTTTGTTGATCCATTAAGCGTGCGACAGTGGCACTGTTAGGGTGTGCTGCAACAAACTCGGGAATTCCTGTTTGTAAAATTTCACCTTTATGCAATAAAGCGATTCGATCGGCAAGTAAGCTGGATTCTTCCAGGTCATGAGTGACGAGTATCATGGGCATGGCCAGCGACTGCCTTAACACCAGTAATTCTCGATATAATTTACGCCGTGTTACCTGGTCTACGGCTGAAAATGGTTCATCCAGTAATAACACTTTGGGCTGTCTGGCTAATGCCCGGGCGACTGCAACTCGTTGCTGTTGACCACCGGACAGTTTTGTCGGGTATTGCTGTTCCAGACCATCAAGATGCACTTTTTTTAATAGTTTCAGTGCTTCGGGTTGACGCTGTTGTTTAGGTAAGTGTGTGATCGCCTGTTGAATATTTTCCTGCACAGTCATATGTGGAAATAGCGCATAATTTTGAAATACCAGACCGACATGGCGTTGGTGAGTGGCTAAAAAAATAGACTGCGCACTATCTTGCCAGACCTCACCCTGACAGATAATATTGGCATTTTGTGGCTGATATAAACCGGCAATAGATCGTAAGACGGTGGTTTTTCCGCTACCGGATGGTCCTACTAATGCCAGTAATTCACCTGCCTGGCAGTCGAGCTCTACATCTAGGGGGATGCTGTTTTTTTGATGCAGGTTAATATGAATTGCTAAATCAGACATACGGGTGTTGATGGCGTTCGGATAACCAGTAAGTAAACGAAATAGTAATCATAGAGAACAGTAACAGGCTGAATGACATAATGGCGGCAGACTGATCATCAAAAGCCTGTACCCGGTCATATATAGAGATAGCGATTGTTTGTGTTTCAGCGGGAATATTACCACCGACCATTAGCACAATACCGAATTCACCAAGGGTATGCGCAAAGCACATCACCATTGCTGAGATAATACCTGGCCAGGCGAGAGGTAACTCAATTTTCCAGAGTACCTGAGCTGGTGGCATACCGCAGCAAGCCGCCGCCTCACGAATTTCTCGAGGTATTGCTGCAAAAGCTCGTAGCATAGGTTGAATAGCAAAAGGTAGGTTAAAAATAATTGAAGCCAGTACCAATCCCTGAAAATTAAATACCAGTGTGGTGCCAAAAGTATTCGCTAACCATAGCCCGAACCCCTGATTAGGGCTAAAAGCTACCAATAGATAGTAGCCAAGTACAGTCGGTGGTAATACCAGTGGTAAGGCTAAAATTGTTTGTAGTAAAGATTTACCGAAAAACTGTCGATATGCCAGCCAACGACCAAAGAAAATACCAATCGGCAATAGAAATATTAGCGTGACCAGACTTAGTTTTATCGATAAAGTTAAAGCTTGCCAATCCATACGCAATCTCTAGGGAGTTGTATAGCCATAACGGGATAAAATAGTTTGTGCTTTATCCTGTTGTAGATATTTGAAAAATAATTTAGCAGTATTGCCGGTATTGTTTAATAACACCATGGTTTGCTGTAGTGGTTGATGGAGATTAGCGGGAAGTAATAAGTATCGGGTTCGGTTTTGCAGGATGGGAGCCAGTGCCAGCGAGTATGATACTAAACCAATTTGAGCCGCACCAGAACTTGCAAATTGTGTTGCTTGTGCGGCATTTTCACCCAGTACCAGATGAGACTGTACCAGTTCCCATAAGTTTAATTTCTGTAATATTTCACGTGCGGCAACACCATAAGGGGAATGTTCAGGGTTAGCGATGGCAAAATATTGTATTTGCCCTTTCTGTAATGCCTGTTTAGTTTTATGAAGGTCTTTATCAAGCAAGATAGGCGAGTTTTTAGTAGTTAATATAGCCATGCGACCTAAAGCATAAACAGTACCTTGATCCAGAGTTTTTTGCTGCTGGTAAAGTCGAGCTATATAAATAGAATTAGCTGATAAAAATAATTCAAAAGGACTACCCTGCTGGATTTGTCGAGTTAAGTTACCAGATGAACTGTAGCTAATACGTACGTTTTTTCCTGTGTCTTGATGAAAAGCCTTAGTGATATCCTGTAAAGCAAATTTAACACTGCTGGCCGCTGCAATGACGGGCACATCTGTAGCCCTTAATACTGGACTGAACAGTAGTATTAATAATATCAGGCTAAACCGTGACCGATTTATATTCAGGGAGTTGTTTATGGTAATGTCCTGCTAAAAGTGGCTACGGCGAATTACAGCCCAGATTATAGCCTCGTTATTGTTACTTTACTATATGAATACAGGAAACCTGTTTATTCAAAAACACTTTTT
>NZ_BDMN01000328.1 GCF_002189065.1 Bathymodiolus platifrons methanotrophic gill symbiont
GTGCACATTCCTAAGACGATATAAACCACGAAAGACACGAAGAACACGAAAGAAAGACTAATAAAACTGCTGACTTGTTCCCAAGCTTCGCTTGGGAATACATGGGGCAGCAGCTCTGTTGTGAGAAGTTTTGGTAAGCAGAGAGCTTACTTGTTATGCATTCCCAAACGGAGTTTGGGAGCGAAAAATTTCGTGTCTTTCGTGTTTTTCGTGGTTAATTTTTCTTGTAATCAGCATCTTAAGCCAAGTTTCTGGCTGCCCACCTTCAAATAATAAAATACAATATATTCAAAGACTTTATTTTTGTTACTTAGAGGGAATGGTTATAGCGTCAGTAGCCTCGAGCATAGACAGAAAGTAGTCTTCAAGTGTGTAGGAGCTTCCAGAAGAATAGAAAAATTAGCCGGAAAGCTGGTTATTCATATAAAATAGAGGGTATTCCTTTATTTAATTTCATCAGATAATATGAACGCACCCGCAGCTTTATTTGAATCTTCTATCTCTAATCTTAAATTACGCGCACGCGGTAAAGTACGTGACATTTATGATATAGATGATAAACATTTACTTATTGTAACAACTGACCGTCTATCAGCTTTTGATGTTGTGTTACCGGGGCCTATTCCAGGTAAAGGTCGGGTACTTACGTCGGTATCTAATTTCTGGTTTAATAAAATGCAGGATATTATTCCTAATCATTTAGCCAGCCTTAGTTTAGAAGAGGTGGTACCTGATGCAAATGAGCGCGCGCAAATCGAAGGACGTGCCATTATTGTCAAAAAATTAAAGCCACTCCCTGTGGAAGCTATAGTCCGTGGTTATTTAATTGGCTCTGGCTGGAAAGATTACCAGAAAACAGGCAGTGTCTGTGGTATTGAATTAGCTGCAGGCCTAGAGCAGGCACAGCAGTTACCCGAAGCCATTTATACGCCGTCCACTAAAGCAGCGGTGGGTGATCATGATGAAAATATATCCTTTGCTGAAACTATTCCTTTACTAGGCGCTGAGCTGGCTACGAAAGTACGAGATATCAGTATAGAGCTATATTCAACAGCTGCTGAGTATGCTAAACAACGAGGTATCATTATAGCGGACACTAAATTTGAATTTGGTCTGGATGATGATGGCACTCTTTATTTAATAGATGAAGCATTAACTCCGGATTCTTCACGTTTTTGGCCAGCAGATCAGTACCAGCAAGGTATCAGTCCGCCAAGTTTTGATAAGCAATTTATTCGTGATTATCTAGAAACGTTAGACTGGAATAAAACTGCTCCCGGGCCAGAACTACCTGATGATATTGTTGCAATTAGCAGTCAGAAATATCATGAGGCAGAGCTTATATTAACTGCAAATTAGTAAGTAAGGGGATGTGTCACAATAAACCATGCTCGGCAAAAGAATACGGAAGGCCATCACCAATAATAAAGTGATCCAGGACGCGTATATCCATTAAGCTTAGAGCCTGTTTAAGTTTGTCAGTAATCAATTTATCGGCCTGACTTGGCTCTGAAATGCCGGAAGGGTGGTTATGGGCAAAGATCACAGCGGCGGCATTATGCTCCAAAGCTTTTTTTACCACTTCTCGGGGATAAACGCTGGCACCATCAATGGTTCCCCTGAATAATTCTTCATATTTTAGGATATGATGTTGATTATCTAAAAATAAACAGGCAAAGACTTCATGTTGATAGTGTCTTAATTGGTTACTTAAATAGGCGCGTGTTGCTTCTGGGCTTGTTAGCACGCTGCCTCGATCTAACACCTCAAAGGTATGACGTCGCGCCATTTCCAATACCGCTTGTAACTGTGCGTATTTAGCGTTACCCAAACCTTTTGCCTCAGTGAATGTTGCGCAGTCTGCCTGCAGTAAAGCACGCAATGATCCAAACCCCTCTAATAAGTCCTGAGCTAGAGCCACTGCTGATTTTCCTGGTAATCCTGTGCGTAAGAAAATAGCTAATAACTCAGCATCTGTTAAAGCTCCCGCTCCCTGGATAAGTAATTTTTCTCTGGGTCGTTCATCAGCCGGCCAATCTTTAATTCCCATGTTTAAGCCTTTTAGCGATTTATAATGAATTCTTAGATTAAAGCATAGAAGAAAAGTGTAACTCTTGCCATAATAAGCACTTTAAAGCATAAATGGAATATTTCATTGAAGCGTGTACTTTTAGGTATTAGTGGCGGTATTGCTGCCTATAAATCAGCCGAATTAGTTAGATTGTTAATCAAGCATGACTATGATGTCAGAGTTGTTATGACTCAGGCTGCAACTCAGTTTATTAGCCCACTCACTTTTCAGGCTTTATCAGCACATCCTGTACATACACAGTTACTAGATGCAGAGCAGGAAAATGCTATGGGGCATATCAACCTGGCACGCTGGGCTGATGTACTATTGGTTGCGCCAGCGACTGCCAATTGTCTTGCCAAATTAAGTCATGGACTTGCTGATGATTTATTAAGCACCTTATATCTTGCCGTTGAATGCCCGGTTTATGTAGCCCCCGCAATGAACCAGGTGATGTGGCATAAAGCTGTTACGCAGGAAAATATTCAGCGTTTAACACAGCACGGTGTAATATTTATTGGTCCTGAAGCAGGCAGTCAGGCCTGTGGTGACGTAGGTCTTGGGCGGATGACTGAGCCAGAGGCTATTTTGCGGAGTATTATACCGAGTAAGCAAGGTATTTTTCAGGGGAAAAATATTCTCATTACTGCTGGCCCAACCCGGGAACGATTAGATCCAGTACGCTATATTACTAACCGTAGTTCCGGTAAAATGGGTTACGCATTAGCTGAACAGGCACAAAAGCTTGGAGCTCACGTTACCCTAGTTAGTGGCCCGGTAGCACTGTCTGCCCCTAAAAATATACATACAGTTTTAGTAGAGAGTGCGGCTGATATGTATGATGCAGTAATGCAACACGTAACTGGGCAGGATATTATGATTGCTGCAGCGGCAGTCGCTGATTACACCCCTGGTAATGTGCAAGCAGAGAAAATCAAAAAACAAAAAAAACAAACTGAACTAAACTTACACAAAACCAAAGACATTGTTGCTAGTGTTGCCAGTTTAAATAATAAGCCTTTTACAGTTGGATTTGCTGCAGAAACTCATAATCTGGAACACTACGCCCAGGATAAGTTAATACGCAAAAACCTGGACATGATAGCTGCTAACTGGGTGGGTCAAGCCGAGGGGGGCTTTGACTCTGATGTTAATGCACTGCAAGTGTATTGGCACAATGGCCAAAAAACTTTGCCAATAACCGATAAAATACAGCTTGCCAATCAACTATTGGTTTTAATCGCTGAGAGATTAGATGCATAAAATTCAACTTAAAATATTAGATTCACGCCTGGGTAATGAAATCCCTATGCCTGCTTATGCAACTGACGGTTCGGCAGGGATTGATTTACGCGCCTGTCTGGATGAGAATGTGGTTTTATCGCCCGGTGAAACGATCCTGATCCCAACGGGAATTGCTATTCATATTAATGATCATCAGTTAGCGGCGGTTTTATTACCTCGCTCAGGTTTAGGCCATAAGCATGGTATCGTGCTTGGTAATCTTGTTGGCTTGATTGATTCTGACTATCAAGGGCAGGTATTTGTCTCATGCTGGAACAGAGGACAGCAAGCTTTTACGGTCAAGATTGCTGAACGTATTGCGCAAATGGTTTTTGTTCCTGTAGTTCAGGCAGATTTTGAAGTGGTGTCTGAATTTCAGCAAACAGAGCGTGGGGCAGGTGGTTTTGGGCACACAGGACGTTATTAAGAAACGAGTGATTTAGGGAAAGCATAATAAACAGGTATAAATATGGGACGTATTTTTTCTATTATTGCCATCGTGACTGTTCTTATGACGGCATTGACGGGGGTAGGTGTTTTTTATCTCTCGCAAACTAGCGATAATAAGATTAAAGAGGATGCTGTCTATGGATTGGCAAAAGGTATTGCACAAAGTATTTCAACTCGTACGCAGTTATTAACTCAATCTTTACGCAATATAGCTCAATCACCTGAGCTTATAGAGGCATTAAATAATTCTGACTTGCCCCGCGCTAAAGCGGTCGTAGGGCTAATGAGTGCTTATTTGCCTGATGCGATGGCATTCAGGTTATTGTTACCAGGTGATAACAAGCCAGACAATTCGGTTGTTCCACGTATGGGCTATGCTGATTTGGACTTGGTTAAAAATACCTTTCAGAAGCCACAGTTACCATTAATTCAAGGTGAGCGGGGCGAGCATCGTCACTTGGCTATTACCCATGGAATTAAAAAAGAAGGTAAGGTTATTGCTGTTATTCTGGCCAGTGTCGATTTTCAAGCTCTGCGACAAAGCTTTAATATACTTGCCGATGAACAGATGTTTATTGAGCTAAAGCAGGCTGATTTTGTCTTATTTTCTCATGGCAGTGCTGATCTGAAATCATTAGGTAAACTGAAGTTTCCCAATAATTATTTATGGTAAAATTGAAACTATGCTACAACTATATGAAAAAAACAGTCTTTTCATTCGTTTCAAATGCTATTGCCTAAGGGGAATTAAGTAGGGGTTTGCTATAAACATGGCAAAACCACCTAAAATAAACCTCGATACACCAGCATTGTGTATTTCAGCTACTCAATAATTGGGAAACTTCAGCCAATGAATATATTGGCTTTATTACTGAAGATGTTCGCATTGCCCGACCTATGAAGGTCGTCATTGATGCAGGTAATGGCGTCGCAGGTGAGTTAGCTCCTGTGCTATTTAGAACCCTGGGCTGCGAAGTCATTGAATTATTCTGTAAGATAGATGGTAATTTCCCTAATCATCACCCTGATCCAAGTAAGCCTAAAAATCTGGTTGATTTGATTGCCGCAGTTGAGGAACATCAGGCCGATGTAGGCCTTGCTTTTGATGGTGATGGAGACCGCTTAGGTGTCGTTGATTCCTATGGAAATATTATTTGGCCAGACAGGCAGATGATGCTTTTTAGCAAACATATCCTGGCGAAAAAGCCTGGAGCTGAGATTATTTATGATGTAAAGTGCAGTCAGAATTTACCGGCACAAATTATAAGAAATGGTGGGACGCCTACTGTCTGGAAAACAGGGCATTCGTTTATGAAAGCGAAAGTTAAGGAAACAGGAACCATTTTTGCTGGTGAAATGAGTGGCCATCTATTTTTTAATGATCGCTGGTTTGGCTTTGATGATGGTCTATATTCTGGGGCGCGACTTATAGAAATACTTTCGGAAGACTCGCGAGCCAGTGCTATGGTATTTGCAGAATTTCCTGATAGCCCTTGTACTCCAGACCTAAGTATCGACCTGGAAGAAGGTGAAAATATTACGTTTATGCAGCAGTTATTTGCTAGTAAAAGTCTTCCCGCTGATGGCAGAATAACGGATATTGACGGTTTACGGATAGATTTTACCGATGGCTTTGGTTTAATCCGTGCTTCCAATACAACACCCTCTCTGGTGGTTCGTTTTGAAGGTGAAACAGAAGAAATTTTAATGCGAATACAAGATCAGTTTCGGCAACTGATTCTGGAAATAAAACCAGAAATAGCGTTACCTTTTTAAACCTAGATACAGTCATTGCTGATATTAAAAAAACTAACGATTTTTATTCCCGTTTGTTTGCAGTCTTTGATTATTTATTCTTCGCTCACTAATGGCATAATTCATGCCGTCCACCCAAATAAAATAACAAGAACTTAATACTAAAACCAGACCGCTACAATGAAAGAAAAGACTGCCAAAGGCATAGCCCACGTACTGATCGAGTCATTACCGTACATTCAGAAATTTAAAGGTAAAACCGTTATTATCAAATATGGCGGTAACGCCATGATTGATGAAAACCTCAAAACCCGTTTTGCGCAAGATATTGTATTAATGAAGTTAGTGGGTATTAACCCTATCGTTGTACATGGTGGTGGGCCGCAAATTGGGCACCTGCTTAAGCGACTAGATATTAAAACTGAGTTTGTTAATGGTATGCGCGTTACTAATAGTGAAACCATGGATGTCGTTGAAATGGTGCTGGGTGGACAAGTCAATAAAGACATCGTTAACCTGATTAATATGGCGGGTGGAAAGGCGGTTGGTTTGACGGGTAAAGACGGTGATTTTATTCGTGCTCGTAAACTTGATATGCAACAGTTTCATAAGGAATCAGGGGCTTCCGAAATTATTGATATAGGGCATGTTGGAGAAGTCAGCTCTATTGACCCTTCGGTAGTGGAGATGCTCAGCCAAAGTGATTTTATTCCAGTTATTGCTCCTATTGGTGTGGGTGATGATGGACGATCTTATAATATCAATGCTGATTTAGTTGCGGGTAAAGTTGCAGAAGTTTTAAATGCCGAAAAATTAATATTATTGACCAATATTCCAGGCATTCTGGATAAGCAAAATAACTTGCTGACTGGCTTAACGCTTAAAGATATTGATGCATTAATTGCTGATGGTACAATCTCGGGCGGGATGATTCCTAAAACCCGCTGTGGAACAGATGCCTTAAAAGGCGGTGTTAATAGTGTGCATATTATTGATGGGCGTGTTGAGCATGCCGTCTTGCTTGAGCTATTTACCGATCAAGGGGTTGGTACACTACTTATCAGTTAAGCATTTTTATAATCTGTTGAAGTCGGCAGTGTATTAATCAGTTATTACGCCTATAGATAATGTAAAATAACCTGTAGATTTTTAAACGAATATTTTTTAAAGGTAAATAATGAAGAATTACAAAATCGCAATATTGGCAGGTGATGGAATTGGGCCGGAAATTACACAGGAAGCAGTAAAGGTTTTAAAGCTGGTTGAAGAGCGTAATGATGTCAGCTTTGAGCTAATGCCAGCTTTGTTTGGTGCCTGTGCTTATTTTGCAACCGGAGATGCTTTTCCACAAGAAACCAAAGATATCTGCGATAGTGCCGATGCGATCCTGAAAGGTCCTATTGGTTTGAGCCATGAGGAATCAAAAGGTATTCCTATTGATAAGCAGCCTGAACGTGGTGCATTATTACCTATGCGCCGCCGCTACAATACCTATGCAAATTTTCGCCCGGTATCTTTACCTAAAGAATTAGCACATTTTTCGCCATTAAAACCAGAAATTATTGGTGAAGGTATCGATATTATTATCGTGCGTGAATTAGTTGGTGGCTTATATTTTGGTGAAAAAGAACTAGGCGTTGATGCAGACGGCCAGCGCTATGTAAAAGAAACGCTAGAATATACGGAAGCACAGATTCGTCAGATTATGCATCAGGCATTTAAATTAGCGAGTCATAGAAAAAAGGTGCTGCATAATATTCATAAAAGTAATGTCCTAAAATCTAGCGTTTTATGGAATGAAATTATGGAAGAAGTGGCTAAAGAGTATCCTGAAATTGAAGTAATCAATATTCTGGTTGATGCGGCTGCAACGCAACTCTGTTTAAAGCCTACACAGTTTGATGTGATGGTGATGGAAAATATGTTCGGCGATATTTTAAGTGATCAGGGCGGCGGCATTCTCGGTTCATTAGGATTAATGCCATCGGCTTGCCTAGGGGATGAAAAATCCTACTATGAACCATCGCACGGTTCTGCACCTGATATTGCAGGAAAGAATATAGCTAATCCTTACTCCATGATCGGTTCTGTCGCCATGATGCTGGAAAACAGTTTTGATATGCAAGATGAAGCGAAAAACGTCTGGGCTGCGATGCAGGGTGTTTTTGCTGATGGATTTTCAACTGCGGATCTATCCAGGCCAGGGTCAGGTGTTAATATGATCAGTACAGTTGAGTTTGGTGATAAGGTTGTAGAAAAATTATCTAATATGCCTAGGGTCTGATTGATTGCTTTTCCCGTTACCTAAAGTTACACAATAGTTTTCCAGATAAATCACTTCTATTTTGAGAGAATTAATATCTGAAAGTTATGGCATCAGCTCTCTTTAATATTCAGAAAACTGGGTGTAGGTTATAGCCTGCACCCTCTGTATGTAGGGTACGCATGTCAATAGTTATATTGAGGACAGTAAATGAAAGAAATTATGCATACATCTGAGATACCTTTCCATATAACAAAAAAAATTGGTAACTACTCAGCGTAAATAATTAAAAAAGTTCTTGACAGAGTTTTAGCCTTATTTTTGTGGTTTTTAGTCTCCTGCAGAATAGCCATCAAATAGGCCATTTATTGGTCCTGTCTTAATAGTCAGCCGCAAGATGCTTTTAAATACTGGCGATCCCGATCAACTTTTTTAATCTCTTCAAAACAGCTTGTGACGAGGAAAATTCGGGATTAAAAACCCATGAGATAATATACCTGTTCTTATAGCGATACAGGTTTTTTCGTTGAAAATAGATAACGTTGATGTTGATTCTGCAGTCACTCATGCCAGGCAATTACTTGCGGCTGAGCGTGACATATCGCCTGCACTAAAATCAGCGCTGGAAATGATTCTATTATTAGTGACAGTATTATTAAATCGAGTCACGCTAAACAGTAAAAATAGTAGCAAACCACCAGCAAGCGATCCCAACCGAAAAAAGGGCAGTCGCAAAAAATCAGATAAACCTTCGGGTGGGCAAAAGTCGCATGTCGGCACGACATTGCAAAAAATAGAGGACCCTGATGACATCGAGGTCATTAGTATAGATCGTCGTACTTTACCTAAAGGGCAATACACGGAAGATGGCTTTGAAACACGTCAGGTCTTCGATATTGATATTTCACGAGTTGTGATTGAGTATCAGGCACAACGATTGATAAATGAAAATGGACAATGTTTTATCGCCCCATTTCCTGACAATGTTACCAAGGCAGTACAGTATGGTAACGGAATAAAGGCCCATATCGTTTATCTATCGCAATACCAGTTATTACCTTACAATCGAATTCAAGAGTATTTAACTGATCAATTAGGCATGCCGATTAGCGAAGGCTCTATCTATAATTTCAATAAACAGGCTTATGAGAAATTAGCCAAGTTTGAAGCGATCTGTAAAGAAAAGTTAGTGGTATCACCGTGTATTCATGCTGATGAAACGGGTATTAACATTAATGGTAAGCGACACTGGCTACATGGTACGTCCAATGATAAATGGACTCACTTCTTTCCGCATGCCAAACGTGGCACTGAGGCAATGAATGAGATCAATATACTGCCACGCTATCATGGCATCTTGTGCCATGATCACTGGAAGCCCTATTATAAATATGATTGCACCCATTCACTCTGTAATGCGCACCATTTGAGAGAATTGACGCGCGCCTGGGAGCAAGATAAGCAAAGTTGGGCACTTGAAATGAAACGGCTGCTAGAAAAAATGAATGATGCAGTGAATGAGGCAGGTGGCCTATTACCACATGAAGAAGCAGAGAAATGGAAAATACAATACAGGAAATTACTCGGTAAGGCAGAAATAGAATGCCCGCCGCCCGATAAACCAAAAGAAGTAAAACGGGGACGAATAAAACGCAGTAAGGCGAGAAACTTACTTGAAAGGCTTATTGATTTTGAAGAGGATGTGTTGCGCTTCATGACAATCGCCTACGTGCCATTTACCAATAATGCTGCTGAAAATTCGATTCGGATGACTAAAGTTCAACAGAAAATATCGGGTTGCTTTCGCAGTACCGAGGGAGCCAAAATATTTTGTCGCGTCAGAGGTTATTTAGCAACGTGCCGTAAACAAGGTGTCAGTGCAACTTTGGCAATGACTCTTGTGTTTGAGGGAAAGTTGCCTAAATTTTCTTTATAATTTTATCCAACTGTAAATTACGCTGAGTAGTTACATAAAGAATTACATTGATATTTCAATAGGCCCTGGGATTTTTGCTATTCCGAAAAATCAAAGGTTGCTCGTCAGTTGATAAGGCACTTTCTCTAGCTGAATCTATCGCATTTTGAATCACTCGTCTGTCAGGTGACTTGCTACATACTGGGTCGGTTTTATACATATCCCCTGTTAGCAAATAGGCCTGGCAACTCACGTGCTGAATGACAGGGTAGGGCAATACCATCCGGTGCAATGGTTAAAAAGGTGGTTCCGCAGCCATTCATGAAAAAATGGGGGCTTTCTGTAACGCATTAAAATATTCAATATAGTGTCATAGAAAGACCCTAGCTTCAAAGAATTCTTTGAGCGCTTACTGAGTCTGGATGACAGGAGTTGGAGTCCAGGTACTCTTGCCAACCGGAAGGATGGAAGGTGCTTCCACCTTAGGCCAGTATAGGCGCATGACTAGGTAGATCGGGCCAGCAGGTGCAGGGAGCCAGTTCGCTTCCTTTGTCTTCCCCGGAGAGTCCTTCTGAATGTATAGCGTCAACGAGCCATCTTCGTTTTTGTTCATATTCGGCAACATGGGTGAATTGATAAGGTAGCGATTGATTGGATTCTTGATTAGAAGTTGCGTCTTGCCATCATACATTGTCACTGACCAGAAGGAATTCACGGGCGGTAGCTGACCTGTAGGGAATGTCAGTGTATAGTTGTGCTTGCTGCCATCAAGGGGCTCGTCGCTTGCATTCGTCCGTGTCATAGGATATGAGGCTTCCAGGGCATCGTTCCCGTATATGCCTGCTCGGGCGGCAGCGGCTCGTTTCAGCCAATTGCCGTTGTAGAAAACTCGATCACCAAAGAGTGAACCAAGCTTCCAGCCATTTATATTTTTCATTCCAGTCGCTAGAAAAATATTTATTTTTTTGTCGGCATCTTTCATTGCCTGTAAGACGTCTGCTTTTTGTTCCAGCGAAAGGTCCATGAACTCGAAAGTCTTGCCCGGGCCAACTCCGATTCTGGCGAGCCTGGCACGGATCGCCTTGTTTTCCTGCGTCAATGGCACAAGCTGGAGGGCGGCATCAAGGTATGTGTAGAAGTTTTCTTTGATGCCCTTGGTCGTAGCCGGAAGGAAATCTATCTTAGCTGCTTCGGGTGGTGCAGGCTGTTTCATGAATGCAGACAGCGGCTGTGCTTTGTATCCAGCCTGCACTTTTACTACATTCGACATGTCCTCAGCGTTGAAAAGCTGGGTGCGAAATACGGTCAGCGAGAAGGGTGTCGTAGACTGGAAAACCTTTTTGATTCCTGCCGCGGTGCCTCACCTTTCCAGTCGGGACCCGTTACGAGATAATTACCCGGTTCTGTTCCGGTTGTGCGGCTACCGATATAGCCATAGTTATAGGTGTTGCCATCTACAAGCTGCACCGAGTAGTAGCGCTCTTTTGGTACTGCAGGTACTGAAAGCACCATGGGTTCCGTGCGCAAGTCCAGCCAAAGCATCGAATATGGCGTGTCGCTATTGGGAGTGACGACTGCCGTGTCTTTATAGGTAAACTGAAGTTTCCCAATTATTGAGTAGCTGAAATACACAATGCTGGT
>NZ_BDMN01000329.1 GCF_002189065.1 Bathymodiolus platifrons methanotrophic gill symbiont
CCATTTTTTAGGTTGGTTTTGAATGTGTGGTTTAATTGACGCTTACGTATCAGAAGATGAATATTTAATTGATGATGATTTTGAAGGAAGCTTTCTTATTCATCTTTTTGTTTATTACCCTTTTGGGCTGTTTGGAGCATTCTTAACATTTATGCAATTACAAGCAACATTAAATTATTTTGACACTAACATTACATGGGAGTTTTACGCTTTAATTGCTTCTATGATTGTAGGTTACATTGTTGGAACTATTGTTTTATCTGTTGCTCTTTCGGCAGGAATCACCTATCTTTTTTTCTATGGTCTATACCATCTTGTGCAATATGTTATTTAGCTTTCTATCTATTAACACTTAGATGAATTAATGCTAAATTGATTATTAGTTAAATAAAATAAGGATTATAAATTATGCAAGATTTCTTCTTTGGTAAAACAAGCCAAACAAAAGATAAAATATGTCAGCTCCAGCTTTCGGATGTTAATCAACTAAGTAAAATAGTTACATCTGATTTCTTTTATGCTCAATTAAATAGATTGCTATTAACTAATAATAATAGAGTTGATCTTTATGATGGAACGTCATACCCTAATTTTCCAAAGTTTATAAAATATTTACCACCAGAAAATATTGGTCTAATCCAAATAGGCCAAAGAAAAGATGTAAACGGAAATGTAGATGCAACACTCGATTGTTCGATTATCCTTTTAAATGGCATAGTTAGAGTTACCGCTCATTGGTGTGCTTATAAAGGTGAACGAGCAAATGAAATAGTAACTACCCTGTTAGACCCTTTAATAGAGAGTAAATTATTACCAAAAGTATTTATTAAAACGCCAAACTATAACGAGAATAAATCATTATCTCAAAATAAAGAAGCAGCAAAAAAACAACTCTTTCTATTATCTGGTTATCCCAATGTTATAAATTAAAAAAACATAGAACCTTTCTAGGCGAAAAAAGAAGATTAAAAATGTTAGTCGCTTTACTGACTTTTTAGATCAAATAAAACACACTTGTTAATAGTGTTTCAATTTTATTCGTAGTGCCTCCCTCCTCGCCCTGTTTTCCCATGAAACGGGGGTTTTTTTGTGCTATAGTGAAACATTACTAGAAGACTTGTTTCAAACTGAGGAAAAACACTAAAAATGGCCACATTTAAAGCCGCCATGTCCCTTTATGATAAAACAGGGGGACGGCTCTATCTCAACAAAAATGAACGCGAACGTTTTTTAAATGAAGCGGCAAAAGAAGTGCGAGAGAATCGTATGTTCTGCCATGTTATTCATTATTGCGGTTGCCGAATTTCTGAAGCGTTAGCATTATCTTCTAGCCAAATTTTAATTGAGGATAAGGTTTTGGTTTTTCAAACCCTGAAAAAAAGAAAGCTTGATAATAAGGGCAATACAAAAGAGCCAGAATACAGACGACAGGCGCGCCATGCTACCTCACGAAATTCCGGGACTCCTGTCGCCGTAATTCGTTCACCTACGCAGCGAATAGGAGATGCTCCAGCCGCCCTGCGTCCGCCACAGACTGAGCACAAAGCAGCTCAGTCATGGCTACCTCAAATGGCTCTACGGCTATTCGGGATAAAATTTTAGCCTCCCTCGCGCGCTATCGCGCACTTCGGATTGGCAAATTTCCCTGCGCCTTCTGGAGACTATCATCCCGTCCGGGGCTGACAGCGATAGAAGTACCAGATCGTTTGATTGAAGAACTTGATTTAGCCTTTGATTTAAGACGACATCAAAAATCAAAAGACCCTGAGCCTTTTTTACTCTTTCCTAAAAGCCGTTCTACAGGCTGGCGTATTATTAAGCGTGTGCTAGATAATGCTGGCATAAAAGGATCACAAGCAACACCAAAAGGCTTTAGGCATGGTTTTGGTATTGCAATGGCTCAATCCGGTATGCCTTTGACTGAGCTAAAGAAATTATTGGGGCATGGATCAACTGATACCGTTGAAATATATTTAGCCTTTCAAGGCGAAGAACGCAGAGAATTGGTTATGAAAGGATGGCAGTAGAAAATACGTTATCAGCAGGTGCAATATTAGCTTCAAAACGAAAAGTTGAAAGCAAGATATGCCCTATTTGCAAAGAAGAGTTTGAAGGCATAAAAAAAGGCTATATTTTGCTCAAATAAATGCCATCAAAAAGACAAATGCCAAAGAAATAAATTGATACGATAGCGCTATCGTAATAATACAAACCATACGTTAACATTGCCCAAGGTAAATTTATATGACAACCATGATTTCAGAAGTTTATGCAGCATTTAGAAAAGCTGGAGTTCCAGAAGAAGATGCTCGTATGGCTGCCGAAGCTTTGTCAGCAGAAAGCTTGGCAACTAAAGATGATATTAGAAAGCTTGATAAAGAACTATTAATTATTAAGTGGATGCTAGGGCTTATTATTGCTATTCAGGTTATGCCTATACTCCGGCCTTTACTCACCTAAATTAAAAAGATGTTTAATCAAATATTTGTAGGTTTAGCAGTATTATCATTAGTCATACTTTTTGGCTATCTGGCATTGTGGAGCAGGAAAGATATGAAAAATCACGAACAAAAGTAAAGGGGTAATAATGAATATTCAAGCTACCAAAGAAGAACTTGCTCAACATGAGAAAATACAGGTGGAAATTGCAAAATTAATCATCAGTGTTTCCATTGAAAGCAACAATAGCTAAGGAATAAGCACGAAACTGGACGATTGAGAAAGCATTCAATAACAGTAAAAGTAATTTGAAAGAAACAAAAGCATGGTCTTCTGATAATAACTCACTCAAGAACCAGATGCGGCTGACAGCAATGAGCTACAACTTATTACGCACGGTCGAAGAGCTTTCTAAAATACAAGATCCAGAGTTGATTCACCCTTCTGATAAAAAGTACACCGAAGATCTTGAGAAAAGGCAGCAAGCAGCTAAAAAAAGGGGAGGATTTGTGAATCCATTATTTTTTAATGAAAGAATCGCACGTATAAGCTCATATACTATTCGGGCTGTTCAAAACGCAATAATGACAGGAAAGTCGCTGAGTAGCTTTATCAATGCGCTTGTTGCTAAATTAGTTCCGAGGGTGAATCAGATAGGGGAACACTGATGATACAAACTGTATGTTTTAGTAGTTTCTTCGTGTTAAGACTTACCACATGGGTAAAACAACCCAGAACCAGACAAACAAATTCAATGTTTTTTTTAAAATATATAAAATATATAAAATATATATTTCGGCTACAGGCTAGGAATAACAATAGGTTTGACGATCTTGTGATACAAACCGTTCTTTTAGTTAATTAACCCCTACTCCTAATTTTATGCTCGTTTTTGGACGAAAAACCATATTCACTCAATAGATTTATGTGGACCCATGAAATACCGAGTTAGTAGATATGGCTATTAGCAGTCGATCCTTTGATTCCTTGTTTTCCACCAGACCGCTAAATGTCAACCAATCTGTCGCTGTATCAACACGTATATAACCGGGCTTTCCATTGGTGATAAGTTTGCATCGTTCTCCTATCCCGAAGGGACGAGACTTTGTTTTTTCAAATGCTCTTCGCTGTTTCTTATATCCTGTTGATCCGCGCAAATTATAGAGATGAGAGACTGAAATCTTGGCTATATTTTTATAGTTTTTATCATTGAATACAGTATAATCATGCTCACAGAGTTATTTTAATAACCGCTCCGCTTGGAGTGCTGTAGAGTTCATCCGTTTTTACCAGTAACGCACATCATACGACAGTATATTTTTGTTTAAACCCCTTCCTTATTTTTATATCACGTTGTTGCACAGTTCCCTGTTGTAACATATTGGCGAATCAATCGAGTTAATTGTTGACATGAATAGTCAGTTACTTGTAATAAAAAACGAATGACCAACACCTTTCTGTTGTTTATTTAACGCCCTGTAGTGAAACAGCTTCAATGTAGATTGAATAATATGATAACGGTATTTTTTATTACCTGGCAAGCTAAATGCGACAGCTTGGGAGCCCGTTAAAAATATCTGTAGTTCTTGAGTATTTTTTAAATTTTTAATATTCATGATGGATTTCATTCCTTCATCATGAACAGGTTTGCTGAATTTGTCAGCTTAGACTCATTTTATAGTGGAATACGGAGATGTTTTCAGTTTCAGTCTCATTCTGTATTGGAGAAGGCTGTTGGTTGACTTTTATCGCTTACAATAATAAAGTTATTGTGGTTAATAAATAGTATTTTTATTAATGGCTCTAGATGTGACAGTATTTAGAAGTTTATATAAAAATAGTGCAGCCACTGATATTCCTATTACAAGCCCTACCCAATACCCAAATATTCCCATAGGTAAAACATTAAAAACTTTTATGCCTTTTATAGCTAACCAGCGACCTAATGGAATTCCTACAAGCCAAAATGCAGAAAATGTGATTAACATTGGTCTAAATGTTATTTGATAACCACGAATAATACCTATTGCACATATTTGTATAGAATCTGAGATGTGCCAAGCTACAGATATTAAAATGAGAGTAACTGCTATTTTAGCTACTTCAGGGTCGCGAGTATAAACTCCTGTAATTTCATTGCGAAAAACAACAATTATCAACATAAGAAAGATTACAAGAAAAATTGCAGAAAAAAGTCCTGTGAACGCAATAAACTTTGCATGAATAAATTTCTTTTTTCCGACGGTTTGGGAAACCAATATGCATAGAGAAATTGAGATACCTGAAGGCAACATAAACACTAAGGCCGAAAAATTAAGAGCTATTTGATGAGAAGCAATAGAGGTAATACCTAAATCTGCGATCATGAGAGTAACAGCTGTAAATGCTGAAACATCAGCAAGAGATGCAAGGCCCATAGGAAGACCTATTTTTAATAGGGCAATCTGTCGTGGTAATTTTGGCCAGCTAAATTTTTTATAAAGGTCAAAGTTTGCTTTGCCCTTCATTTTAGCTGTATAAACGATCATCATAAAAAGAGAAATCCACATACCAATTCCTGTAGCCAACCCACACCCTGAACCACCCATTTTTGGAAAACCAGCATGCCCATAGATAAACACGTAGTTCAGTCCTGCGTTAACAAAAACTGTTACAAAGCCTATAACCATAGCAGGTCGTGGGTTACCGATACTAGCCATAAAAAAGGTAAAAGCCCGAAAAATCATTAATGCAGGAAGCCCAAATATAATACCTTGCATGTATAAAGTAGCCTGGTTAGCAATAAAGGCATCTATTCCAATCGTTATTAACCCACCCTCTAACCAAGGGTAAGCTAAACCAGGTAATATGCCAAGCCCAAGCCCAAGCCAAATACCTTGACGAGTCTCCTCAAATACCTTTTCATGATCATTTGCTCCATAATGATTCGCAACTAAAATACTAACTGCTTGCAAGGTGCTAATTAATAAGGCCGCAATCGGTATCCATAACGAAATCCCTAGCCCTACGATAGCTTGTTCTCGCACACCTGCATGACCAGCCATGACAGTATCGACAAGCCCCATCAACACATAACTTGCATGAGATAAAGTTATTGGCCATGCTAGATGGAAGATTCGACACGCCTCAATAAAAACTCTCGAGGTTAAACTTACAGAGATATTAATCATTTTTAACTTATTTTTTAAATGAGAGAGTAGCCATTAACATAAGCTGAAGACTCTATTTTTGATTGGAATAACCAGTAATAATCTTATCAAGGATTTTGTGATTTGACTTTTCCTTCAACAGAAACCTATTATACTTTACGCGGTCACGGATGCGGATTTTGAAAACATCTGAAATTTTGGGTTCAAAAGCGTTATTATTTGTTCTTTAAAAGTAGTTTGCACATTATCAAGACAGTCACTTATGGCCTCTTTAAAATGATGAAACGACTCATAATATTTATTATAAAGACACTTCTTTTTTGTGAATTTCCACAAGCGCTCAATCAAATTTAAGTTCGGTGAATAAGGCGGTAAGAAAAGCAAATGAATGCCGAGTTCTTTTGCTTTATCCATCACTTTATTGCAGCGTTGATAGCGAGCATTATCCATCACTAAAGTTACTTTTGAATCAGGGTGCACATTATTAATCTTGATTAATAACTCAACAATTGTATCTGAATTGACATAGTCTTCATTAGTGATTGTTATAAGACTAGTGTCCCTATTGCTATAGGCACCAAGAACATTGTAACGTTTACGTCCTGATGAGGATTGAAGAAACAAACGTTCAAAACACCAAATCATTCCTAAAAAAGCGCCCATGACAAAATGAGCGGCATCCACAAAGAATACAAAGCCCTTCCCCTTTTTTTCTTCATCTAACAAGGGTTTAAGTTCATGCTCTAAAAAGATCTCTTGTCGCTCAGGATCGGCTTTTGACGGAATAGCGGCCATCTTTCGACATTTCATTCCAAGGTGTTTATGCATGAACTCACGGCAAGCACTCAATCCTAGTTTTATTCCAGTCAGCTGCTCTATTTCAAAAACCGCCTCGGAAACAGTATGAGGTGGGGTACTTTGAAACAGTAATTTGATTTCCTTTTTATGAGGAAGCAGTTTACTTCTGGGTTTGTAGGTTTTTACTATAGAAATCATCAGTGTTCCCATTGAAAGAAGAGGTACCTAAACAAAGCAGCCTATAATAAGATTGCTTTGATTTCTTGTCTGGATTTGCTGGGGGATTATACTACTTGCAACCATGTATTTTGAAGACATCCACCCAATCAATGCCATTAAAGCGGCGATAGCGGCAAAAAACATTTTCTCGTGAAAAGCAATGTTTGCTTTGATGCTTTCTGATTCTGACATATTCAATGTTTCCTATATTATTTAAGGGGAAATTTGTTACTTTTTATTTTCTTGAATGCGAAGAGCTACAAGCCAAACATTTATAATAAACACCAAATCTACCATTTTTTTATGAAAGCATACCGCTACATACATGACAAACTTCTAGCTCTTCACCTTTATCCCATTTCCACAAACGAAAGGTAAAGACGATAAATAAAAGAACACCTAAAACCAGAATAATTAAACTAATCCAGCTTGATCCTGTTTTTATATTTTCTGCTAAAACAAATAGATTTCGTGAAGCTGTCATGCGCTCATAAAATATTTGCCCTATAGTTTGAATAATCAGAGAACTAGCCATGCATATTATTGCTGGTGCATATAAACGGATAAGCATTTTGTTTTGTGGACTTATACCCAGTATATCTATACTCAAAATTATTGAAGGTGCTTGAAAAATTAATGAAATCAAGGCAAGCTACAGATCATGAAAATTACACTGAGTTCAACGGATAAAAAAGCGTTAGAGTTACATCACAGTAAAGTGCGTGATGTGCGCGAGAGCGACCGAATTAAAGCGGTCTTATTAAGCTCAGAAAACTGGTCAGTTTCTCAGATTTCTCAAGCATTACGCAAACATGAAACAACGATTCTTCGTCATCTCCGTGACTTCCAAAAAACACAAAAATTGAAACCTGAAAATGGTGGTTCAAAGAGTTATTTGTCATCAGAGCAAACCGATGAATTAACAGGTTATTTATTAGGTATTACCTATGTCCATGTACACCAGATTGTTGATTATGTCGTCAAGACGTATAGCGTTCAATACAGTGTCTCTGGCATGACTCAATGGTTACATCAGAATGGATTTAGTTATAAACAGCCTAAAGGAGTTCCACGCAAATTTAATCCTGAGAAACAGGCTCAATTTATCCATGACTATAAAAAGCTCAAGGCTGAACTGACAGAGGATGAGCCTTTATTGTTCATTGATGCCGTTCACCCAACGCAAGCGACAAAAATAACATCCGGTTGGATTAAAACAGGGGTTGATAAACCCATTGAAACCACAGGCAGTCGGACACGCCTAAATATAATCGGAGCCATCCGATTAGGGTATTTATCTGAAGCAGTGACTGATCAATATAAGACCATCAACAGTGAATCCATTATGGATTTCTTTGAACAAATAAAAGGATGCTATGCCTCCAGTTCTTGTATTAATATTGTCCTTGATGGAGCGGGATATCATCGTTCAGCTCAAGTCGTCAATAAAGCAAAAGAGTTAAATATTAAGCTCCATTATTTACCGCCTTATAGCCCCAATTTAAACCCAATAGAGCGGCTTTGGAAAGTGATGAATGAACAGGTTAGAAATAATAAATATTTTGCGACTGCCAAGGAATTCAGGAATCAAATAAATCATTTTTTTGATGATATTTTGCCTGAAATAGCTGAATCTTTAAATGGAAGAATTAACGACAACTTTCAAGTGCTCAATTCTGCATCTTGAAGTCATTTGGGTATAGCCAGTATAATTTATTCTGATTACCTTGCTTAGAGCTTTAGTTCTGATCTAAGTGCATAAGTATCTACATAACTTTACCTAAAAATTGTTGGGCAGATGCCTTTAAAATATCCGGTTCCTCTTGAGAGTAGGTATCGATAATTTCAAGCATAGAGAGGCCCCCCCATAAGCTAGCCAGTAGTGCTGTATTTTTCTATCGCTGAGTTTAATCAGCTCAAGCTCAAGAGCAGCCTATTTACTTTTATCAACGGCTATTGCCCAAGCGGTGACACAAGCCATGCTGATAACCAGCTTGAAGAAACACTCGATTTTCCAACGCCAGTAATACCATAAAACTAAGGTTGCAACGTCCATCTTCATCATCATGATGGTTAATAATAGACTCTCTGTAAGCACCCCACCCTCTTCAGATAAAATGCGACTGACAGCTAGTTTTTCTGCCACTGGGGGATCAGGAACAGCTATTTTTTTACTTTTTTTCGACAGGGTTTCTCGGGTCAAGTTAATCTTACATCGGCTTGTGCTACAGGCTGTCAATAGGTTTTACTATGGTAGTTGACCTGCCGAATCCGAGTAAATAACAATTCTTGTGTCACCAATAACCAGACTAGTTTGCAAATCATAACCCACATCTGTCAATCAGCGTTGAAAACTTTCCACCTGTCAGCGTCCAAAAGCTTCCACATGGATTAGAGGGTTAATCTGTTTTTATGCCCGATTTTCGGTGCTTGAACCGGTATGAATCATTTCCTGTTTCGATGATGTCGCAATGGTGAGTTATTCGATCCAGAAGTGCGGCTGTCATCTTTGGATCACCAAAAACTTGCACCCATTCACTGAACTTTAAATTGGTGGTTATTATCAGCGTGGTGCGTTCATAGAGCTGACTGATAAGATGAAACAGCAATGCGCCCCCTGATGCGGGGAATGGCAGATAACCCAACTCATCTAAAATGACAGCATCCATCTGGATCAGTTTCCTCGCCATTTTTCCTGTTTTGTCCTGCTGTTTTTCTAGCTCAAGTAAATTAACCAAATCTACGGCATTAAAAAACCTGACTCGTTTTTCGTGATGGGGTTAATTAACTAAAAGAACGGTTTGTATCACAAGATCGTCAAACCTATTGTTATTCCTAGCCTGTAGCCGAAATATATATTTTATATATTTTAAAAAAAACATTGAATTTGTTTGTCTGGTTCTGGGTTGTTTTACCCATGTGGTAAGTCTTAACACGAAGAAACTACTAAAACATACAGTTTGTATATGAAATACAGAGTATTTCATATACAAACTAAAAGTTATTTAACGTACATTATTACCTATACAAAAAGCATGAAAATAACACTGCTGTAAATATTGTATAAATTCAATGTTTTAGTTAAATTTCCTTGGGATATTTCAAAATAGATATTTCCTCTGTACCCACTGGTATTAAAGGGCTACAGGAGGAGGCTGTGACAAACCGTTCTTTTAGTTAATTAACCCCATACCAGAACCCAAATCCAAAAGAGAACAAGCACTGGCGTATTTAATAGAAAGAGAAAAAGAAAAAGAAAAACAAAAAAGCAGCCAACCCGACAATAAAAAGCCCACTCAGCCAACAGAAAAACAAAGAGAGATAGATTTTGATTAAGAGGGACAATCAAATCTGACAGATACAATAAAAAAACACCTCACTGTCAGATCAATTCAAGGCTGTCATTTATGTAATCGAATAAATAACCAACTCTAAAACAGCCACTTTTAATTCCTTACTGTCCTTATTTATAATTAAACACTTGGTACCCTCATCACAATCCCTGCTTGGCTCAACGTAATAATTATCCTCATCTTGATACTTAACCCAAATTTTAGATACTTTAGCGTTTTATAAAGGTAAACGTATTCACTCCGTATTGACCTATCAATCGCCACTACAATTTGATAAATTGTTTTATCAGGAAGTGTCTTAACTTAGTGTCCTGTTTTGCTTGACCTTTACAAATTAGTGGTGGTTATTTATTTATAGTTGACTTACTGTCTCTTACTGTCTCTTACTGTCTCTTACTGTCTCTTACTGTCTCTTACTGTCTCTTACTGTCTCTTTACTAGACCCTAAAATATGAGGTATATTTATTTTGAATTTAAAATAAATATACGGTGGTAGCTCATTAGGATAGAGCATTTGAAACTAATCAAAAGGAAGTGGGTTCGAGTCCTGCCTACCGTACCATATTTTTTATTTCTGCTCATCAGTTGTTCACTGCGGAGATACTCCCTATTACAAGGATACAATGATAGCTTCTAGCCCCCCCGGTTTATCTAATACTGAAACTGTTAAATATGAAGGTTCAGAATTAATACATCAGCTTTTCGAAGACCAAGTAACCATCACTCCAGAAGCGACGGCATTAATATTCGAAGGTACAGTTTTATCTTACCAAGAGCTTAATGAAAGCGCTAATCAGTTAGCTAATTTTCTGAAATCCATGGTACCTGCAGAGGAGTCACTGATAGCGATATATTTAAATCGTAGTGTTGATATGGTTGTAGCTCTTTTAGGTACTTTAAAAGCAGGGGCTGCATACGTACCAATTGACCCCAGTTTACCTCAATTACGCATCAAGCAAATGCTGGAAGATAGCAAGGCTAAGATAGTAATTACTATAAGTGCGTTAGAAAATGAATTACCGAGTTTTGATGGTATCCCAATAGCTCTCGATAAGAGGAAAGAAATAATTTCTAACGAGAGTATGAATAACTTAACAGATAGTAATACAGGGCTAACCTCAAGGAGCCTTGCATATGTGATTTTCACGTCTGGGTCAACTGGTAGGCCAAAGGGAGCTATGAATGAGCATCGAAGTGTTGTAAATAGGCTAAAATGGATGCAGGCCACATTTCCTTTGGGTAAAGATGATACTATTATTCAAAAAACTCCGTTTAGTTTCGATGTGTCGGTATGGGAGTTCTTTTGGCCACTAATGTATGGAGCTAGACTGGTAGTTGCACGGCCTGAAGGACATCAAGATCCGCGATATTTGACAGACTTAGTAAACGAAGAAAATGTAAGTGTAATTCATTTTGTGCCTTCCATGCTGAAGATATATCTAGACTATGTTGGTTTTGATAAACCTTCTTCCCTGAAAAGAATATTTTGTAGTGGTGAAGAATTATCAACAACATTAAAAAACAGATGTTTAGCACAACTGAAAGGTGTGAATTTACATAATCTCTATGGGCCTACAGAGGCAGCAATCGATGTAACATATTGGGATTGCATTGAAGCTAGCCACGAACTTAGAGTACCAATTGGTAGGCCAATTTCCAATGTAAAGATATATATTCTAGATAACCTTTTAAACCCAGTTGCAGTTGGAGAATCAGGTGAAATCTATATTGGAGGTGTCGCCGTTGGGCGTGGCTATATAAATAACAAATCTCTAACTGAAAAATATTTCTTTCAAGATCCTTTCAGTAATGAAAGGGCAAACATCTATAAAACAGGTGATATCGGAAAATGGAAGGTCGACGGCAACATCGAATACCTCGGAAGAAATGATAATCAATTAAAAATAAGGGGTTTGAGAATAGAAGCAGGAGAGATTGAGGAACACATAAAGTGTTTACCTACAATCAAAGACGCCGCCGTAATAGTTAGGAATGACTCTACGGAGCAAAAAAAACTGATAGCTTATTTAATTATAGAGGAAAAGCAACAAAGGCCACTTGACAAGGACTTAAGAAAGTCTCTTGCTACAAAATTGCCCGATTATATGATTCCCAATTTGTTCATGGTTTTATCTAAATTCCCCTTGACAAGCAGTGGAAAGCTAGATCGGAAATCACTTGCCACCCCAAAGGATAGTATACATAGATTAACCCAAGATGTTGTTGACCCAAAATCTGATCTAGAGGGTCTAATAGCAATGCTTTGGTCAGATATTCTTAAGGTTAGTGATGTTGGGCATGGAGACAATTTCTTTGCACTAGGGGGGGACTCGTTGAGCGCTTTAGGGTTTGAAGTCGCACTACGTCAGCATAATATTTATGTGCAGAATTTTGGTGCAATTTATTTGAACCAAACTGTTGAAACTTATGCGGCCTTTATCAAGGAAAGCATGTCTGATGAGCAGCAGCAGGAGAAGAAGTTATTACCTAAGATTAACATTACTCCGAACCAAGTTGCTAGCCTTAAGTTTGATCCACAAACCTATACATCATTAGTAATCGAAGTTAGCAATAAGATCGGCGTAGAAGAAATAGAAAGGATATTAAATGTAGTTATTAATCGACATTCTTCTTTCCAACAGTCTTTTATTTTAGATGAAGAAGCTGAGCCTAGGAGTCATTGGGGGAAAGATAAATTATACGTATCTTTAGCTTGTACATCTGAAGAAAAGGGAAATTTAGAATCTATTATTCACTCGCTTAATACGATCCCATTTAACTTGTCTTCTCAACCTTTAATATTTCCAACATATATATCTATTCTAAATCAGACATTTCTTCACTTAAAGATTTCACACCTCATTACAGACGGCTGGTCTTTAGGAGTAATTGTTACTGAGTTAAACGCTCTCTGCAACACCAATAAAGACCTTGTTAAAAGTGGCCAATTTAATGAATATATACATGAATCAAGAGCAACTTTGTCAGATCAAAACCAAGCAAAACTTAGAAAACACTGGGAAGAAAAGTTAAATAATTCATTTGACTTCCCTAAATATTTCGGTAAATCAAGACAGCATGATCATACCTTGTCGCTGCCGAATTCATCTTACTGTAAACAAAAACAAAGTAATATAAATACTACGCTTAAGCAGGCAGTAAAAATTTTGGCAAAAAAGATGCATATATCAGAGTATGCGGTGTATTTGACTGCATATGGGCTAATGGTTTCAGCTGCCAGTCGAATTGATAAGTTTATTGTGATGACCATAGACAGTGGGCGGCCTCCGGGTTTTTTGGGGGCAATTGGTTATTTCATGAATGTTATGCCAATTCCTATTAAACTTGCCCCAACTTTTTCCTTGGAACAATTATTAAATACAATATGGGGACAACTCACTGATGCTAGGGTGAATAGCCCACTAGCAAATGACGCATTATATTCAATACTTGGCAGTCCTCCCACAGACTTATACTCATCAGCTTGTAATGCTTTTTTCCAAATACACGATTATGCAGTGGATAATAATATCTCATCCGAAGATAGAAGTTTTAAGTCAGTGCCCCAATTTTCTATTCCGATTGATTTAATAGAAGATGTCGGATTAGATATTTATTGGAATCAAACTGATAATTTAGATTGTTATTGGTCTTACTCCGCAGACTTATTTACTGAATTCCAAATATCTTCTTTAATAACTGCATTCAATACGGTGCTTTTGCAAATTACAACAACGCAGGAAACAAATGTGATGGATGTATTAGAAAACTTATTTGACACTGAGGTTTTTGAATAATGCAAAATCAGGTAAGAAAATGTATTTCACAAGCTATCAAAAGTGTAAATGGTGTGTCTATACCTATAGGAGAGATTCCACTAGAGCCAGCCACATTGACAGAGTTAGCAGATATCCAATCATCTATTGCATTTAAACTCACAAAAAAATTTAAAGACAAGCCAATCGACATAGCCAACCAAATTGTAGGAGCATTTGAACAGCATGATGTTTTTTCCAGCGTTTCAGTTTCGGGCCCTGGGTTTTTAAATTTTCGATTGAGCAATCATTATCTAGTTTCTGCAATGAAGTCAGTAGAAGAATATATAGAAAAGTGTACCAATCAAACAGCCACTGTGAAGCCCTTATTAATAGTTGATTATTCTGGCCCAAATGCTGCCAAACAAATGCACGTGGGGCATCTTAGGTCTACTATTATTGGAGATTCTATAGCTAACGTATACGAATTCTTAGGTTGGGAAGTTCGTCGTATTAATCATATTGGTGACTGGGGGACGCAGTTTGGAATGATAATACAAGAGCTTGTCGAGCGTGAACAATCTCATCAAGAAAAATTTAGTTTAGATGAGATCGAAGATATCTATAGGCAAGCTAGAAAAAAATTTGAGGATGACCATGATTTCAGGCAAAGATCCCTAGATCGAGTCATTATGCTTCAAAATGGAAATCCAGAAACACTATTACTATGGCGATCTATTAGGAATGCTTCTATTTTAGAATTCCAAGGTTTATATAACATACTTAACGTTAAGCTTAATCTAAAGTGCATTGTCGGCGAAAGTTCATATAAAGACGAGTTAAGCAACGTAATGAATGAGCTTGTTGATCTTAATCTAGCTAAACATGAACATTCAACTCAAGTCTGTATTGCTGAAGTACCGCTAAATAAGCGTGATAATCCATATCCATACATGATAAGAAAAGCTGACGGGGGATTTCTTTACTCAACAACTGATCTTGCGGCTTTACGTCATCGTATAAAAAAGATGAAAGCAGAACGAATTATATATGTAACCGACAATAGGCAAGCCGATCATTTTGAATGTTTATTTCATTTATCCTATTCATCTAACTGGTCCAACAATAGTCCTGTTACTTTGTTACATATCCCATTTGGAACTGTATTAGGAGATAACGGCTTACCATTAAAAACACGGGAAAGCCGGAACGTATTGTTAATAGACTTAATAAAAGAAGGGACTCAACGCTCTTTAGGTATCTTAAAGTCTAGAAACCCAGACTTGCCAGAGAACGAATTAAAAGAATTGGCAGCTAAGCTAGCTATTGCAACAATTAAATATTCAGATCTTTCTATGGAAAGACAAAAAAATTATATTTTTAGTTGGGAAAAGTTTTTATCGTTTCAAGGAGATACAGCGGTGTATATAATTTTCGCATCAACACGAGCTAAGTCATTATTAAGAAAGACTAATGTCTCTGGCTTAGCAAATCTTATACTACCTGAAGTTTTAGCAAAAGTGGAAAGGGATCTTATTTTAGAAATTATTAGGATGCCTACTGTTATTAACTTAGCTATAGAGAAGCATCGTCTTAACCTTATTTGTGCTTATTTGTACGGATTAGCTAAGGCCTATCATCGGTTTTATGAGACAGCTCCTATATTTAAAAATTGCTCTATAAAAGAAAGAGAATTTCGACTCCGGCTAACTTATCAGTTTGCCTTAATAGTTGATATTATTTTTTCACTATTAGGTATTGAATCATTTGAACAAATTTAATGGAGTTTCTTCCAAAACCAGCAGTAGTAACCCTAAATCACCTTCGTTAAGATCTATTATTAATCAATGTATGCATTTTACTACAAAGCTAAAAGAGGGCTCATTTCAGTTCTTTATTGTAGGAAGTTACGCCCGAGGTACTCAGAGCTGTAAGTCTGACGTAGATCTATTATTATTTGTCGACACATATGAATATAAGCAAGAAATAGACCAGAAGTTTAGAGCGTTTTATTTTACTTTACACAAAAAACTGCATTGTACTCCTGACTTGAATTATCCGGGAGAGCTGATATCAATCGAAGAGTTTAACAATGCTATTGAGCACTCAATAACAGAGAATATCTCGTCACCTGAACTACTTTATGACGCACTAGTTTGGTCTTCAATGTTGTTAGGTCCACAGATATCTATTACGAGGAAGGAGCACCAACTAATTGCGTTAAAAGAAAGATCATTGGAGTTAATGGAGTTTTGGCGTGGTTGTGTTGCACCAAACTCTTCATTGGAAACATTTATTAGTAATAAAAATTTGTACTCTACAGTACATAGGAGAATATTGTGGATTTGAAAAAGTGTGAAGAACAAGCTTATGCCTTTGCTACAGTAATTAAAGAGAACCAAGACGAATTGGTAGATGTAATGTTAGAATATGAACCATACGAGGCTGTAATAGATCAAGTTACTAGGTCTATAAGTTGTTTAGAGGATATTAGGGCTGAATTCGAGGACTTTGATTTTGAACTGAATAAATATGCCACGTTTTTACCCGTCAATTTGCCATTATATTCAATAGTGCTCTTTGCTCTAATCCCTTCTTTATATTCTAAGCAAGTTTTTGCGCGACCACCTAAAGCTTCTGAAGAAACTGTCAAGAAAATCGTTTCAATAATCGGCTCTCATATTTCTCTAGAAAAAATTACAATTGCCAGCTTTTCCCGTGCGGATTTCCTTGATAGAATTTCAGACTCGGATGTTGTGTGTTTCACAGGCACACACAAAAATGCATTAAATGTCCGTAAAAAACTACAAAAAAAAACAATCTTTCTATTTAATGGTGCAGGTATAAACCCATTAGTAGTAACCTCTTCCGCAGAAATTGATTTAGCTGTCAAAAAGGCTGTCAATGTAAAATGCTTTAATTCTGGCCAAGATTGTGCAGGCCCAGATGCGATTCTTGTGCATTCATCACTCAAAGATGAGTTTGTGAGGAAATTAAAAGAAGAAGTATCGCTGATTACAGTTTCATCAAACTACAAGGACAATAGAGATGCTCGGGTGGGACCACTTATGGATCCTGAAGGTACATCAAGAACTGGGAAGTTTTTAGAAAAGTTCAGGATGTTCTTGGAGTATGGGGGGGAAATTGACTATCGACAGTCAATTGTGTTTCCTACAATTCTTGTGTCAAGAATAGATGAGTACTGCAATTATACAGAACTATTTTCTCCTCTATGGTTCGTACATGAATTTTCAACAGAAAGTGAGTTGAATGATTATTTTTCTCATGATACATATATTAATCATTGTATGTACGCCTCTATATTCGGCTCAGATGTGTTCGATTCCAGTATTATCGGGAAATCAATTATTTTAGAGAACCAGTCAATTCATGATGTAGAAGATGGTAACCTAGAATACGGTGGGTATGGTTCGATGGCTTCTTCAATCAGTTATGATAAAAAGACCATTGTAAAACCTATATTACTCTCACATGATATCTCTGAGGCTTTTGCTGATCGACTCACATCCTTCGGTGGGAGAAAAAAGACATGCTGAAGTAGCTTAAATGGTTAGTACAACAGTGGCTCTTTCTGCATAAAGGTACCAACACGACATAAGGTTTCTGTTAGTCATTATTGGCTGTACCTTACATATCTTTTAGCTACTCGGGGTTAATTAACTAAAAGAACGGTTTGTCACAGCCTCCTCCTGTAGCCCTTTAATACCAGTGGGTACAGAGGAAATATCTATTTTGAAATATCCCAAGGAAATTTAACTAAAACATTGAATTTATACAATATTTACAGCAGTGTTATTTTCATGCTTTTTGTATAGGTAACTGAAGTTTCCCAATAATTATTTATGGTAAAATTGAAACTATGC
>NZ_BDMN01000330.1 GCF_002189065.1 Bathymodiolus platifrons methanotrophic gill symbiont
GCATGTGATCCACCTTTTATTGAAATTGAGAATTATGATAGCAGATAACGTAGGGAAGGGGGGTTTATGCGACAGAACCGTAAAAAGAAGTCACATTTTACACCTGCCCGGGCTTTGGTAAAATAACAATAATTGACATTTATTGTTATTTTTATACACTGGACTTATATTTTACTTTTTATAAGGAAAAGATTATGAATGTATCACTGACAAAACCCCTTGAAGAATTTGTCCAGACCAAAGTGGATACCGGGATGTATGCTTCAGCCAGCGAAGTGATTCGAGCAGGACTCAGAGCCTTGGTTGAACAGGAATTAAACAGGAATATTAATATTGGCCTGGAAGAAGCAAACCAGGGACTGGGAACCGAGTTTGATGCTGACTTTGCAGATAAACTAGTTAAAAAAGTACACATGAGAATAGATGCTAACCAAGAGAAATAATGGAATATTTTGTAAAGATCATGCCAAGTGCTCAAGAGAACCTTGAAGATATAATCTATTATATTGCACTAGATTCACCGGATAGAGCGGCTTCGTTTGCAAAAGACCTGGTTGCTTCTATCAGCAATACACTTTCAACCCTCCCTGAGGGAGGAGCAAAGCATAAAGGCAATATTAGAAAAATATCCTATAGGGGATATACCGCTTTTTATAGAGTTAAAAAATATGAAAAGCTGGTCGAAATATTGCACTTTGTGAATTTAAGCAAACCACTTGTTAATAGAGGTATAGATTTTGAAAGGATAGATTAAATTATTCAACAATAACAATACCTTCGCCAATTTTAATTTAAGCCAAAAATGACAATCGTACACCTATATAAATCAATCGCTTATAGGCTGTAAAATTCATAAAAATGAGTGTATTTTAATTTTGGCGAAGGTATTGAATAAATGAAATATAAAAAAACCGTAAAATACTGTTCCTAAAAATTGATCATAATCAAATTTTACATTGAAAGACTGCTATCGACCCAAAACAGACTCTAACGAAATGGTTGAGCCAAGTGTCAGGAATTTTTACACCCAATCAAGTTGACTTGAAATCTTGGTTCTGTCGCAAAAACCAAAAATAGCCTATTACCTACGATCATAAGATTTAATTTTACACAAAGTAGGTTTGCATGCTCAACTAAAAATGGTGCTATTTTTTAAGTCATTATTTTCCTGAACACCAGATCATACCTGGCTTATCCATTCAATTATCCATAGGGGAGTCGCTATTTTTGCGAAAGCTTGTTTTGGGCATCCCAGCCCAAGCAAGCGGCAAAAACTTAACGCGACCACTATTGCCTTCGGCGCCCCAGCCGTCCTGCGTACGTGCCACTTCGCCACACCATCGTAAACTCGGCGCAGGCTACGTAGCACTCCCTCAAATGACTAGACGGCGTTTCGGGAAACCTTTTATTTTGTCTCCCACCTGCGCTAACGCTTAGATTCCGACAAAACAACGGCCCTACGCCTACTGGGGACTACCAGCCCTCGCTAACGCTCTCCATGGCTGGCAGCGGATGAGTTGATAATATTTTCTCCTGCATGATGCTTTTTCATGAGAGACATAAAAACAGGTTTATAGCCGGGTTTACACAAATACTTATCTTTTGCGACAGAACCATTTTATGCGACAGAACCGAACCTATTTGGGTTCATAATATTTTATTTGTGGGGAGTCTCTATTTTTGCGAAAGCTTGTTTTAGCGACTACTGCCAGCATGGCAGTAGTCGCAATACCTAATGACCGTTTGAAACTAGTCTTTTAGTTTCCATACGCCACCTTCAAAGATAAAAGTAACTTCCTTACCCTTTTGCAACCTAACGGGATCCCCCCCTGTTCGAACCTCTGTCCACCAGGTTGAATACCTAGCCACTCTTACCTCTCGACCCTCTGCAACATAATTAAGAGGTAGTTCTATATACCTAGCCCAACGCCCGTTTTCAACTTTAAGGGTCAAGTTTGAAAACCTCACAAACCTAGGGGCTAAGTAGTTTGCTGTCATATTGTTATGACTTTTAGGGTAAACAGTTCGTGGCATATCAGGGTTTTCTGTACCTATATACTCCCAACCAGCGTTATTTCCCAATGCTATATAATATTCAACTTTCTTTGTGGTTGGATTGTAGTAGACAAAGCATAAACCCTTATCTGAATCAGAAGGGCTATCACCCAGCTTATCCAGCTTATATAGTTTAGTAGGGTTTAGAACCGCTTTAGGTAATTTAGTTCCTAAATACTCCCAATTTTTTGTGTCCTTTGCTGTAGTAGGGAGGTCTGCAAATGAACCTATTAATCTGAAATATTGTGTTGTCCCTTTATCCGGGAGGCTTCGGAATTCAATTTGCCCAATTTCAAAATGACTGTCTCGATTACCCTTTTCAGAGTTTATATTATTAGGAATTATTTGACTTAAGATATGGTTCTTATCAGAGTTGACATGCGAGATTATTTTGTAATCAACAGATGCTTTTGTTATTACATCTAAAATCCAAGACCAGTGTGGCAAAACACGTGAAATCAAATTTTCAGAGTGAACAAAGCCTACAAATCCTAGTTCTGTTAGAGTTATCTCAAACATAGCAGTAGCTCCGTAATCCTGAACACTTACAGGGGATTCTACATCACCTTTTTTCCATTTGATTATAATCTCAGAAGGTGCTAATACGAAAAAACTTTCATCTAAGTCTTCTATTGTCATCCCGTTATCTATAAAAAGATTTTTTATCTGCCAATCAGGTAAGACTTGATTCTTACCACCTTGGTATAACCTTGATGGACTTTCAAAGTTAATATCTGCAAAAGACCAATAAAAAAGCGGGCCGACCCAACAACCCTCCTTCGTTACAAACCACTCTGACCTAGTTGATGAACCTTGGTTGGACCCCTGAGTGTTACACTCATCACTTTGCATATCTATGCCCGCACTATATAATACAAAACGGTTAAAATAGCTTTCCTTTAAAATTTGCTCTTCCTTTATGGGTGTAAATAAGTTCACAAGGTCGGACAAGTTTGTATCAAAACCACTATCTAGTATAACGACAGCTATATCGTATTTAGGATTCAATTTTTTAGCATCGAATTTAGGATGTGGTATAAAATGTGCTGTTTTTTTAGTACCTGTTTTAGCCGACACTACAGTAATTGGTGTATCTGATAAATCCTCCTCCTTTGAAGCCCCACAAGTAGCTTTTGTTAAACCTACAAAATTGCCAATCATAGTTACTGTACAACTATACCCCTCTACTACCGCAAGTGATGGTAGCGTTTTATCACTAGAGACCTCAGTCTTAGACCCCTTTAATGCCATAACGTTCGAGGACGTGACTAACATTATTAAGAAAATCAGTGCTTGCTTATTCATATTTTAACCTCTCTATTTCATCAGTGCTTTCCATTGAAAGCTACAATAGCTAAGAAACCGGTTCTGTCGCAATAACTTATTATGCCGGTAAAGATTGGTCATAACCGACCTTTATGCAGCTAATGAATAAAACTGTCCTGCAGGAGACAAACCATCCCCTCCGAACATTTGTCCTTTTTTGATCATTTTCATTATCTCAATACCTGCTAATGTTTTTTGGGCGCTATGGAAGTTTTTAAAACCCAACATAGGGCGAGTTATTCGTTTAATGTTCCTATGATCTTGTTCGATAATATTATTCAAATATTTACATTGACGGATTACAATGGGTTCCACTTTAGGGGCATCTGAGTCTTCCTTGTTGATGCTATTAAGCGCTGCTTTATTGGAACCACTCTTATCAATATTGACCAATTCAGGACGGCCATTTCTCTTAATGGCTTTCTTAAAAAAGCGCTTGGCTGCTTTCGTATCACGCTTTGCGGTGAGTAAGAAGTCAATGGTATTGCCTTCTTTATCAACGGCACGATAAAAATATTTCCACTCTCCTTTGACTTTAATATAGGTTTCGTCCATCCGCCACCGCCGATTAACAGGACGCTTCTTTTTATGAAATTCTTTCTCTAATTCAGGTGCATAATTTATCACCCACCGATTAAGGGTGCTGTGGTCAACATGATAGCCTCGTTCTTCAGCTATTTCCTCAAGATTGCGATAACTGAGTGGATAAGCCAAGTACCATCTGACATTTAGGAGAATGATTTATTTTTC
>NZ_BDMN01000331.1 GCF_002189065.1 Bathymodiolus platifrons methanotrophic gill symbiont
AATTATGATAGCAGATAACGTTGGGAAGGGGTATTTATGCGACAGAACCTAGATAAAAAAGGTTACAGTATTTTTAAGTTAGCAATGGATGCGAAAGAAAAACCTAGAAGGAAAAATATACCAAAAGAAGCTACTAGAGGGTAGCGGCCCCGCATCGAAGTGCGAGGCCTCAGCCGCTATGCGGGGCAGGTCGTTGTTTCCTAGTCATGGACTAACCTTTCGGCAACGGGGTGCGGCAATTAAGCCCCTGTAACCACCCTTTTTATAGTATAGTCCAATTTTATTAAATTAGTTAATAAAATTTATTTTAATATTTTGTGATTACGTTAAAGTCCAACTATCAGATAGCACAGCTGCTTGCTCAAGTACCAATTCAACGGCTTTAGCTTGCTTATCAGGCGGGTATTTATATTTTCTAAGAATACGCTTAACTTCACGCCTAATCGTTGCTTTAACACTCTCTTTGTTGCGCCAATCGATTGTGACACTTTTTCTTAATTTTTCAGTGAGTTCAACTGCAATCTTTTTTAAAGTTTCATCTTTTAGCTCTCTAACTGAACTTTATGCGACAGAACCGTATTCTGGTGACTCTTAGCCCTGAGGGTAAGTAACTTTTTTATCGTATCTGGAATCTTCTATCTTGGGCGCGCCTGATGTTTTTACAATTGAATCCGAGTACTTTAAAAAGGATAACTCACAGTAAACAGGGCGCGCCATCTCTTCGCTAAGGCGCTTTATATCGCTTTTAAGGCACTTTAACGGCTAACCCTACCCATACACACCATTAAAGGTTTTTGTAGGCCTTTAAGGGTCTTACATGCTCCCCAACAAGCGATTGACTAATTGCGGGTATGTGGTTTGTTATAGCTGTTACAGAAAGCAAAGATTAAACGGTAAACCATTCCAAAATAAAGGGTTGGCTTATTGCAACAAGCAACAGTATTCTGGGGACTCTTTACCCTAGGGAGGAAGTAACTTTTTAAACTTCATAATAAAACGCTATGCGGGGAGTCGCTATTTTTGCGAAAGCTTGTTTTGGGCATCCCAGCCCAAGCAAGCGGCAAAAACTTAACGCGACCGCTAATGCCTTCGGCGCCCCAGACGTCCTGCGTACGTGCCACTTCGCCACTACCATCGTAAACTCGGTGCTGGCTTCGTAACACTCCCTCAAATGACTGGACGGCGTTTCGGAATGCCTTTTATTTTGTCTCCACCTACGCTAGCGCTACGATTCCGACAAAACAACGGCCCTACGCCTTCTGGGGACTACCAGCCCTCGCGTTCGCTCTCCATGGCTGGCAGCGTTAGTGTACAATCTAATATAGATTGTACTATACCTATAATCCTTTTATAATCAAAGATTAGGGTTACTGTCATGTACAACCTATGGATATTTATACGCAAACATTACATTTACAATTTAGGGTTTTATAGTTACCCCTCTTTGACCGCCCTTCTTGGGGCTTTTTTTATTGAACATCTACGGTCAGCGGATTTTCAGAAGTATCCAGTTCATGGAAAGCCACAGCTCTCAAGCGTTTATTCATCTCAGCTTAAAAACACACCATGTTCTGGGGCAACACGCGTATGACTTCATTTCAACTAATTATTAAACGTGAATGAAATCAATTTCTTGCTCAATTAGGATAAATTATCATGGCTGGGGAAACCATAGATTCCCTCGCTGAAAATCAGGGAAACGTAGCCTAAGCGAAGTGATGATTTTTAGTCCGCGATAGCCGTAGGGCCGTTATTTTGTCGGAGTCTGAGCGTTAGCGAAGGTGGAGACAAAATAAAAGGCCATCCGACACGGCGTCAAGTCATTTGGAGCCTATGTTCCGACCCCTTGTTGGGTCGGGACGAGGTGACGAGGACGAATCGGGGCCGCCGGAGGCATAAGTGGTCGCGTTAAGTTTTTGCTGCTTGCTTGGGCTGGGATGCCCAAAACAAGCTTTCGCAAAAATAGCGACTCCCCGAGCTTGGGTTTAATTACTGCAATCCCTTAAACTGTATAATATAACCAATCGCTTGTTCATCAGAGCAATTTGAGCAGACCTTTAATTTAGCAGACTCTCAGCCCTAGGGGAAAGTAACTTTTTTAGCGTATATCCGGTATATTTCATATTCCCTTATATAAAGAAAATACAGGGGTATCTGACTCTAAGGAATTGAGCTATCAGCTTTACATAAAGGCGGCATAAAATAAGTCCTCCTATTGTGCTTCACATTAAGACCCTTTAACACTTTTTTTTACAGCCATCTGGTTCGACCTGTTAGTTATTATACTCTCAGGCAACTCATTGATTATCTCGGAGTTAGTCATTTTAATTGTTCTATTACTAAGTGCTTCATCCGTTTTGTCATCAGTAAACTCAAACAACTCCAAAACCATATCTTTCAATGACCTATTGTCAGGATAGCCTAAGATTTCCGCACGTAGAGCCTCTTCTTCTGGCGTAAGCCACCATTGCTCCCCCCATGTGTATAGGCATCCCATATAAACGCCCACAAGTCTGTATAATCAAAATTATAAACACGAGGATAATCTAACCGACCTTTAGCAATAACGGGTAGAAATCTTCTATCCCACCTAGTACCTTTGGGTGGATATTCTCCCTCAACAGAAGTCATACACGATACATGCCTACGTATGATTGTAGGTTTTCTAGCGTACGTTAATCTTATTTCATCCACCTCTTTTGCCAAAAACCCTTTTAACTCGGGCAGCCCTTTCTTCTTCAACGCAGGGTCTAGGTCTGCAAGTTCAGGTATCCAGCACCTAAGAATATTAAGCATAGAATCTCGGTCTTTTGTATCTAGGCGAACAGAGTCTTTTATGTATTTATGAAGTTCCGCAGGGAGTAGGTATTTAATAAATGAAGTTTTATGGAGTCCTTGATCTCCACCTAGCACCAGCACACATTCATATTTGGGGATAGCATCTGGATGCTTACCTTCATGCTTTGCCATATCAGCGGCTGCACAGCATTGTATTAGCCATCTATACATGGCGACCTTAACCCATTCCTTATCTTCCACTGGCAAGTTATCTACAAGTTCATGGACTGGGTTATTTGTCTTGGTGCGTGTAATGCCTGTAAGCCAATCTCTAACGGGATTAATAACATTACTTTCAATGATAGATTCTAATTGTTCATCAACAATCGTCCTGCTAAGCTTGTAGTTCCTGCAAATAACTTTGGTGTACGCTACCAAGTCTTTCAATTCATTTCCTTCTACGCCGGGAACGCCTTTAATTGCAGGTGCGTTCAACATTTCATCATAACGGGCATCCACGCCAAAGCGTTTCATCAGCCCTTCAAGTTCTCCACGTTCTCCGGGGTGCAGCAGGGGTGTTTTTTTGTCCATTTCTCTATATCCTTTGCAGTGTTAATTTATTTATTAATCTAAGTTCTGTCGCTTTTCATACCTCCACATTTATTAGGATGGAATAGATAGGTGGTTTAACATCTACCTATTCCATTTTTAGAGTTTACTACGCAGGCTGTAGTTCACCTCCTGCCCAAATCTTCTTAAAGGCATAACTCGCAAGCTGCTCTTCAGTCAAGCCAACCTCGGGTTGTGTTGTTGGCTTCTCATGTGTTGGCTCCTCTGGGTAGTGATACCCCCGTGTTTGCGGGGGAAGGGGACAGATAAATAGGTTGTGTTGTATAAACAGTTTATCTGTCCCCTTTTTCAATGAATACGAGGGCTGTATCCCCTTGCCCTGTAATAAACTCATAACTGAATAAAATATTATCATTTGGCTAGTGGCATAAGTCCGGTCTTTAGGGACTATCTTTATTGTCCCTTCATATTAGTTCTGAAACTTTCGATGCCTTTTTTAGGCAGCCATCTTTGTTTGTTCTTTGTGGTTATGCCACCCCCCCGCCCGATTAAAGGCACTGATTTTCTTTGCTTTACGGCGTTTATTAATATCCTGCATTTGAATTAATGAGTCCTCAGTTATCTGGTAATTCCCGGCGAGGTTTTTGCCTACGCGCTTATGTTTCAGCCCGAATCTCTTTAAAAATTGTCCTAATGTACGTGTGTCTAACTTTCGATTAACAGCCTTGAAATTGCCTAGCCCGGCGGCGTGTACCTCTTGATAATTGGCTTGCAAAAAGTCAATAGCGGCTTTTATTTGTTCCGCATCATAACGCTGTAGTGATATTCCGGTTTCAATTAAATTGACCACCTCTACGGTCATTTTAATCGATCTTTCTGTTGCTTGCCTACGCCTCTCGGCCTTGATGTGGGCTTGTTTAGGGCGGTATCCACGTTTCCCTGTATTACGGTCAAGTTCACGGCTGATCGTTGGCGGTGACACGCCAAGAATTAGGGCTATGTCTTTTTGAAGGGTTTCTACTTTCAATAAGGCTGAAATCTGGTATCGTTGTCCTTCGGTCAGTTGCTTGTATTGATTCATATGCTTCCTCATCTTTGGTCGGATTGAAAAAGCCTGAACTATACATCAGCTGGCCCTCTCAGTCTCTTAAAAATAAATTGCACTTGTTAGTTGAATCTAAGACCTATATAAATCAATCGCTTATAGGCTGTAAAATTCATAAAAATGAGTGTATTTTCATTTTGGCGAAGGTATTGAAATATAAAATGGCTTTTTATGCGGGTTTTATTTCATGCGTCATGGCTGGGCTGAAGGATGCATTAAAGTAGATACTTAACGGTGACATAGCCTAAAAAAAGGATAGGGAATTAAACTTTATTCCGTAACTCATCGTTAATAATTAAGTGGTATTTTAGCGTTAAACCTATTCATAGATTAGGGTGATTGACTAATCAAAAAACGACTTATAATCGCCATTTATTCTAGTGATAAATCCAATTATTACGGCTCACTTAGAGTTAACCAATTTGTAACTACTCAGCGTGTTTTTTAACTTTAAAATCAAATGGATATATTTTAATTTAACCTGACTTTAGTCATTTTCACCTTTAAAAAGGGGTGAAAATTGGACTAAAATTCAGAGAGATACATTAATTATTATTTTAAATCAATCTGTTATGAGTTTAAATTACGCTGAGTAGTTACACCAATTTTTACTTCATCGATTTTTTATAGTTATGATCACTACAATTTTTGCTACAAAATCATCTACCAAAACCAGTATGGCAGTTTCTACTGCTATTTATTTAAAAAATAAAGGGGTGGATGTTTTACTTTGTGATTTAGATTCACAGAAATCTGCTGTTATTTGGATGGAATATAGAGACTCTGATCCAACATTGGTATCTGTTCCTACAGTAGAGAAATCTGGGTCAACAGTTTATTCATCGTTGAAAGAGTTATCTTCTAAATATGACCATTTAATTTGTGATTGTGGTGGAAAGAATGATGTTAGTGGGCGTTACGCTCTATTAGTTAGTGATGTGGTTATTATCCCTGTATTTCCTTCTAATATAAGTTTAATGACATTAAATCAGTCATTAAGGTCTATAGAGGAAGCAAAGGTTCAAAATGAAAAACTTAAAGCAATTATTGTTTTAACTGGGGTCAATTCCAACCCACGAATAAAAGATACTGATGAAGCAAGAGAGGCAATTACAGATCTAATTTCTAAATATGACTATGTATCTTTAGCTAGAGGGTTTATTACAACAAGAAAAATTTGGGCAGATATTAGCTGTACTGGACAAGGGGTAACAGAAACATCAAATGAGAAAGCAGTTTCTCAATTCATAGAGCTAATGAATGAGGTGTTAATTTAATGGCCATTGGTAAAATTTCAAGAACAATTGCTGGAGAAATCCCGGAAACTACTCAAGAATTTATTGCTAATTCGGAGAATTATATTCCACCTTCAGTGAACCCATTTGATTCTGGGTTGTTAAAGGATTTAACGTTAGATGAACTTGCGAGTAGGTATCATGATATAGATCACCAAAGCCAGTTATTCAAAGGTCAAATTTTACTTGAAGCTAGAAATAGGTTCCAGTCAAACATAGATTTTGGTAAATGGCTTTCCGTAAACTTTACGGAACTAAACAGCAGTAATACAGGTAAATTAATAAATCTAGCTAAATTTTTTAATGAAGGAAGATCGCTTGATGGTATCCCTGTATCTGCGGGATACCTTTTGGCCGCCCCTGGTAATAAAGACATAGCTCCAAAAATTTATGATGATATAAAAGAAAAAGATCTCAAACTAGAAGAAATTAAAGAAATTATCAATGGATATAAAAGCAACCTTAGTAAGACGGTTAAAACAAAGAAAAACAAAAATAACAGTAAGTTAGATAATGATGTTCTTGCTTTTGTCTCTAACCTTTTAGAAAAAACTTTCATAGGTAAGTCAGACGCGTTTATTACGGCGGTTCTTGAAGAAGCATTACGTATATTAAAAATTAGATAGAACGATATACCCAGAGAGTAAAAGGTGCGCTGAGCTTTAAAGGTGTCTGATATTCGCGTAGTGGATGGTATGACTCAATCAGTGAGAATAGGCGCGCCATGCTACCTCACAACATTCTGGGACTCCTGTCACCAACATT
>NZ_BDMN01000332.1 GCF_002189065.1 Bathymodiolus platifrons methanotrophic gill symbiont
TGTGAATAATCGTCATTTTCTGGAACAGCGCCTAGGTGAAGAAATCGCTAGAGCTCAGCGTAGCACTGAACCATTAAGCTGTTTTTTTCTGGATATTGATGAATTAAAAAATATAAATGATCATTATGGATATCATGTGGGTGATCAGGTTATAATATTAGCTTCTGCTGTTATTCGGGAGCAGTTGCGTAATAATGATGTCTTAGTTCGATATACTGGGGAAAAGTTTATTGCATTACTGGCTAATATTGAACAAGGGCAAGGTATTGAAATTGCGCAGCGAATTAGATATGCTGTGAAAGTATTAGGTGTCAGTACACCAGATGGCTTGGTTTCTGTGACTATTTCTATCGGTTGTTCAACTTATAATCCTGTTAACGGAGTTCAGCTAAAGCCAGCTAACGTTGAGACTAACCTGATTGAGAAAGCTGAACAAGCTTTACATAAAGCAAAAAGTGATGGTCAGGATAGTGTGGTATCTGCAAGTGGGTTTTCAGATCCTATGACCCTTGCTAACTTATTTAAACGGCATCAATAATTGAAAATTTGGAGTTTTATATGATTCGGCATATGGTCAGGCATCATAAGGTGTAGAAAATTTAATTCAGCGTCTAAGAGATCAGGGCGTAGAAGCGGGGAAGGAAAAAGCGGAAAGCATAGTTCTTGATGCTCAAAAACGTGCTGAGTGGATTGTTGAAGAAGCAGAACTTGAAGCGCAGCAATTAATTACTGCAGCGAAAAAGAAAAGTGATGCGTTACGTAGCTCGGGTGAAGACGCTTTAAAATTAGCGACCAGAGATGCTTTATTGAAACTACGTGACACTTTATTAGGCAATTTCAGTAATGAAGTAAAGCGTGTTGTCGGACAAAAAATGGATCAGCCTGCTTTTCTGGAAAAGATTATTTTACAATTAGCAGGTAAGGCACGTGAACAATTGGATCTAGATGGTGAGGATAAAATCGGTATTTTTATACCCAACAATCCTGTGGGTGTGGAAGAGCTAAAAAATAACCCGGATGAATTAAAGGTGGGGACTTTAACACATTATACCGTCGCTATCGCAGCTGATATGTTACGTAAAGGTGTGTCCATTCAGGTCGCGGATGATGTTAGTGGTGGCATATCCGTGCGCCTAAAAGATGATGATATGGTGATTGATTTTACTGATGAAGCACTTTCCGCTTTGTTATTAGAGCATCTGCAACCTCGCTTTAGAACCTTATTGCAAGGCATAGTAAAGTGAAACAGCAACAGATGGATTACGCAATGCTAATGGCTAGTCTGCAACCACACCCACTCTCTTTATGGGACCTTAAAAACAAACCCGCTTCAAAGATACATCTGGAGCGACGATTATCTTTATTGCAGGATAGCGAACGCCAGCAACTTGAGGAAATAGTCAGTGTCTTGCATTGGGCCAGAATGGACAATGAAAATAATAGTGATGCTAAAATTGCGGCCAAAGCAGAAAGAGTTATTAACTCTATTGACAACCCTTTGCTGCGAGAAACGATTATATGGCGCATGGAATTGCGCACGATTATGACAGCTATTCGTCGGCGAAAACTAGGCATGGATGCGCCTTCCAGAAATGAGCGCTGGGGCTACGGACAGGTCGTTCCTTTTATTCGTAAAAACTGGCAAATTGATGATTTTTCTTTAAGTCATCGCTTTGGCTGGATTAAGCAGGCAAATACTCTATTTGAAACTGAGCAGAGTGTTGAATTAGAAAAACTACTGTTAAATCTAAGCTGGCAGCATTATGAAAGAATAGGGCATGCACACGCTGAAAATCAGGGAAACGTAGCCTAAGCGAAGTGATGATTTTTAGTCCGCGATAGCCGTAGGGCCGTTGTTTTGTCGGAGTCTGAGCGTTAGCGAAGGTGGAGGCAAAATAAAAGGCCATCCGACACGGCGTCAAGTCATACCAATCTTTACCGTCATACGCTGAAAATCAGGGAAACGTAGCCTAAGCGAAGTGATGATTTTTAGTCCGCGATAGCCGTAGGGCCGTTGTTTTGTCGGAGTCTGAGCGTTAGCGAAGGTGGAGACAAAATAAAAGGCCATCCGACACGGCGTCAAGTCATTTGGAGCCTATGTTCCGACCCCTTGTTGGGTCGGGACGAGGTGACGAGGACGAATCGGGGCCGCCGGAGGCATAAGTGGTCGCGTTAAGTTTTTGCTGCTTGCTTGGGCTGGGATGCCCAAAACAAGCTTTCGCAAAAATAGCGACTCCCCTAACCCCTCCTTAGTTAAGGAGGGGTTAGGGGAGGTTTGATATAAAAACTAATCAGACAATATCAATGACATATATTTTTATACGATCCCCCCTCAATCCCCCCGTTCTCAAGGGGGGAGGCTAAAAGCAGATACTTTTACAGTCTCTTTAGTCCGCAACTCTAAATTAATCATAGCGGACTAAAGTCCGCTCTACTAAGTGTAACTGATGGGAATTAAATGAATAACACTGTAAAGGCAACAGCACGAGTTGTATCCATTCAGGAAAGTCTGGTATCTATCGAAACACTTGATGGCAACCCGCATCCCTTGACAAAGAATGAAGTCATCTATATTTTGCCCGCTGGTAGTACTAAGCACCAGGAGCGTTTAAAGGCGGAGATATTGCGTATCAATGGTTCGGTAGCGGATGCCCAGGTCTACGAGAGTACTACTGGTGTGGCGGTTGGTGATCTAGTTGAGCAAAGTTCTGAAATGCTTTCAGTAGAATTAGGTCCGGGTTTACTAGGGCAGGTTTATGATGGATTACAAAACCCTCTAGATAAATTGTCTAGTGAGTTTGGTTATTTTTTACCTAGAGGAGTTAGTTTTCCAGCTTTAGATGAAAATGCTAAATGGGCGTTCACACCGATTGTTCAAACTGGTACGGTATTACGCGCAAACTCGGTTATCGGTACCGTACAGGAAAGAGGGTTTACGCACAAAATTATGGTGCCTTTTGATATTCAGGGAAAAGGCACTATTACCTGGATTCAAGAAAGCGTTGTAACAGTTAATGAACCAGTAGCAAAAATTAAGCTGGAATCGGGCAAAGAAATTGATATATACCTAAAACAACGCTGGCCGGTGCGTAAGCCTCTTCCACAAAATTTACTAAAGCAAAACATAGCAGCACGTTTGTACCCACATGAGCCGTTGATTACTCATTTGCGTCTAATTGATAGCTTCTTTCCTATTGCAAAAGGTGGGATGGGATGTATTCCAGGCCCTTTTGGCGCAGGAAAACTGTATTACAGAATTTGATTTCGCGTAATTCTGATGTTGATATCGTTATCGTTGTTGCTTGTGGAGAGAGAGCGGGAGAGGTTGTAGAAACAATCACTGAATTTCCAAAATTAAAAGATGTTAATGGCAAAACTTTAATGGATCGGACGGTGATTATTTGCAATACTTCATCGATGCCCGTTGCAGCACGAGAAGCCTCCATATATACAGGGATTACACTAGGCGAGTATTACCGGCAAATGGGTTTGAATGTCTTGATTATTGCCGATTCAACCTCGCGCTGGGCACAGGCAATGCGGGAAACCTCGGGTCGCCTGGAAGAAATTCCTGGCGAAGAAGCATTCCCTGCTTATCTGGATTCTGCAATTAAAGGAATCTATGAACGTGCTGGCGTTATCAAAACAGCGGATCAAAGTGAAGGCAGTTTAACGATGATTGGTACTGTATCACCAGCGAGGGGGAACTTTGAAGAACCCGTCACGCAATCAACTTTAGGTACAGTAAAAACCTTTTTGGGCTTAAGTGCTGATAGAGCCTATAAACGTTTTTATCCGGCTGTAGATCCACTATTATCCTGGTCACGTTATTTAGGGCAATTGCAGCCGTGGTTTACCGAGCATTTATCACAATCCTGGGTAGATAACGTACAGAATTTATTAGAGCTGTTAAAGAAGGGCGATTCTATTTCACAAATGATTCAGGTCACTGGTGAAGAAGGTGTTAGTACAGAAGACTTTGTTATTTATCAGCAAGCCCTATTTCTGGATATGGTCTATTTACAGCAAGATGCTTTTGATCCAGTTGATGTTGCAGTTCCTTTAGAAAGGCAGCAAGAAAGTCTAAACAGGATCGTAAAGCTAGTGGACACTAGTTATCATTTTACGGATAAAGATGCGGTACGTGATTATTTTACAAAATTAACAGGATTTTTTAAAAACCTGAATTATTCACCGACTAACTCGAATGAATACCGTGACTACAGTGAAAAAATAGGACAATTACGCAAATCGGCAATGACTGAAAAGTAATGATTTCTGCCATATTCTAGTGGTGCTGGTTTTTTATCTATCCAGCACGGCACTTTATGGATGGGGGTAACAGGTCAGCTTGAAGTGGCACCACCTTTCAGTGGCACAATTTCACTATGAAGCAGATCGCAAAAAAACAGAACATTTTCGGCATCTGAGAGAAAATTCTGGCAGATCTTGTTGCTCTGCCTACAATTAACCGCCAATAGATGTTGTTTTGTGTTGAGAAAGTTTTAGATTGAATAGAAGTGTAATATTTACTGACCTCGGCGCGATATTTGCCGTTTGCTAATGTGCGGATATAAGACATTGCTTAGCCCTCGATAATGTTTTAAACAAACACTAGTAATATTACGAGATTAACTTTCGTAGTTTGTAACGTAGTGCGCTTTGAGTTTAAAGTATTCAACCGATGGAAGTAGGCTGTTTTATCATAACTATCAATAAGTTAAGATGGTGGCGATAGTGGGGATCGGACCTGCGACCTCAGGGTTATGAATCACACCAACAAATAGATTATAGATTAAATTCAATCACTTGCAGGTCTTGCCCGCACAACACCTACTACACTACCACTACACCCAATGCGTCTTGTACTCTGCTGATGTTATAAAATTACTACAGTTGTTATTTGTATTAGGTATAGTTTTCTTATTAATTCCAACGAACAACTATCGCTGAAGAGTGCTTTAGGCAGGCGCCCCTCCTATACTTATCTCTTGCCTAAAAAACAGGTCTCTTTCAGTAGGAAAAAATAAAGAAAAAAATCTTTCTTTTTGCACCCTAGATAAAAGCTAACTTCTTAAGTGTATGATGTGTATCAAAATACACAGCTGGAGATAAACTTATGCGTACCAATATTGTTATAGATGATGATTTAATAAATGAAGCAATTAGCTTAACGGGAATTCGAACTAAACGTGAATTAGTTGATTTAGCGTTACAAGAATTAGTTACAAAACGTAAAAAGAAAGATTTATTCAAACTTGCAGGTCAAATAGAATTCAGGGAAGATTTTAATCACAAGGAAGATCGAGTAATCCGCCAGGATTTTGATTGATACCTCAGTTTGGATCCGTATTTTTAAAGATAAAAAGGGAACTGAAGCTAAACGCATACAAATTTGGCTAGATGAGCGTGAAGCTGTTTTAACACGATTTAATCAGTTAGAGCTTTTACAAGGTTGTCGTGATAACAAAGAATGGTTATTACTGAGTAGTTATCTTGAAAACCAAACCTATATTGAAGCAACAAACGATACATGGCAATCTGCTGCTCGTATTTGTTATGATTTGCGTCGTCAAGGATTGACAGTACGTAGCCCCATCGATTGCTGTATTGCTCTTGTGCGATAGAGAATGACTTATTACTCCTGCATAACGATAAAGACTTCAATGTTATTCATCAAGTAAGACCTTTAATTCATCACCAATGGCAGTAATACGCTAACTCTTGAATAACAAATTTGTAAGCAACTAATTTTGTTACTCTATGATTAGCGACCGTAGAACGACCTGATTCGCTACTCAGCGTAAATAATTAAAAAAGTTCTTGGCAGGGTTTTAGCTCGAATTTTGAGATTTTTTAGTAAACTACGTACTAGTTCAATCAGCATCCATAATTTCCCACCCATCAGCGTCATTTATTTCCAGTTAAAAATATCACGTAATTAATTTATAATAGAGACAATCCATCTACAGATGGAAAATATTTTGCTGAAGCTGGAAAAACTAACAAACTGATTAACATTTAGGGTATAAATGGAGGAAGAGCGACCAGTGATTGTCATACATTTGCTGTCGTTGATTCAAGCCCTTTGTTGGGAAAAAAGTGGACGAAACGGAGTATGGTGATTGGACTGATGCCGAGGGTATTAAAAAAGGTCTATGTTGGACTTTTCCCTTGGGTTGATGACTAGCTACACAGACCAAACAACTCTTATATCAGTCACATATATTGTTGATGGAGCTCACAGTACGGACTGAAGCCCGCCAAAAAATGAAAGGGAATACAGTGGCTAATTTTTGGCAATTCCTATTCTAAAACAATAGAGATGATAACCCCAACGACCGACGCAAGTTAATAAGCATGAGACGTTTGGCTTTTCTGCCTGTTAAAATTTTGTGATTTCTTTTATTCCAACAAAGCATTACGTAGCGTTGTAATGCTCGCATCGTTCAGTCCCTCTCGAAGGTAGTTATCAAGGGAACCGTACTTTTTTTATCAGCTGCCTCGAATGCGGCGTTCAGGTACTCAGGGCGAGCCTCCATTAGGCTGCGAACTTCTTCACGTGGCGTTCTGAACAGCGATGCAATCGTTGCCAGGAGTGATAATCGGTTGGTTTCTGATTCCCAAAAGGTATTACTCAGTAGATAGTCTTCGAGGATGATACGCCTGGGAACCCCCAAAGCTTGAAGAACAGGAGCGGCAGCTAGGCCGGTTCGATCTTTACCATGCACACAATGAATCTGAACTGGTATAGCATCAGCTTCGGTCAGGCCGCGAAGAATAACAGCGAATTGTTCGCGATAGTCTATGTACGTATGGGGGATATCCTGGCAGCATTAACCGTTTTAATTGGTGTACACTGGTTAACCCTGAGCATAATACAGTTTTTAATTTTTAATTTTTAATTTTTAATATTTTTCTGGTTATTTTTTGCTGTCATGCTCATACACGAACGTCAAAAATTATTATGAGTATTTCAAATTCTGAGTTTAACAAGGAATCGCACCGTTAACGATTCATTCGTTATTGTTTTAAGTTAATATATGAGATATCATTGCAGAGTGTGCCACTTTGGCACATAAAAGGAATTCATTATGATAAGTCCCTCTCCCCGAATTACAGCCAGAGTTGATCCTGATACGCAAGAGTTATTGTCTGAAGCTGCTGCTCTATCAGGTATTTCTAGTATTAGTTCGTTTGTTCTTAATGCCGCGATTGAAAAAGCTAAAGGTATTATTGAGCGCGAGCATACTTTAAAGCTTAGTCAAAAAGACAGTATGCTACTCGTTGACGCCCTTGATGCTGTCCCTAAGGCCCATTCACGTTTACAACAAGCAGCACAACGCTATAACAACAAAACACAATCGTGATTACAGTACCGCTGGATAAGAAAAAACATAAGCGGAATCTTTTTGATTGTGGTGTTGACGCACTCAACAACCATTTATGCCTCATGGCAAGCCAGCAATCGGACAAGGATAATACACGAACGTTTGTGCTAGAAGACATGCAAAATCCTGAGTCTATTATTGGCTATTACACGCTAACAATGACGACTCTTGATCTGAGTTTATTACCTCAAAAACTGCAGAAAAAACATAAAAATGCACAGTCAGGCGGACTAATTGCTCGCTTAGCAGTCGATAAAAAGTATGCTAAACAGGGTTTTGGCGAGTGGTTGTTGATTGATGCACTAAAAAAGCTGCTATCCGCCAGTAACACGGTTGCTTTTCCTCTTGTCATTGTGGATGCAAAAGCTGGTGCTAAACAGTTTTATGAGAAATTTGGCTTTGTGCCTTTTAACGATATGCCCAATAAACTGTTTATCACTATTGCTGATGTGAAAGCCAGTTTAAAGAAAAGTGATTAGCTTGCGGATTAGGTCATTGACGGAAAATAATATACTAGATTGCAAGCGCCTCTGAAAGTGTGTTGGAATATTCAGAGCAGAGCAGTTGACCTTTATTGGAAATGAAATTATAGTTAAATTAGCCAATTTAACTATTTGTGTAATTATGAGAACAATTTCAGCAACAGAAGCAAAAAATAAATTTGGTCATCTAATGAGTTCGGTAAGTGCTGGAAGCATTGCAATAACCAAAAATGGAAAAATCGCAGCTTATTTGACACCCTCTCAAAGTAATGACAAACAACTATTAACTGATAAGCAACTTGATGAAATATTGAGTGACTATTCGGCAGGCAATGTAACTCATCGTAATCTTGAAGAGCTCACAGGATTATGGTTTTCTGATATTCTTGCGGAATTAAAACAGCGAGGCTTGTCTTTACCTAAAGTGGACTCAAAAGTTCATTTCAATGAAAAGCAACTGTCTTTATATAACTCTATTTTTAGTTAACCATGAAAATATCGTTAATAGTCACAGATGTAAGTCCTCTTATAACACTTGTTGGACGAAGCCGCTATCGCGGAGAAAAACAGCTTCACCCCTAAAACGATCACAATCTAACCTTGTTCGTTAGGTCATAAACCAATGTATCACCATCTACATCTTCAGCTTGAACATCATAGCTATAAAGAGTATTTATGGCGGTTGTCATTATCGGGCCTGAAGTAATTTGTGGATTGTGGATTGTGGATTGTGGTTGACAACCAGAATTTCGATGGTGATTTTTGAGGTATCTGGGTTACTGCTCAGACTTGCATCATGCACAATAAGCTGTGCGACATACAGACCAGCTTCATCTGGAATAAAACTGGTGAGTGCTTCTGTTGGATCGTCAATAGTTGCCAGGCTATTTTCTGGGCGTGTAATCATTGATCATGTGTAAATTAAGTGGTCATTATCCACGTCGCTGGAATTGCCTCCATCCAGTGTGATTGTATCGCCGACAAAGCCTGTTTGATCAATACCTGCATCTGCTACCGGTCTGGAGTTTTCTGTTACTACCAGTATGATATCTACATTACTGTCCTCACTACCATCGTTGACCACCAGTGATATGGTATAAAAGCCAGGGGCATCAACAATAAAACTGGGGTTAACTATGCTTGCATTATCCAGGTTCGCGGCTGAATCAAGTGGTTTAGCTGTCATGTTCCATAAGTATGTCAGCATATCAAGGTCTGCATCTGATGAGTTACTGCCATCAAGCTGTACGGAGTCCCCAACAAAGACTGTTTGATCCGGACCTGCATTTGCAATGGGAGGCGTATTGAGGGTATTAACCTGCACAGTATCAATTTCGCTATCTTCTGTGCCGTCATTTACGACTAATTGCAGTGTGTAGGTGCCAGCTACGTCTATGACAAAGGTAGGCATAATGGCAGTTATATCTGAAAGCATTGCATTACTGCCTTCGGGCACCAAGCTAAAACTCCACTGGAAACTTATCAGGTCGCCATCTACATCAGTAGATGCACTACCATCCAATATGACCGCATCAGCTATGAATTTCGATTGATCAGCCCCTGCATGCGCAACAGGTCGGGTATTTTCTGTGGTGATCTTTACGCTATTGGCTAGGCTGTCCACTTCACCGTCATTTACAATGAGTTCTGCGACATACTCCCCTGATTTGTCGGCCTGGAATGATCGCATCATCGCGGAAGTATCGTCTAATTCAGCGGTACTATCTGTTGGTGTTGTTACCAGGCTCCACAAAAAATAGAGTAACTCTCCATCCTGGTCGTATGAGTTACTACCGTCCAGAATTACTGTCGCATCAGGAGCAACGGTTTGGTCAGGTCCGGCATCTGCTATGGGGGCATGGTTGATATTATTAATATCTTCGATACAAGCTATCAAATTGTCGGCTTTGCCTAGGAGATCAGGCTCAGGTAGGTTGCTTAAATCAAGTTTGCCTTCTGCAAGGAGGCTATTTACCTTACGCTTATAATCGTAGATTTGCTTAATGGCATCTATAAATTTTGTTTTTTGGAGTTTTCGTTTTGCGTTATCCAGCTTTGGCAGCAGACCATATCTTTTATTGCTTGCATGCTTCCCGGAATAGTCTGCTTGCTTGGTTTGGTCTGAGAGTTGGGCTAGCTTAATCTCACATTGAGCTACCGTTGTAGCTTGGGAAAGGGAGGGCGTGAAACTAATTAGGCATATTAAAATTGTGATAGTAAACCACTGTGAAATATGTATAAATGATAAAGATGGTGATTTATTTAAATTCATTTTTCTATCCCCATTAATGCCATAGTTAAATTACTTAGGAATAAGCACGAAACAACTTCCCGATATTAATTATTCTTG
>NZ_BDMN01000333.1 GCF_002189065.1 Bathymodiolus platifrons methanotrophic gill symbiont
AAGCATGGATAACGAAAAGACGTTACCCACACCTTACCAACACTAGCCAACACATTCTCCACAATCACTCTCAATCACAGCAATATGGTTTCTCTTAAACCGCGCTCCGCGCATCAATAATAAAAAATGATAATAGTTAATTGGAAAGGAAAAAAGATAAGCAGGTAAAACCACAAGGGCGGGCTGGAGTGCGCAGTGAGCCGGAGAGCCCCCACAAACCACAACATCCTTGTGGTTTTACCTGCTTATCTTCCCCACTCAAATTAGCTACTTTTTTTAGCTGTTTTGAGTGGAAAAGATAAGCAGAATAATCGAGTTTTTAAGCCCCTTTTACCATCGCCATGCCCCTGCGCCATAAGATATAAAAAATCATATCCCCCTGTACAGCTACGCAGCATATTGTCATCATAAAATTCAAATCCCGCAGGTGAGACGATTTAAACCCGCGACTTCTACTTTATCCAATATGATCTTACTGGCTACCTCTACAATTCCTTGATCGGTAGCGCTGTCCTGACCTATTCCAAAACATCTTGATTCCAAAATAGGGGCTGGGACTTGAAAGAAGAGAAGAAAACCCGATTTGCTTACAAATGAGAGGCTAATTAAGATATAATTAACATTCGTTTGATTGCAAGAGTGGAGCTCTTACTTTCAAGCCGTAATCAGTGTTCTATCACTGATTACAACCTTTTGAAAACCTCTGCATACAATGTGTGTAGAGGTTTTTTTATGCCTTAAATCCTACCTTTATCGGTGGATAATGGAATAGGCGAATTGTTTTTTTTAAACGGTAGCTTAATTTCTGTTGTCAGAATCAGGAAAAAAAAGAGGCCTTAGCCTATAAATTCAATGGTTGCGCTTTTTTATTGACAGTTAGTTTTTTTCTGTAATTTAGTTATTTTTAAAAAAAACGTTATTTTTCGGCACTCACTGCCTTTACTTTTCCTTTTTTCAGCCGTTTTTTTTAAGTATTTGATGTTTTTCTTCAAGCTCAACGTTCTTGATCGGTTTCTTGATCTTTCTTTTTTATATCCATAAATTTAACGGCTGTCTCCCTGAGATTTAAAATATCTTCTTTGCTTCCTCTCGAAAGTGTATTAATTATACTAAATAGCTTTTTCGCCCCTTCTTGACTCTTGACCTTTAAATTACCTATTTCTTTTTGGGCTGTCTCCAGTTCTCCTTTCAGTGCTTTAGCTTTCCTGTTCTCAACCTCTCTTTCAGAGGCCTTAGCCGACAAGGTTTTCCATTCCAACTCACGCTGAAAATCAGGGAAACGTAGCCTAAGCGAAGTGATGATTTTTAGTCCGCGATAGCCGTAGGGCCGTTGTTTTGTCGGAGTCTGAGCGTTAGCGAAGGTGGAGACAAAATAAAAGGCCATCCGACACGGCGTCAAGTCATTTGGAGCCTATGTTCCGACCCCTTGTTGGGTCGGGACGAGGTGACGAGGACGAATCGGGGCCGCCGGAGGCATAAGTGGTCGCGTTAAGTTTTTGCTGCTTGCTTGGGCTGGGATGCCCAAAACAAGCTTTCGCAAAAATAGCGACTCCCCTCAGATCTTTTAATATTTTCTTAGCAACCCTAAAACCATAAGTGCTTTTTGACTCCCATAACTTAGGCTTATCTAAGGTAATCGGCGGCGTTCTAACTACCTCTGTTGCATTAACCCGAGCATAGTACGACTTTATATCAACATGCTTTGCTTTTGATTTTTCAATACCACGCTCAAGACCGTGCTCTTTACCTACATTCTCATAAAAATCAGTCTGCATTTTTGATAAGGCATTACGCTCACCCAAAAAATGACGGGCATTCAGTTTCCCTTTCGGGTCTATCGGAACAATATACGCATACATGTGTGGGGTAGATTCATCACGATGAATACCCACATAAGCTATATTCTCGACTCCATGACGCTGTTTAAGCCACTCTAACGAATCCTTAAAGTAATCATCCTGCTCAAATCTGCTTTTACCTCTAATCGCCTCTGGTGAGCCCGTAATTAAATATTCAATGGCCATGACTCCATTCTTACGGATTTTTTCAGGAAGAATCGCGTTGATTTTGTCCATCGAATCACTCGAATTATTCGCACCAATATGCGTATTTTCAACACGCTTTCCAGCATCAGAATTTGGGGTTTTTTGTTCTCGAAAAGCATGCTTCAGAGAACCTTTTATTGATGCCCTTGATTTTAGTTTTTGTGTTCTTAGGATTGCGAATTTTGCCATTGTAGAATATGAAATTTATTAAATATACCGCGTAAATTGATAATAAAGGACTTACTCCACAAATTTTTTCAAAAATTGCAGTAAGCTCCGTGAGACGCCCGCTGCCAGCCATGGAGAGCGAACGCGAGGGCTGGTAGTCCCCAGAAGGCGTAGGGCCGTTGTTTTGTCGGAATCGTAGCGCTAGCGTAGGTGGAGACAAAATAAAAGGCATTCCGAAACGCCGTCCAGTCATTTGAGGGAGTGTTACGAAGCCAGCACCGAGTTTACGATGGTAGTGGCGAAGTGGCACGTACGCAGGACGTCTGGGGCGCCGAAGGCATTAGCGGTCGCGTTAAGCTGGGATGCCCAAAACAAGCTTTCGCAAAAATAGCGACTCCCCGCCCTTTAAAAACCTGTTTTTAGTACTAAATATATCTGGTGATATAGGAGGGTTTTCATGTTGTCTCTACCTCTGATAAATATCCGTATTCAGAGGCGAAAACGGATACTAATTCCTAGGACTAACAATGCCACAGGCTTATTAGTAATGATTATAAATACGTAGATTATTTTATGACCATTATCGAATTAGCAAGTCTTTTTTCTTCATAACAGTCAGCGTCATAATACCTTTGATGTAGTGCGTACAATACTTTTTTAAGGTCAGTTTCAGACTTGATTACAAAACCACCATCTTTAAAATTAACTCCTGTTTTTTTCTTAGCTTCAGTGATAAGTTTTTCCTTTTTCTCATCACTTAAAGCATTATATTCTTTTGCCATATTGGCTATTCGGTGTCTATTTTGTACGCCAATTGAAGTCTTTTTAAGCGCAGAAATCGATCTCCTCAATCCCAGGGAAAATTTCTTTGATTGTTGCAATTTTTTTGAAATAAAGCGTATCGGTATCGGCTAGGTAGACCGCATCAGATTTACGATTTATTTCTATTTGTTTTTTATTCTTTACAACCTCAGGATCTCCAGATAACCAAAGCACTGTTTTGTTCACAAAACATTTTTTGGTTATTCTTTGAAAATATTTCTTCTGTGTGGAATTATCACTATCTTGTGAAATTATAATGCAAGATATGTCACTATAATCATCATTATCTATTTGATTAATACTAGCTGAGCTAAAATTGTCTGTACATTGCTCAATAAAATATTTTTCTTTAGAAAAACTTTTAATTTGAAACCATGCATCATCATCTGGTGTGTAGAAAGGTGAAAATTTAATTTCATCAATATTATTAACATCAAAATCATCAACTACATTTTCACTTTGAGAGAGTATATTTTTGTATTCATTTTTTATTTTTGCGAAAATTTCAGTCATCGTCTTGTATTTCTATAAATGTGTAATCATTAATCCTCCGCACACACAGAGTCTCAAACGATTTTGGGCTTTTTAATTTCTTTTTGCTTATCAGCATCACTTTGACATTTTCACCCGTAACAACATAATAAAAGTTAAAACCGAACACCAATAAAACAGGGTTGAAGTAAGATACTCTTGAAACAAGAGTAAAAAGTATCGTCATCCCGAACACAGTCCAAAAAGTCGCAGTTCCTTTGACACTCAGAGCCACAAAGAAAAACCCTAAATAATTAGCTAAAAAATCATTATTTGCTGCTTCAATAGAACACACCTTATTAATCTTTGCTTGCGATAGATATTTGCATAAATAAAGGGAAGAAAAAGTGATCAGGAATGGCATTGATAAATAGAATAAATAGGTTATCCAATAAAAGTCCCCAAATGTACTGGCTAAAGGATTTATTTCATTTTGAATAAAAAAGACAACCACAAAAAATAAAACAGAACTAATTGTCATCAATAAGCGAAAAATGGATAGAACAGAGAATATGCATTTAATTTTTTTCATCACTTATTGACAGACTTAATTAGAGTACATTAGCATTTACTTATAAGGTATAATAATTCAACCCTTATTTTCAGAGCACGGGGAGTCCATAGCTGGCAGTATTGGCAAATTTTTCAATCTCTGTAATGCTCGTAGGCCGCATTTTGCAAATTTTGCTATATACCGTTCATGTGGAGAATATATTGCCTCCCTACGGGACGTGTTGGTAAGGTGTGGATAACAGAAAAAACGTTACCCACACCTTACCAACACTAGCCAACACATTCCCCACAATCACTCTCAATCACAGCAATATGGTTTCTCTTAAACCGCGCTCCGCGCATCAATAATAAACAATGATAATTTGTAAGGATAAAAGAAAAGAAGCCCAGACGCGAAGAGCAAGTGTGGGCAAGAACACCCATTAAACACATAGATTGTAAGGTTTTACCTGTTTATCTTTCCCACTCACATTTGTTCTTTTGCGACAGAACCATCTTTCGCGCCAACCTGTTGTGTTTGCGAGAGTGGGCAGTATGATATGAAGTCCCGCAGACCGCATTCCACAAATTCTGCGGTGTACCGTTCATGTGGGAAATGTATTGGTTCCCTGCGGGCGTATTGATAAAGCATGGATAACGAAAAGATGTTATCCACCCCTTACCAACACTAGCCAACACATTCTCCACAATCACTATCAATCACAGCAATATGTATTCTCTTAAACCGCGCTCCACGCATCAATAATAATCAATTGTATTTTTGAAAAGAATAAAGAGATAGATAGTAGAGTTCGTAGAACCCCTTAGGCGAGCACACATAATCCCTTTCACAGCCCCCCCCTCCCAAAGACCTGTTAAAAAACAGAGAATTCAGGCTTGAGTTTCTGTGTATCTTGGGATCGAGTTACTCGAGTTTTTAAGCCCCTTTCACTTCCGCCACGCCCTGCGCGTTACCAGATATAAATATCTGCCCCTGCTCCAAACGCGCCACTTTTTGCATTATAAAATTCAAATCCCGCAGACAAGACGGATTAAGTCTGCGACTTCTACTTTATACAAAAAATGCCTTATGGGTTGCCTTAGCAAAGTCCTTGATTGGCAACGCTGTCCCGACCTATTCCAAAACATCATGATTCCAAAATAGGGGCTGAGCTTGAAAGGAGAGAAGAAAAACCGAAAATGCTTAACAAATGAGAAGCTAATTAAGATATAATTAACATTCGTTTGATAGCAAGAGTCTGTCTCTTACTTTCAAGCTGTGGTGAGTGTTCTAGCACTCATACACAACCTTTTAAAAAGCCTCTGCATACAATGTGTGTAGAGGCTTTTTTATTGTTGCTAATCCTACCTTATTCTTTCAGCTTAATAAATACTTTTTTCATTTAGTTTTCCTGAGCTACAAGTTTCTGTCGCAAAAAAGGTCTGTGTAAAAACCAACTGTAACCTGTTTTTATGTGATAAATGGATAAAACACCATGAAGGATAAAAATATTATCACCACACCATGAAAATTACGATAGTCTAGTTTTAAAGCCAAGTACCATGTGGTATTCAGGAAAGTAATAACTTAAAAAATAGAACCATTTTTAGTTGAACATGCGAACCTTCTTTGACTAAAATTTAATCTTATTATCATAGGGTATTTTGTTTTTTTCGACAGAACCTTATACTACTATGGTATCAACGAGCTTAAAGACTGCCTATCCTGAAGACATCTAACTAGCTCAGCTCTCGCCTTTCTTGGCGGGCAACTTCCTTTGATAAGAAATATTGATGCATGAGCTATATTAGTTTGGGTTGCATCATCAATAATCAGAAATACTTGATCATTATTATTGTTAATATTTCTTATATCAGAGCAAGAGAATTTAGATAAACTTGCTTCTTGACGTTCATCTGGAGCTTTACTAGTTTGTGCTTCAATCCTTTTTTTTATTATTTCCTTCTCTACGTAACTAAGCCTATCTAAACTTACCCCTCGACACTTTAAATCTTTTAAAGAAATTGCAGTCTCAATTACGTTTCCATCAACAATATGCTCTGGCGCATATAAAAGCCTTAATAACACCTCTTGTTCACTCACGAATTTAGGTGAAAAGTTACTTTGAGACTCTTGCTCTGACTCCAAGCTATATTGGTGAGGCATAGGAACTATTTCTCTATTAAATCAATAATATATTTCGGCAAATTCTCTGTTACATTAATATCATCAGCCATATACTCTTCTCCATCAGATGTTTTTCCATAATATGAAAACGTGTTATCCCCATACACTCCTAGGTCAAACCTAAAGTTAGGAAGAATCCATAAAAAGTTTATTTCTCCATCAGCAGCTAATGAAATAATAGGAGAATATATTGTTGAAGATTCCAGTAACAATCTTATAAATGTCTCAGCGTCATTTATAGCTTCCTTACTAATTTTCTGAGCTCCATTGCCATCCCAATTTTTACTGTATGTCGATTTTTCACGAATCTTGGCCAGCAATGCCAAATCCTGTCTAGCAACATCTAAAACTTGATCAGAAGCTACGGGCTTAATAAATATCTTTGCAGTCTCTTCAAGAGTAGGAGCACTTGGAGAGACTGCACTAATAATAACAAGAGTAGTTGCTAACGTAGCTCTACGAAAATCTTTATGTACAGAACTTTCCTCTGAGTTACCGTCATAGCTAAAGGCTCTAGTACCAAAATTATTTATTGTATTAAGTGTTGATAAATCACGGCTAAGCATTGACATTACAATCCTCCTAAATTAATTCGAGCAGATACTTGCTCTGTCAGAAGCCTTCCTAATACTTTTTTATTCATGCCATGCAATTTATTCATAATTTCTTCTAGTTTTTCACAGCTACCGCCATCCTCTTTGAAATCATTAGATTCCCCAGAAATAATCGCACTATGATCCACTGTAACAACAAGTTTCTGGTTGTTGTTTATATTCACATAAGATGCACTTGTTTTTAACTGATTTAAACATGACATATGACCTAAATCCTCATACCACCCAATATGGTTGTGCCATAATTTATTTTTAGAGTTAAAAGCGCCTTTAAATACCCAGTCGCTCTCTTCTTGAAAGAGTTCACTAAGATTTGACGTACTAGGATCTTTGTTACAAACAAACCTGTCAACGTACATAATACCTACGCTTGAAATAAGACTATCACTACCTTCTAAGCGCTTAAAAGCCACCTTTAAATAGTTAAAAGCCTCAGCAAAAACGCTAGCCCATTGAGTGTAATTTAAACAATGCACTGAAATGCTATTTTCTGACGCTCTTAACATCCAACCAATAGATCCATCTTCGTTAATTTTCTGAAGCTCAATACCTCCCAAGACCTTATTTGAGAAACTAGTGTGTTGATCATCTTCAATTTTTAATTCAAACCTATTAACATGGTTCGCCTTTGGCAAAGAATTCTTTAAATCGTCCCCCAATAAGACGAGTTTTTTTATTGTATTTAGACTGAATGCTGGAGTAAAGCTTACAAATAGAGCCATTTCGACAATTGCATGCGCCCCATTAATAGGTAAAAATGACAATTCTTCTGCTGTAGTATTCACTGAAATACCTCTTAATACTCACATTGAGCGGTTATGGATTTATATTTTTAGATTAACTTTTGATTTTAAAATAAATAGTGGTTCTGTCGCAAAAGATAAGTATTTGTGTAAACCAAGCTATAAACCTGTTTTTATGCCTCTCATAA
>NZ_BDMN01000334.1 GCF_002189065.1 Bathymodiolus platifrons methanotrophic gill symbiont
CTTTTTGCTGCCAGTTTCTACATAAGGCCTTCTTACTTTAATGGTAGGGTTTGTATATATCTTTAAATCGTTGGATGTTTTTAGGTTTAGATGCTTGCCTTCCTTTTTCTTGGGAGGGCATAGATATTGAGATAGTCAAACCACTATATAGGCTTGAATCATTGATACATATTATTCGAACGTAAACATTCATACCCTGATCAATAACATTAGCTACTAAAGCAGCTAAATCCCTGGGTATGTACCCAATCTTCTTTTTATTATGTGTGAGAAAAATGGCATTAGAGTCATGAATATTATTTTTCTCTCGATTAGTAACCAAAATATCACCCACCTGAAAGTACTGGGATAATATTATTTCACCACAAGCGTACTGAATACCTGACACATGCGATTTAATTTCATAGGGTTTCTTTAAGGTTGAATTAACTCTCTTTTCTCTGTATGTCCAGTCTTCTTGATTAAGATACGTCAATAGTGGACTAGGCATGAGTTCGTCCGTTAGCATCCAGAGTCCTCTCGCCGCCCGCGAAAGTGCTACATATAGGAGGCGCCGCGCGTTATCCATAGTTTCTTCTAATTGAACATTGTCTTTAGCAGCCTGAACTGCTGAATACGGTGGATATTTTCCTTCGACAATCCCAGTAACAATTACAAAAGGAAACTCCAGGCCTTTAACAACATGAGCATGTAATAGGTGTACAGCTTTAGAATTAATGTCTAGCCCCCTATTTTTTTGAAATACATCAGAAGGAACCCCATAACTAGATAAAGCTTGTTGTACCAAGTCTGTTGTTTTTTTATCAGGTGTAATTATCGCAATTTGTCCGGGATTAATATCTTTCTCAATCAATGCCTTAGATAATTCAGCGGCTGCCGATGGATGATTATCTAAAGAGCAATTTAGCCAACATGGCTTTTCACCTGAGAAAATGGTCTGTTCAATGCCATCATTATCTTTTTCAGTGTCACCCGCATTTAACCTCAGTGGTTTTACAGCACGATCAATTTCAGATGTTATTCGATATGACTTCCGAAGAATAAAGCTATTGCCAGGGTGAAATCGGATATTATTCGATATATTGCTCCAAGAAGGCGATTTTAAATAAATCGACTGAGCGGTATCGGCAGTGAAGGTTAGATTTTTAGGATATTTGACTAAGTGCGCCAAAAGGCGAATGGCGGTAACTGATAAATCTTGTAACTCATCAATAAATAGGTAGTCATAACAATTACGGGAAATATCAAGTTGACCTTGATATATCATCCGTTCAACGGTAAGTCGCCTTCCAGCAAAAGTAGACCAGCCACGTCGCGTCATTTCTTTAGACCATAATCTATACAGCCTATGAATCAGTCCCCTCTCCTTGGAGAGTAAGGCAACCTTCCGCCCCTTTCGAGTGAAACTAAGATAGTCCTCCTCCTTTGTTAGACCATTTCCTAATATGATCTGATCAAACTCTTCCAGAATAAAACTACTGCCACGACGCTGCTGAATTGTAGATATATATTTCTCATCCCATCGTTCATCATTAACAGAGCCCATTACTAAATTCAGAACTGCGGCTTGTTCTTTTTCAAAAACAACCTTACTTTCCTTCCCTGCATTTCCCAACAAGCTCATCACCAACGAATCTAATGTGGAAAAGCTAACATCACCTCCAGAAGAATCAATACTAATGGCTTTAAACATAGCCTCTGCAGATTTTGATAGTTGCTTATTAAAGGTTATAAAGCCAGTTTTAATTGAACCATGTTGCAATAGGTCGTCACCAATTCCTTCTTGATAAATACGCTTAATTCTTGCAAGATTAATCAGAGTCTTACCTGTCCCCGGTCCACCACGAATTAACCAAGGCCCGCCATCAAAAGGTTTTTCAACAATACTCTTTTGTTGAGGATCGAGCGAAACAAGAAAGCGATCTAGCGTATGATTGGCGATAGCATCAATATCATTGGATTGATCAAGTGAATATATTTTTCCAATATGATCGGTTGAAGGTGCAGTAAGATAATCCTCGAGCCGCCTCTTCACGGAACTAGGTATACCTTTTCCTTCGAGGGAAGAAAGCCCTTTGACATCTAAGATGAGGGGGTAATATTCTTGAGGGATATCTAACAAGAAGAGATCTGCCTCATCAATAAATATCTCTTCGAGCTCCGCCTGACCATTATCTGGGGTAAATATTAAAGCCTTTTGCATTGCATTTTAGTTAAACGTGCAGTTAAGCTCTCGCTGAAAATCCTGGAAACGGAGCTTAAGCGAAGTGAAGATTTTTAGTCCGTGATAGCGATAGGGCCGGGTGTTTTCTCGAAGCGTCTTTTTGCGTAGAGAAAATACAAGGCATTCCGACATCGCGTCAAGCCATTTGAGGTAACTAAATAAAAACCCCTCTAGGGTTTTTATAAGTGGACGCAGGGCGAATCAGGGCATCGCAGATTTTAATCAGTCCCGTTAAGCTTTTGCCGCGAACTTGGGCTTGGACGCCCAAAATGAGCTTTCGCAAAAGTAGGGACTCCCCGATTTAAATTGTTTTGTCGGTTGCTTGGGCTGGCTAGATCAACCTTAGGCCTACCTTTTCTGAGCGTAGATGTCCCGCTTTAGATGGGAATCCTAAGATCTTCAAAGTAAGAGTGAAAAGACTTATCATTGATAGATGAAAGTTTCAAGATATACGCCACGCGGCTACTGCGTCCTATTTTGAGTAAAAGGGTACATCTATATAAGGAGTATGGCAGAGAAGGCTCTAAGGTGCATTTTTTTGGTAAATAGACCTTCAAACTTGCCCCAGGGTATACATCAAAATAGCGACTCTCCGCTTCTTTATTTGTACTAATCAGTGTAAAATTAGGCTGTCCCGCCTAAGCTGGGACAGCCAGTAATTTCAAGGGGTCTAGATTATCTTAGGCCTGCCTTTTCTGAGCGTAGGTGTCCCGCTTTAGATGGGAATCCCACAATTCGATGTAGAGTGATTTATAAAGGTGTTTCATGCAAAAACAAAGACCAAGAAGAGTTATAACTCAGCCGTATGATTATTCTGTACAGGATTTGGTTACTAAAATTAAAAATGAAGATATTATTATATCCCCTGATTACCAAAGAAACGAAGTTTGGACAGCAAATGATGAGTCTGAAAATAAAAGATCCAGGTTAATTGAATCACTTTTACTTAATATCCCTATTCCTGTAATTTATTTTGCAGAGCAAGAAGAAACTCTCATATATGAAGTGATAGATGGACAGCAGAGATTAAGAACATTTGAAGGTTTTTTTAATGATGAATTTAAGCTTGAAAAATTACATATTAGGTCGGATGTGAATGGCAAGAGATATTCAGAACTTGACCAAAAAGATAAAGATGAAATCAGAAAAAGATCAATAAGAGCAATAGTGATTCTTAATGATTCTGATGAGGAAGTAAAATATGAGGTTTTCGAGCGTTTAAACTTGGGGAGTGTTCAATTAACCCCCCAGGAAATCAGGAATAATACCCTCAGAGGGACATTTAATAATCTTTTAAAAGAATTAGCATGTGAAGACAGTTTCACAAAACTTATTAAATTTAGGCTAAAAATTGACCAAAGCAATATGGCCCATGAAGAATTAGTACTACGTTTTTTTGCTTATCATAGTAGTGGTTTAAAACGATCTGATCAGTTGAGTTACTTCTTAACTAAATACATGAAAGATAATAGAAACATTGGTGATGATGAGGCTTTAGAGCTTAAGATTTTATTTCAAGAAACAATTAAAAAAATCAATAAATTTCTTGGGGATAAAGCTTTTTCAATATTTCAATATAAAACTAACACATGGAATACAACAACAAATAGATCGGTATTTGAGGCGGAAATGTTGGCATTTTCCGAGGTTAAGGAAGAGAGCATAAATATAACCCCAGATAAGTTTGTATCGAAATTGCAAGATCTTATGGTAAATGACGAATTTAAAAAATCATTAGGATCAGGAGGGAGAAAGGTCCAAGAAAGAGTTCAAGCTATACTCGACTTACTGGCGAGCTAATGCTTAATAAGCGTATTGAAAATATAACCTCCATAGTAAACCAATTTACAGGAAGAGATGGTGAGCCTGGTGATCAAAAAGAGATTTATATTTTGAAATCCATGTGGGTAATGATGCTTTCAGAATTTGAAGGAAGTATAAAAGACTTGGTAGAATCATATATTGATAGAGTAAAGAAATTGAATATTGAGCAAATTCATATCTGTTTGTTGCTACAACATTTTCATTCTCAATCTGGAGAGAATATTACAATTAACAATGTAATGTCTGTTTATAAAAGAAATCCAAATGATATAAGTTATCTCAATTTTACTCGTGAAAAAAAGCCTAAATATAAATCTCACTCCGTGCAAAAACTTTTTAATTCTTTAGGTATATTTTTTTCTTCAGAAGAAAATACTTCCTTGAAAAAGCTTGACGGAATCGCATCAACCAGAGACTCAATTGCTCATGGTGATAATAATGTGGAAATAACTAAAAAAGAGTTAGAACAAGAGCTACTCGTAATTGAAAATATATTTAGTATGCTAGAAAGTAAATTAGAAGAGTCTCTTGCAAACGCTGTCAGCCCTCGCTTTCGCTCTCCTTGGCTGGCAACGGAGGAAATAAATAGTTATAAGTCTTGATGTAGCTATCTTGTAAATCGCTATAGCTTATGTCCACTCTATCGGGATCTATATCCGAAGCTTTGAAGTCCACTTCGCTGATAGCCTCCATTGGCGTCATCCCGTCAAGAATTAACTTAGATGCAGTTTTAAGTTTCTCAGCCTTAACACAGTCTTTATCGGTGATTGAGCCTTGACTGTAAATTTCTGCCAGTTTTTTCAGGCTTTTGGAGTAACCCGCTAGTCCTGTGACAAGATAGGTGTTCTGGGCAGGCGCGCCATGCTACCTCACGAAATTCCGGGACTCCTGTCGCCGTAATTCGTTCACCTACGCAGCGAAGAGGAGATGCTCCAGCCGCCCTGCGTCCGCGACAGACTGAGCACAAAGCAGCTCAGTCATGGCTACCACAAATGGCTCTACGGCTATTCGGGATAAAATTTTAGCCACATCCCAGCCCAAGCAAGCGGCAAAAACTTAACGCGACCACTAATGCCTTCGGCGCCCCAGACGTCCTGCGTACGTGCCACTTCGCCATTACCATCGTAAACTCGGTGCTGGCTTCGTAACACTCCCTCAAATGACTGGACGGCGTTTCGGAATGCCTTTTATTTTGTCTACACCTACGCTAGCGCTACGATTTCGACAAAACAACGGCCCTACGCCTTCTGGGGACTACCAGCCCTCGCTTTCGCTCTCCATGGCTGGCAGCGAATGAAAGCCATCATGAATCTTAAAGCATTAAAAAATACTGAAGAATTACAAACATTTTTAGACGGTACGCAAGCGGTTGCATTTAGCGTCCCTGGTGATAAAAAAACGCGCTATGATTTCATCCAATCAACATTAAAGCAGTTTCACTACAGAGCGTTAAATAAACGGCAGAAAGGTATTGTGCGGCGTTTTCTGTTGCAAGTAACAGTATACTCTCGTCAGCAGCTAACTCGTCTCATTCAGCAGTACCTGAATACAGGAGTCATACAACAACGAGGAACAAACAAACCGCCAGGATTCAAACGAAAATATACCGCGATTGATATTGCTTTGCTGGCTGATATGGATGAACGTTACAACACACCTAGCGGCGCTGTTATTAAAAAGCTCTGTGAACGAGCCTATTTAATATTTGATGAAACAGAATATAAAAATATTGCCAATATTTCAGTATCACATCTTTATAATTTAAGGAGTTCAGCGGGGTACCAAAAACAGAGAAGAAACTTTGAAAAAACCAAATCCCGGCAGGTTGCAATCGGTGACAAGCGCAAACCTAACACGACAGGAAAACCGGGTTATATAAGGGTGGATACGGTTCATCAAGGCGATCAGGATGGTATAAAAGGTGTTTACCATATTAATGCCGTTGATGAGGTGACTCAATATCAAGTCGTACTCTCTTGCAGTCGAATTAGCGAACAGTTTTTAATTCCTGTTTTGACAGAAATGCTTGAAATTTTTCCATTTGACATAAGTGGTTTTCATGCGGATAACGGCTCAGAATACATTAATCGCCACGTAGCAGAACTGCTTAATAAACTTAATATTGAATTAACCAAATCGCGCTCAAGGCACAGCAATGACAATGCACTGGCAGAAAGTAAAAATGCTTCGGTTGTACGTAAAACCTTTGGCTATGGCCATATAAAGCAACACTGGGCAGATGAAATTAATGTTTTTAATAGAGATCACCTAATTCCCTTTATTAATTTCCACCGCCCCTGTTACTTTCCAACTATCGTCACTGATGACAAAGGAAAGCAAAGGAAGAAATATCACTATGATATGATGATGACACCTTATGAAAAGCTGAAATCACTGGATAATGCTAAAAACTTCCTAAAAAAATCTCTATCCTTTGAACAGTTAGATATAGTTGCTTATAAGGTGAGTGATAATAAATCAGCTGACCAACTAAATCTCGCTAAAAAGCGATTATTTAAACAAATCAATGAACAGAAAAACGCCTGATTTTTAGGGTTGGATTAAATGCTCTGTTCAGACTCATTTGTTAATTGGAAAATACTGTTTTTTGCCTACCCTTTACCCATCATGTAAAAGTTATGCCCCCTATTTTACCTGCCCTAATGAATACTTGATTTTTGTTCAATCCGCATTTAACAATTACTATTAGTGAGGCTTTATTATCTTGATAACTCACATTAAGACGTATGTATCACACCATGCAGAGATAAATAACCCTGTGACATTACTATGCGTAAATTGTGAGCAACAATTCTTATATCGTAGTTACCCACAAGAACTGTTGATAAAAGTGTGTGCTACTTTTGAGTAACTGACTGAAAGCCACGATACATATAGGATAGGGTTATATTGTATAAAATTTGTACAGGACATTTATTAAGCTACATTTGATTCACAGTTTTACTATGTTCCTAAGTAATGCCAAACATATAACACTATCAAGGTACTGTCACATAAATGGTCGTTTATGTGGTGGTGCTTTTTCCTCATAAATTATTTCGCAACCAGCTGCATTAAGCGCGTCTATTTGTAGTGATGTATCTTGAGATGTTGTTGAAACTCGGACGTAACCTATTTTCATTTGTTTACTTCTTTAACATGGGTTTTATTAACGATAACACATGATATGTTTTTTAACAGCCTTTTTTAACGCTATTTGCG
>NZ_BDMN01000335.1 GCF_002189065.1 Bathymodiolus platifrons methanotrophic gill symbiont
TCGATGGGCTTAGGGACGATATAAAACAAGTTAGAGACGATTCCCTAGCTCGTGAAATTCGATTAATGGCATTACTTGAACATAAAATTGATACGACACAAAGCGAAACATCATCAGATGAACCAGTTATTAGAGGGTTGTTCTCAAAGTTATTTAAGTGATGGATTGTGTGTCACAATGAAAGGTATCAGCTAACATAGGACGTAGATACCCCTTTATCCGCAATACAGAAATTATTTAATCATGTGAGTGGCGCTGTCTTTTTAACCTACATGAAATGCAGTCTGGATTTCATTATTGCTTTAGTAACGGCGTAATTATTTGCCCTAAATCAGCCGGCAGTTTGATCGCTTTAGATTTGTCGATATGTCGTTGTGTAGCCATGCTCTGAGCTTGTTTGTAACGATAGCCGCACTTGCCTGTATTACGTTTAAGTTCGGGACTTATAGTAGATTTATACCGTCCCATTGATTGAGAAATTTCACCCATGGAAATATTTTTTTTCGCATTAAGTAAATATGGTATCTTTCCTCTATTATATTAATTCTTGCGACAGAACAAGTTTTTCGTCCACCTAAAAAGTAAGGAACTGCTACATTGGAAGCGTATTTTAGAGAAAATGGAATCAGGTTGTATCTTGGCGATGTTGTCAATACCCTAAATCAATTGCCAGAAGAAAGTATCGGTCTTATTTTCGCCGATCCTCCTTACAATTTATCAAACGATGGATTTACTTGTCACGCTGGAAAAAGGGTAAGTGTTAATAAAGGAAAGTGGGATAAAAGTCAAGGGATTGATTCCGATTTAGAATTTCATTATTCTTGGATAGAAGCCTGTAATCGAGTTTTAAAACCAAACGGATCGTTATGGATTTCAGGAACATACCATTCTATTTATATCTGTGGTTATGCTCTACAAAAACAGGGATGGCATATTATCAATGATATTTGTTGGTATAAACCTAACGCAGCCCCTAACCTATCATGTCGTATGTTTACAGCCAGTCATGAAACCTTACTCTGGGCTAAAAAAACAAAAAAAGCCAAACATACTTTCAACTATGAAGCGATGAAGTTTGGTGATTTTCCTAACGATGTAGTTAAAAAGCCAGATAAACAAATGCGTAGCATTTGGGTAATAGGAACACCAAAAAAAGGTGAGAAGAAATATGGAAAACACCCAACACAAAAACCAGAATCATTATTAGATAGAGTAATTGTCGCATCATCTAATGAAGGTGATATTATTCTTGACCCATTTTGTGGAAGTGCGACCACAGGTGTTTCTGCTTTAAGACATCAGCGTAAGTTTATAGGTATTGACTCTGAGCAAGAGTATTTAGATAACCTTGCTATTCCAAGGCTTTCAGACATATTAAACAAAAATGGATCAAGTTCAGAATTTTTACAGGTGAATAAAAATAACGATCATTACGACATATTACCGTAGGATAAACATGGAACGAACAGAGGCAGTACAAAAGTTACAACAATTAGTGGGGAAAGAGCTTCATCAACTAGCAAATGAATATGAGGTAACAATTAAGCGAAATGGAAAAGTTAATAAAGGCTGGGCTGGCCATGTTTTTGAGCGGTTTTTAGAGCTTCCAATTAACTCCTCTCAGTCACCAAACTTTGGATCATGGGAACTTAAATCTATTCCTTTAAAAACACTCAAAAATGGTTCTCTTTCTTTCAAGGAAACAATGGCTGTTACTATGATTGATCCTGTTAATGTTTGTCAAAAAGAATTTGAAAATAGCCATTTATTAGCAAAACTAAAAAAAGCTGTTGTTATTGCACGAACCGTTGGCAATCATGTTGATGAACCAAGTTATATTCATTCTATTGTAGAATTTAACTTAGAGGGAGAATTGTATTCTGCAGTGAAGGCAGATTATAACTTGGTTAGGAATGTATTACTTGATACTCAACAAGGTTTTGAAGCTTTAACAGGTGAAATGGGAGTATTTATTCAGCCAAGAACAAAAGGCGCTGGTCATGGTTCAACATCAAGGGCTTTTTATGCTCGGACTCTATTTTTGAAAAAATTTATAAGCATATAAGGTGGATTAAACTCTGAAGTGAAATTCCTGTAATCATGCAGCCTCACGTTTATTTTTATAAAAAAACACAGCGTGATGAGTGTCATAGTTTAACGTTTTTAGTGGTCGATGGTTGAGTTTATTCATAACAGCTTCGAGCTCCTTATATCTTCAAAGCTACTTCCTTTAACAAAGTATTGGATTAATAGTCCGTGGTAGGAGCAGGTTAATTTCCAATCCGAAGCGTGCGATAGCGCGCTCGGGAGGCTGAAATTTTATCCCGAATAGCCGTAGAGCCATTTGTGGTAGCCATGACTGAGCTGCGTAGGTGAACGAATTACGGCGACAGGAGTCCCGGAATTTCGTGAGGTAGCATGGCGCGCCTGTAGCTTTAGCCTTTTTATAGAAAAAGAAAAATAACGGCAATGAGTGCAAATAATTCGAGGATAATTATCGTTATTTTAGGAATAACGATAAAGAAAAAAAATCAATTAACGGCCAATAAGTCAGCTCAACTAATTGTATTTACTGGTTAATTTATGATTTTGTTTTAGGTTAATGACACGGATACTGAAAGGCACTGTTTATAAAAAACAACGCTACCTATTCCATTATTAGCCAATAAAGGTAGTATTTAAGGCATAAAAAAACCTCCACACACATTGTATGTAGAGGTTTTTTAATGGGTTGTAATAAGTGCGTCAAACACGTATTACGGCTTGAAAGTAAGAGACAGACTCTTGCTATCAAACGAACGTTAATTATATCTTAATTAGCTTCTCATTTGTAAGCAATTCTGGTTTTTCTTCTCTTCTTTCAAGCCCCAGCCCCTATTTTGGATTAGATGATATTGGAATAGGTCAGGACAGAGCTACCGATCAAGGGTATGTAGAGGTAGTCAGTAAG
>NZ_BDMN01000336.1 GCF_002189065.1 Bathymodiolus platifrons methanotrophic gill symbiont
TTACCAACACGTCCCGTAGGGAGCCAATATATTCTCCACATGAACGGTATAACGCACAATGTGCACAATGCGCCCTACGAGCATTTCAAAGCCTTTTGCCCACACATGTCAAGATTACGTTTCCAGTGCCGTTTACTGAAATAATATCTACCTCATAAAATACCACCCTGCTCCTGAGAGTTAAATAGGATTCCTGAATATCCAGTCATCCTCTCACACCATTGGCTAGCACGTTACAACCCCAGCCATCCCCAACCCTGCTAGGCATAAGATGATAGGGTGTTCCTGTTTTACCCTGCTTCAACACCTTCGCTAATTTTAATTTAATCCAAAAATGACAATCTTACACCTATATAAATCAATCGCTTATAGGATGTAAAATTCATAAAAATGAGTGTATTTTTATTTTGGCGAAGGTATTGGAATAACCAGGTTCTATATGGCTTTCAGGAAAGTAATAGCTTAAAGAATACAACCAACAATACTCTCAAGATGTTCTTTAGTAGACCCAAAAACATGGTTTCTAGCTTTTTTCGCCATATAGATATTGATTTCCTTAATGCGTTTTCGGTCATTCAATAAATGGAAGTTTTTTTTATTCCCTTTACCGTAAAGAACTAGAAGCATGTTTGATGCTAATGGAAAATATATTTCTGTGGCTTCCTCCCTAATATCTTCAAGCGCGGATGGATTAAATCGTACCACTGGTGTGTCAGTAGTTATAAATTTAGTACTTTTTGTAAAATAAATTACTTGATTTTTTGCAGCTAATATAGGTGCAACATCGCATTCTTGATTCGACCCTAAACGTCCGATCACGCTTAATGCCTCTTTGTCTGCTATCACACCTTCTACTCCCTTGAATATTTCTTTAGTTTTCTTAAGAACTGTCTCTACAAGTTCTGGGTTCCGTCTAAGCTGCCAAATCATGAATTCTATAATTTTTTCAAGAATCACATCATCTACTTCAACTGATTCAGATTTGTTTTGTTTGAAAGAACCTGCAATAACGTCAAGCTTGCACAAACAGTTTTTTGTATCTTCTTCAACTTTCTGTAAAGAATCATCTAGATCATGAACATACTTGTTATTATCGTCTTTATAAGAAAAAAGATACGACGCAAAACATAGGTTCTTTATTGCTTTCTTCTTTATTTTTTTGTTTTTTTTATCATAGAAAAATATATCCGTATCCCGCATCTCTTTATTCGAATTACTTCCTTTCTTCCTGCCTTCCCTTTCAATTGTAAAGCGATGAAGATAAAACACAGAAATGTAATGTTGCTTCTTTCTTTCTGGCATTTTTTTGTTTTTCTATACTGGATGCGGGGAGTCGCTATTTTTTGCGAAATCTTGTTTTGGGCATCCCAGCCCAAGTAAGCTTCAATTAAACCACACATTATAAACCCCTTTAAAAAAGGGCAAGATAATACCTCCAATTAACTCCAGAGGTATTTATGAGATGGTAAGGGGTGGATAACATCTTTTCGTTATCCATGCTTTATCAATACGCCCCGTAGGGAGCCAATATATCCTCCACATGAACGGTATATCGCAGAATTTGCAAAATGCGCCCTGTGGCAATATCATCGTCTGAATGACATCCTTTTTTATCCATGAAATAAACTTAAATGATAGATAAAGAAAAAATCCATAAAGGGTATCCAACACATAAACATCAAGCAGACTTTTGGGAGCATTTAGGTCGAACAGTAGCCACTTTTGGCTATCTTGAAGCTACTCTTGTAAAAGGAATTTATGTATTTGAAGTAATGACGAAACGTGACAAAAAAGTTAACAATGAGAAAGACTTAAAAGATTTTGAGGACTGGTATAATAAGCTTAATAGCCGTCTACTTAACAATATGTCACTACCATTTGGTGGGCTTGTTAAAAAACATCATAATTTAGCAAATAATAATTCATTAATTAATAAAGATGATGTCATCAAAGAAGGATTAGATGGTTTAGATGAGATCGTGAAATATAGGAATCTGTTATGCCATGCAGCTTGGGGGTTACCTAACAAAGAAGGAAAGTCACTTGCTATTTATGTCAACAATGATGAAGAAAAATCTTACTTAGAAACACCAATTGGTACTGAATTCTTACAGAAAAGTCAAAAACATACTGCAGAACTTATATGCTTAGTAATGGAGATTAGTACAATACTGGATCCTGAGGGTCGATGCCTACCATCAAAACCTTCGCCAATTTTAATTTAAGCCAAAAATAACAATCTTACACCTATATAAATCAATTTGTTGGTAATGGTTCCGCCTAAAGTCGCAATTTCTCAATTGGGTGGAACAATAAAAGGTAAGTCAGCGATTCAGATATTTAAGCAGTTTCCTTACTTGAAAAAGAAACCTTATTGGGGAAATAATTTTTGGGCTAAAGGGTATTGTGTTGATACGGTAGGAGTTGATGCAGAAATGATACGCAAATATGTAAAGTTTCAAGAGAAAATAGAAAAGGACTTAGAGTCCTAAACTGAAGTTTCCCAATAATTATTTATGGTAAAATTGAAACTATGCTACAACTATATGAAAAAATAGTCTTTTCATTCGTTTCAAATGCTATTGCCTAAGGGGAATTAAGTAGGGGTTTGCTATAAACATGGCAAAACCACCTAAAATAAACCTCGATACACCAGCATTGTGTATTTCAGCTACTCAATAATTGGGAAACTTCAGTAATTATAATTAAGGCGTTTTCTTCTTCTTCAATGCGTTAGGAGCCTAAATTTCCAATAATACTTGCGACAGAACCATTTGATTGACGCTTACCTTTATACACTGAACAAATTGGATAACACATGAAATACTTACTATCGATTGCAAAAGCATTTATTTTATCTGTTGCAATCGCTTTTGCTTTTGCCTTCTTTCTTCACGCGTTTACTTCGATGACAAGAAGTGACCTTCAGGTACCCATGGTAATAGCAGGCATCATCTCTTTTACTATTAGCTTTTTAGGCATTGAAACAATTCCAGCCGCAATCGGTCTATCGATTGTAAAAGCATTTATTTTATCTGTTGCAATCGTTGTTGCTTTTGCCTTCTTTCTTCTCGCGTTTACTAGGGTGAGTAGATATGACATGAGTTTGTTAATGGGAATAGTAGGCATCATCTCTTTTACTATTAGCTTTTTAAGCATTGAAATAATTTCAGCCGCAATAGGTGCAGTGAGAGATATCAAAGAAAAAATCGAGTCAAACTTAGAAGACAAGTATAAAAAATTTTATGTACTGGTCGAAGACGAATATGACAATGGAGAAGAAATTGATAAAGAGTTGTGGTCTCAAGCTTTTGTAAACGCTAAGGGTTATGAAAAACTAAGAAAAGTCGAGTACATGAAGTTAAGGGCGAAAGAATTAGAAGACAAGTATAAAAAATAAGCACTGCAGGCACGCCATGCTACCTCACGAAATTTTGAGACTTATGTCTCACATTCGCTGAAAACCCTGGAAACGGAGCTTTAGCGAAGTGAATATTTTTAGTCCGCGATAGCCGTAGGGCCGTTGTTTTGTCTGAGTCTGAGCGGTAGCGAGGGTGGAGACAAAAAAAGGTATTCCGAAACGCGGTCCAGTCATTTGAGGGAGTGCTACGTAGCCAGCACCGAGTTTACGATGGTGTGGCGACGTGGCACGTACGCAGGACGTCTGGGCAGCCGAAGGCATTAGCGGGTCGCGTTAAGTTTTTGCCGCTTGCTTGGTCTGGGATGCCCAAAACAAGCTTTCGCAAAAATAGCGATTCCCCCGCTTAAAATCATCACTTCGCTAAGCTCCGTTTCCCTGATTTTAAATGTCGGAGGGGATGGTTTGTCTCCTGCAGGACAGTTTTATTCATTAGCTGCATAAAGGTCGGTTATGACCAATCTTTACCGTCATAATAAGTTCTTGCGACAGAACCAATATTATTCATTACTTTTTAGTGATCGAAACAATCCATTTCCATTTGTGCGCCATGAAGAGCGATCGCTTGTCCCTGGTTTTGTTATTCTTTTGATAAAGCGATGATCCTGTTCGATGATGTTATTCAAATATTTAACCTGTAATATGTCGATCATGGTGGTAAACCCAGCTAGGATTAACAAGAGGTTAATACTAAAGTTTCGGACTTCAAAGAATCAATAAACAATCTATTAACTTATTGATATAAAAATAAAAAATACCTCCTAAATGGTATAATATTGCTTGTACTAAAAGCCAATATCTACCAAAGGAGGCCATATATGAATACTGCCACAAAAATCTCTGGACTGCCAGCACTAACCGCAGATCTACTTCAGCAAGACGGTTGTCTAGTCGATAATCTATTTGCCGACTTATGGAAGCAAATGGGACGGAAGTCTAACGCCCCTACTCCTATTAGGTTTCCAACAAGATCACAATACTCTTGAATATTCCCAATAAAATTATCGGGATCTTTCTTTGATGTTTTGCCAAGTGCAAGACCCTTTTTAGGTTCTGTCGCATAAATCCCCCTTCCCGACGTTATCTGCTATCCTAATTCTCAATTTCAATAAAAGGTGGATCATATGCTCAGCTTCAAAGGCACTCACTTCCCAAAAGATGTCATTCTTTATGCTGTTTTCTTTTATGTCAGGTATGGCGTTTCGTATCGCGACCTTGAAGAAATTATGGAAGAAAGAGGTGTTGAAGTGGATCATGCTACGCTCAATCGTTGGGTTATCCGTTATTCTCCTGCCATTGCTGTAAAAGCTAAATCTCAGAAACGAGAAACCAATAAATCGTGGCGCATGGATGAAACGTATATCAAAGTGAAGGGGCAGTGGACCTATTTATACCGAGCTGTTGATAGTCACACGCTTAAAATCAGGGAAACGGAGCCTAAGCGGAGTGATGATTTTTAGTCCCTGGTAGGCGACAGGGCACGAGGGAGGCAAAGAATTACATTCCGAATAGGCCGCGCGGTCCAGGGCATCTCCCATTCGCTGCATAGGCGATGAATTATGGCGACAGGAGTCCTGGAATTTCGTGAGGTAGCATGGCGCGGCTATCACCTTTTACTTAACCATACAATCTATAAACGTTCATTTATAGTTTGTATAAGTAACTAAGAAGGTGACATACCTCCATGCTACTTCACGAAATTCCAGGACTCCTGCCGCCGTAATCCGTTCACCTACGCAGCGAATAGGCGATGCTCCAGCCGCCCTAGCGCGCTATCGCGCACTTCGGATTCGCAAAAATCCCTACGCCTTCTCGTGATATAGGAGAGGTTCATGTTGTCTCTACCTCTGATAAAAATCCGTATTCAGAGTCGGAAACGGTTACGAAGTCCTAAGCCGATTAAAAACACAAGCAGAAACGACAGCACGCCTTGAATAAGGCTTAATGAATAGATCACGTTCGGTATTTGTTGTGGTTCGCATGGAAACAACTTATCAAGAATACCAATTGTGATGCTACGTCCGGCAGGGACGAATGAAAATACCTGAGATACAGAATACAAGAGCCCATAACAGAAAGGAAAATAATCTAAGCTAGACTCATAAGCATAAATCCACGCACAGACAATAGTTAGTCCAATAAGCCAGAGCACGGGACGTATAATACTCTGGCCATAGAGACATACTATATCGAAAAGTGTGTCCAGCCACCTATGAAGTGTTTTACCCTTAATAAGCTTAGTATTATAGCGTTTGGCTCGCATTTCTATAACATGAAAATCCAGTGCCTGTTGGTAGCTTTTATTAGCCTCTGCAAGTTCTTTTAGCCGGCATAAACGTTCTCCATCACTTTCATCAAAATCACCCTTCAGAGGATACTTATCCGATATTTCCATCCTATCTAGAGACACTTGATTGGTTAACTTGGTATTGGTTAAATCCGGTATGCAGCTAAATGTATTGTCTGAAATATCCAAAGATTTATCAAAACTGCTATGACGTAAAGAGAATTTTGACAATGTCTTTGTTTCAGTCATTGACTGAAACGAGACATACCCTTTAAATTCACAGTACTCAAAACTAACTTTATCCGCATAAAACTGGGCGTTTTTGAAAGAAACGCCTCCCTCCCCGAATATAGATTTCTTGAAGCTCAATCTACATTTACCCTCATCCTTGCCGAATGTAGCTTTACCGAAAGACACGGATCTATCACCAAAATTGACGTTTTCGAAATCCACGTCCCTTCCGCCAAAATTAGCTCCAGAGAAATCCACGCCCCCTGCGCCAAAATTAGCCCCAGAGAAACTTACGCCCCCTGCGCCAAAATTAGCCCCAGAGAAACTTACGCCCCCTGCGCCAAAATTAGCCCCAGAGAAACTTACGCCTTTATCTCCGAAACTAGTTCCAGCGAAAAGCACCTCTCCATCCCCGAAATCGACGTTACTGAAATATACCGCTTTATCGCCAAAATCATCATCTTTACTATCATCATCTTTACTGAATCTAGCAAGAGTGAAATCGATACCACCACTCGGAAACGTATATCCATCAAAATCAAAAAATCTAAGATAGTTTGAAAAATTCACCTCATAAAAATCCACCTTCTCTGAGTGACTCTTAACATATTCGTTCCATGTTTTTTTACCTTTTAAGAAATGTATTAAGGCTTCTTTATCCTTGTCAGGTATATTCTCATCGTTGATCGTCATATTTTTGTTTTTCACGTTCGCATACAAGTAAGTTTAGCCCCTGTAACGGCCACAGGCCGCATTTTTCAAATTTTGCGATATACCGTTCATGTGGGGAATATATTGGCTCCCTACGGAGCGTATTGATAAAGCATGGATAACGAAAAGATGTTATCCACCCCTTACCA
>NZ_BDMN01000337.1 GCF_002189065.1 Bathymodiolus platifrons methanotrophic gill symbiont
AAATCATCACTTCGCTTAGGCTACGTTTCCCTGATTTTCAGCGGGGGCAGCACAAGGCAACGTTTAACAGAATATTTAACGATACCCAAGTCTTTACCTATAAAGACACGGCAGTCGTCACTCCCAATAACGACACGCCATATTCGATGCTTTGGCTGGACTTGCGCACGGAACCCATGGTGCTTTCAGTACCTGCAGTACCAAAAGAGCGCTACTACTCGGTGCAGCTTGTAGATGGCAACACCTATAACTATGGCTATATCGGTAGCCGCACAACCGGAACAGAACCGGGTAATTATCTCGTAACGGGTCCCGACTGGAAAGGTGAGGCACCGGCAGGAATCAAAAAGGTTTTCCAGTCTACGACACCCTTCTCGCTGACCGTATTTCGCACCCAGCTTTTCAACGCTGAGGACATGTCGAATGTAGTAAAAGTGCAGGCTGGATACAAAACACAGCCGCTGTCTGCATTCATGAAACAGCCTGCACCACCCGAAGCAGCTAAGATAGATTTCCTTCCGGCTACGACCAAGGGCATCAAAGAAAACTTCTACACATACCTTGATGCCGCCCTCCAGTTTGTGCCATTGACGCAGGAAAACAAGGCGATCCGTGCCAGGCTCGCCAGAATCGGAGTTGGCCCGGGCAAGACTTTCGAGTTCATGGACCTTTCGCTGGAACAAAAAGCAGACGTCTTACAGGCAATGAAAGATGCCGACAAAAAAATAAATATTTTTCTAGCGACTGGAATGAAAAATATAAATGGCTGGAAGCTTGGTTCACTCTTTGGTGATCGAGTTTTCTACAACGGCAATCGGGGAGTCGCTATTTTTGCGAAAGCTTGTTTTGGGCATCCCAGCCCAAGCAAGCAGCAAAAACTTAACGCGACCACTTATGCCTCCGGCGGCCCCGATTCGTCCTCGTCACCTCGTCCCGACCCAACAAGGGGTCGGAACATAGGCTCCAAATGACTTGACGCCGTGTCGGATGGCCTTTTATTTTGTCTCCACCTTCGCTAACGCTCAGACTCCGACAAAATAACGGCCCTACGGCTATCGCGGACTAAAAATCATCACTTCGCTTAGGCT
>NZ_BDMN01000338.1 GCF_002189065.1 Bathymodiolus platifrons methanotrophic gill symbiont
AAGGACTCTCCGGGGAAGACAAAGGAAGCGAACTGGCTCCCTGCACCTGCTGGGCCGATCTACCTAGTCATGCGCCTATACTGGCCTAAGGTGGAAGCACCTTCCATCCTTCCGGTTGGCAAGAGTACCTGGACTCCAACTCCTGTCATCCAGACTCAGTAAGCGCTCAAAGAATTCTTTGAAGCTAGGGTCTTTCTATGACACTATATTGAATATTTTAATGCGTTACAGAAAGCCCCCATTTTTTCATGAATGGCTGCGGAACCACCTTTTTAACCATTGCACCGGATGGTATTGCCCTACCCTGTCATTCAGCACGTGAGTTGCCAGGCCTATTTGCTAACAGGGGATATGTATAAAACCGACCCAGTATGTAGCAAGTCACCTGACAGACGAGTGATTCAAGATGCGATAGATTCAGCTAGAGAAAGTGCCTTATCAACTGACGAGCAACCTTTGATTTTTCGGAATAGCAAAAATCCCAGGGCCTATTGAAATATCAATGTAATTCTTTATTTGTATTTAAGAGATTCTGACTCAAACTAAGGACTCTTCGCACCAGGAAAGTCATAGAGAATTACCCTCTATGACTTCTATCTTCGCATAATCAACAACAGACCAGCCAATGCGGCCAGACCTGCCATAATCAACTGACTCAATGGAAAGCTAAACTTAAACAGCACCATTGCAGCGCCAATAATTAACCATACCCCAAGCAGCAGAGAGCCCACACTCTCTAGCCTTGCTTTAAGTCCATAGACTGTCAAAAACACACCTGCACCCAGCGCTATACTAGCAAGTACAGTCTTGTCATAAGAAAAATGAAAATTCAATAGCTCCATTAAGCTACGCGCAATAAGCCAGATTCCCAGTAATAATAAACCGTAATATTTCACAAGTTGATCCTGTTTTCTCAAAACTATTATTTAATAACTTATCTTTACAACCCTTCCCAAGGCGTAAATAATCCCTCGACATCCACCCCAAATAAATCCAGCACACGCCCTACCCCTTCATCAACCATGGCAGCAATAGAATTAGACTTATTATAAAATGCAGGCATCGGTGGAAAGATAATTCCCCCCATTTCGGTTACACTAGCCATATTACGAATATGTGCCAGATTTAAAGGGGTTTCGCGCGGCATAATCACTACACGGCGACGCTCCTTTAAAGCCACATCAGCCGAACGGGAAATAAGATTATCACCAAAGCCATGAGCAATCGCAGCAAGAGTTTTCATTGAGCACGGCGCCACAACAACACCTTCTGTTTTAAATGAACCACTGGCGATACTTGAGGCAATATCATCAATACCATGTGTTACATCAGCTAATGCATATAAATCTTTACGTGACATTTCCAGCTCATATTTTAAATTCACCAGACCTGCCCCAGAAATAACTAAATGTGACTCCCAGTCATCTTGCCGTTGCAATACCTGTAACATTCTGACGCCATATATTGCTCCCGTCGCCCCTGTCATGGAGATAACCAAGCGTTTTTTCTGACCACTCATCATGCCAACCTCTCTGCCATTTCATCACAAGCCCCTACTAGAGCCGCAATCATTTCATCACCCTTGGCAATATGCCCCGCATGTTCTAAAACCCTGTATTCTGCCTTAGGTAACGCTTTAGACAGACTCAAACCTGCTGCCATCGGACAAACAAAATCATAACGCCCATGCACAATGATGCAGGGAATATCCTGTATCTGTGCACAATTCTCCAGGATCTGATTTTCTTTTATAAAATAATGATTCCGGGCATAATTCAACTCCATTTTAACTTGATCAATCATTTTCTGCGTAATAGCCTCTGTCTGCTCAGGTTTCTGATAGCCCACCCCCACTGCAACCTGGCTACTCCATTGTCTCCAGGCATCGGTAACGCATTGGACAGCAGCCTTATTATCTGACCATAGAGTGGTATATAACAATTCAATATTCTGCCCTGGCAAACTATCTAACAGAACCTGATATTGTTCAGGATAAATTCGACTGGCACCTTCCCTGACAAACCAATCCAGGTCTTGTTGTCGCGCAAGGAACACACCACGAATAATCACTCCTGAAACATGTTGGCTATATTGCTGCGCATAAAGCAAAGCTAATGCACTTCCCCAGGAACCGCTAAACAACAACCACTGCTGGATATTTAATTGTTTACGAATGCGCTCCATATCCTCAATTAAATCCTGCGTAGTATTATTTTCCAATTCCCCAAAGGGCAGAGATAAACCGCAGCCACGCTGATCAAATAAAACAATATGGTATAAATTCGGGTCAAAAAAACAGCGCTGTCCTGGCCGCGTACCGGAACAAGGCCCACCATGCAAAAAAACTACCGGAATTCCATCTGGATTACCCGACTGCTCCACATACACGGTATGCTGACTGCCTGTTTCTAGGAAAAAAGTATTAAACGGTTCTATTTCGGGGTATAGCGATTTCATTTAACTCTTATCTCCACCTATAATTTATCTGCAATCCGTAGGGCGTGGCTAAAGCCGCGCCCTACAAATATTTCGCCTAAAACTCCACACCCTGTGCTGCTTTAATCCCTTGGCCATAGGCATGTTTAATCTTTGTCATCTCGGTCACTGTATGCGCCACCTCAATCACTTCAGGCGCAGCATTACGACCGGTTAATACCAAGTGCATCCACGCTGGCTTTTCATTAGTAATAAAATCAGCAATTTCCTGCCCTGAAATCCAGTTATACCCACAGCAATAATTTATTTCATCCAGTAAAACAAAATCATACTCTTCCGAAAGGATTTTTTGTTTACTAAATTCCCATATTTCACGGCTAGTTTTAATATCCTGTTCCGGATTTTTAGTATCCCAGGTAAAGCCATCACCCAATACATGCCACTCAATATTATCAAAGCGTTCTGCAGCCTTTTGCTCACCTGTCTGCCATTTACCTTTAATATACTGAATCACACAGACTTTCATACCCCAGCCTGCAGCACGGAACACCATACCCAAAGCACTTGATGATTTACCTTTGCCTTCACCAGTATTAACTAAAACAATACCTTGTCGACGCTCTCTTTCTTTCATTAATTCCTGCCACTATCACTGTAGAGCGGGCTTTAGTCCGCTCTACCCGTTAGCACCAAGCCACTCTGATATCACTTCAGGTGCACTGGCAAAATACCAATGTATATATGAGGCACGTAAATTCTTATAACGTATACCTGCATCCCCTCGCCCAACCTGAAAGCAGGGCTCTAAAACCTGTTCTGATTCACGTACTGAATGGTGAAATTCATGCCCTCTAATGCCTGAAGCTTCGTCACGGTAACCTAGTGAAGACAGTTTTGTTTGCATTCTTGAGCGGTATGGCAATATGTTAGCCATCGGCCATTGCTTGCCAGAATGATCAACCAGGTCTTTGCCTAATAACATCGCCCCACCACATTCTGCTAACACTGGTTTACCTGACTCAACAAATGCTCGCAAAGATGGCCAGCTTTTTGACCGAGCGAGGCATTCCGCAAATAATTCTGGATATCCACCTGGCAACCACAGAGCTTCAGCATTTTCTGGGATAACATCACCAGCAATAGGAGAGAAAAACATGACCTCCGCTCCCTGCTGTTGTAAAAAATCTAAATTTGCTGGGTAAATAAAACAACAGGCAGCATCTTTTGCAACAGCGATTTTTTTATTCTTTAATAAATGTTTTGACTCAACAGCAGGGTATGTATCGCCTATCTCGTTATCAATCAAATGATGTGCTTCATTCCCCAGCGCTATGCTGTCAGAAAAAAACGCCATTAAATCCTTTACCTCAATATGCAGAAAAGGCAATAAATCAGGCAAAGAGACCTCTGATGGTTGAACTAAGCCCAAATGCCGTTCTGGTAACAGCGGTGCATTTTTTTCCATCCAGGCAATCAACGGTGGTTGTTTGTGCTGTTGCAAAACCTCTCTTAACAACCCTGCATGGTGAGCGCTACCCACACGATTAGCAATAACTCCCGCAATCCTTACCCCCATCTTTTGCGCGTAAGCAGTAAACCCGCTGACCATAGGTACAATAGAGCCACTCATCCCCTTAGCATCTATCACCAGAAATACAGGAGTATTTAACGCCTTCGCCAATTCCGCACTAGAGCCACTTTCGCCCACTCCGGAGCGGCCATCGAACAGGCCCATTACACCTTCTATCAATGCAAATTCAGCTGTTTTAGCCTGCTCGGCTATAATCTGCTTAGAGTGTTGCGCACCAATCATGCGAGTATCGATATTATAAGATAAGCAGCCAGTCACTGCCTGATGCCACAATGGGTCCAGAAAATCAGGGCCAGATTTAAATGACACTATCTTGTGCTGCTGCGCTTTTAAATATTGCAATAAAGCCAGCATAATTGTGGTTTTCCCACAGCCAGACTGTGTGCCTGCCAGAAGCGCCAGTTTCATTTACTCTTGTATCTCATCATTAAAATCAAAACGCATCATACCGTTTATTGCTAGCTCACTCAAAGCCTATATTTTTCAAGGTTTATGAGCCTTCAACATATTGGTATAATACAAAGCTTTTAGCCATTACCCAGAAATATAATAAATGGACGTTATCCAGAAAATTGCCCACGAATTAGCCGTCAGTCCTAATCAAGTTAGTGCCGCAGTAACTCTTATAGATGAAGGTGCAACCGTACCTTTTATCGCACGTTACCGCAAAGAAGTGACGGGCGGACTAGATGATATCCAATTACGTCTATTAGATGAACGCTTAATTTATTTGCGCGAATTGAATTCCCGTCGTGAAACAATTTTAGAAAGTATCGAAGCACAAGGAAAACTCAGTCCAGAGTTAGAAAAGTCGATCCAGGAAGCAGACACAAAAACCCGTCTTGAAGATTTATACTTGCCCTATAAACCCAAACGTCGCACTAAAGCACAGATTGCACGTGAAGCAGGGTTAGAACCATTAGCAGACACTATTTTAGATGATAGAAACTGCATTCCCGAACAAGTCGCTAGCGCATTTATCAATGCAGACAAAGCTATTGCCGATGTTACTGCAGCCCTTGATGGCGCACGCCAGATTATTATGGAACGCATTTCCGAAGATGCAGAACTAGTCACTACCCTCCGTGAGCGTATCTGGCAAAAAGGCATTATGCGCTCAGCCGTCGGCAAAGCTAAAGAAACAGAAGCCGCTAAATTTAAGGATTATTTTGATTTTCAGGAAGCGATTAATAAAATCCCTTCACATCGTGCTTTAGCTTTATTTCGTGGCCGAAATGAGAATTTATTAACCCTGACTTTATTGCCAGGTAATAACGAAAAAGAAGATCATCAGCTTTGTGCGCAAATTGTTGCTAAGCATATTCAAGTCTCGGATACCAGCAAAGCAGCCGATGCCTGGTTAGCAGAAACAGCACGCTTTGCCTGGAAAGTAAAATTATTCACGCGTATTGATTTAGATTTAAAACAGCAACTACGAGAAGCTGCCGAATTAGAAGCCATACGTGTTTTTGCCAACAATCTAAAGGATTTATTACTGGCTGCCCCTGCTGGCCCTAAAGCGACCTTAGGTTTAGACCCTGGCATTCGTACTGGTGTTAAAGTTGCCGTAGTCGATGCTACCGGAAAATTACTGGCTACCGACACTATTTATCCACACGCGCCAAGAAATCAATGGGATGCTTCGATAGCAACTGTTGCCAAACTGATTGTTCAACATCAGGTTGAATTAGTCAGTATTGGTAATGGCACAGGTTCACGAGAAACCGATCAACTGGTTGCTGATTTAATGAAGCAGCATAAAGACTTAAAATTCAGCAAAATTACTGTTTCTGAAGCAGGCGCTTCGGTATATTCGGCTTCTGAACTTGCTTCAAAGGAATTTCCTAATATCGATGTTTCATTACGCGGCGCAGTCTCAATTGCCAGGCGCTTACAAGACCCACTTGCGGAACTGGTAAAAATTGAACCAAAATCCATAGGTGTAGGTCAATATCAACATGATGTTAACCAGATTCAACTCGCCCGTGGTCTGGATGCAGTCGTCGAAGACTGTGTAAATGCTGTGGGTGTCGATATTAACACCGCCTCTGCGGCATTACTTAAGCAGGTTTCAGGAATCTCCAACACTATCAGCCAGAATATCGTCTCTTTTAGAGATGAACAAGGTGCATTTACTAACCGTAAGCAACTTAAAAAAGTCCCTAGACTAGGCGCAAAAGCTTATGAACAAGCCGCAGGATTTTTACGTATTATGAATGGTGATAATCCTCTGGATTCTTCGTCTGTACATCCTGAATCCTACCCTGTTATCGAAGATATAGTGCAGAAAACTGGTACCCCTATCACTGACCTGATCGGCAAACAAAGCTTTCTACGCAGTTTAAATGCTACTGATTATACTAACCAGGATTTTGGTCTGCCCACTGTCACAGATATTTTACAGGAACTGGAAAAGCCAGGCCGTGACCCCAGACCTGAATTTAAAAGTGTCACTTTTAAAGCTGGTATAGAAAAAATCACCGACCTAAAAGAAGGCATGACCCTGGAAGGCGTCGTCACCAATGTTGCCAATTTCGGTGCATTTGTAGATATTGGCGTG
>NZ_BDMN01000339.1 GCF_002189065.1 Bathymodiolus platifrons methanotrophic gill symbiont
TATTGGGTACTTTTTATCGTAATGGATCGCTCTATACACAAGCAGCCATTCAAACGAATGATCATGATTTCCCTAGCTCTGCAACAGGCAGTGTTATTCCTCATGGGTTTTATGACCTCAAACGAAACACAGGATATATCACGCTTGGAACGAGTCATGATACCAGTGAATTTGCCTGTGATAGCTTATTTCAATGGTGGGTAAACGAGGGTATTATTCATTATCCTAAAGCAAAATCATTGTTGATCCTTTGCGATGGTGGAGGGAGTAACAGCTCACGGCACTACATTTTTAAAGAAGATTTACAAAAGACTGCGAATGCACTTGGATTGGAAATTAGGATTGCCCACTATCCTCCTTATACCTCCAAGTATAATCCCATTGAACATCGTTTTTTTCCTCATGTGACTCGTGCTTGTGAAGGTGTTGTATTTGACTCGGTTGAAACAGTTAAAACATTGATTTCTAGAACACCAACGTCAAAAGGACTAACAACAATTGTTCACATACTCGACAGAATATACGAGACAGGACGAAAATATGCCGCTGACTTCAAAGAAATAATGCCGATTGTATTTGATACACATTTACCAAAATGGAATTACCGGGCAATTCCTCAAGAATAATTAATATCGGGAAGTTGTTTCGTGCTTATTCCTAAGTTACCAAGTACAACTTTATGGTTATCAGCAACCAAGTTACTAAATACCTTTTTGTATACTGGCTCTAACTGCTCATTCCACATTAGAGTACAAAAAGATATAAATATTGACCAAAATATATAAAACGTAAAATGTATAAAATAATGATGCTTGGTCGAGCCTTTAGATGCATTATCGTGTATTGAATTATAGTTGTTATTAGCAACCTCAAGATCAGCGGCCTTATTAATAAGCTCAATTTTTAATTCGTCAAATGCGAATACCGCTTCTAAATATTTATTTAAAACCTCTTTATCCAATCTGGCGGTTTCACCCAAATTATTATCGTATATTTTTGCCTTTTCAAAGAGTCCTTCAGCTCGATTTGTTTCAGTTATTAAGTCAGTGTAAAACTTTCCATTATCCACCAATTGCAAAACTTCAGGTTTAAAATTATTTTTTACTTGAGCAACGCTATCTTTGGTTCTATGGCAGTGGATTTTCATTATATCTAAAGCAGCTCTTTGTATGTGCCCTTCCATCTTAAGTAACTGTCTAGGAATATTGCCATCGGCATTACCAGTTTGTTTAGATGAGTTATTTGTTTGGTGTCTAAAAAAATGATCGAGTGCATTTCTATACTCATTCCATACTTGAACTGGTATAACACCGTACCTACTTTCGAATACAGATACAAAATAGCGAGCAATAAAATACAAATAAGTAGATTGCTGATAATTTTGGTCTACCTTATTTGATTGCTCTTGAGCTGCCTCAACAAGCATCTCCTTTGTGTTAAATACTATAATTTGTTTTTTGTTAGACATTGTTCTCCAATATTTTTTCCCGCATAGATGTCATAAAAAAAGGAGCCTGAAGGCTCCTTTTTCAGGCGCGCCATGCTACCTCACGAAATTCCGGGACTCCTGTCGCCATAATTCGTTCACCTACGCAGCGGATGGGAGATGCCCTGAACGCCCTGCGTCCGCAACGACTACGCACAAAAGCCGCTTCGTCATTACTACCTCACTGGCTGGACGGCTATTCGGAATGCAATTCTTGCTCCTCTCGCGTGCTGCTAGCACACGTCGAATCAGCGAATTGCCCTGTCGCCTATCAGGGACTAAAAATCACCACTTCGCTAAGCTCCGTTTCCATGATTTTCAGCGATTGAAGTTAAATTTAGCCGCCATGCGTGGATTTCAGGCAAACTACTGACACTCAAAAACGTACATGAACGGTGTAACTTAGGCTCCCGCTATCGTTGGGCTATTGAGGGGATAGCAATCATACTGAAAAGCGCCGTGGTTATTGTTACGAA
>NZ_BDMN01000340.1 GCF_002189065.1 Bathymodiolus platifrons methanotrophic gill symbiont
AGCATAGTTTCAATTTTACCATAAATAATTATTGGGAAACTTCAGTAGGTAAAGACTTGGGTATCGTTAAATATTCTGTTAAACGTTGCCTTGTGCTGCCCCGAACTCTTGTCAATGGTAAATTCATTCATCACAGCATAGTTCATCACGATCGGCAGGCCGAAGATAAAACCCTCCTCGGCAATATCTTTGATATCTGCAAGTTCAGTGTTATCTGCAAGTGTAGGAGTATCTGCACGTTCCGCCTGGGCAAGTTCTGCCTGCGCAAGCTCTAACTTAATGTTCGCTAGTTCAGTTGCAACAGCTGAATCTCTTTTCGTGCTACAGCCGCTGAGAATGCTTATAAAGGTAGCGAGTACCAATACATTGATAATATATCGCTTGATGTTCATGGTATTTCCTTAATTCATTAATAAACTGTTTCAGCAACACAGTTATCGACAAAAATCCGCCGCCAGAAAACTGCAACTGTGGCCGTGCAAAGTATATTTAAGGCTTGTGAGAGTGGCTAGCTCTATGTTTCCATCGTTATTAATAAAGTCTGGAATTCTTGCTATTCCGAAAAACCAAAGGTTGTTCATCAGCTGATAAAGCACTTTCTCTAGCTGAATCTAGCGCATCTTGAATCACTTGTCTGTCAGGTGATTTGCTACATACTGGGTCAGCTTTATACATATCCCCTGTTAGCAAATAGGCCTGGCAGCGACAACCGCCAAAATCCTTGTCTTTTTCATCACAGCTTCTGCAAGGCTCTTGCATCCACTCATTGCCCCGGAAAAAATTGAAGGCCTTGGATTCATGCCAGATATCTGAAATGCTGTGATCGTTCACGTTGGGGCAGTCCAGACCAGGTAATTCACGTGCTGAATGGCAAGGTAAGGCAACACCATCAGGTGCAATAGTAAGGAATGTAGTGCCCCAGCCATTCATACAGGCTTTAGGGCGGTCTTCATAAAAATCAGGGACGACATAATAGATCTTCATTTTGCCCGCGACTTTTTCTTTGAATGCCTGGGCGATTTCCTCGGCCTGCTCAAATTGCTCCTGAGTCGGTAATAATAAATCACGGTTGGCATGTGCCCAGCCATAATACTGAGTATTGGCAAGCTCTAAATAATCAGCTCCCAGTTCTTCTGCCATGGCAAGAATTTCAGGCATTTGATGAATATTTTCGCGATGAATCACTACGCACAAGACCATAGGATAGCCATGTTTTTTCACCAAACGCGCGACTTCCTGTTTGTGCTCAAAAGATTTGGTGCCTGCGAGATGGTCATTTAGGTCTTTGGAGCTAGCTTGTATGCTAACCTGAATATGATCCAGTCCTGCTTCTTTTAACTGAATAATCTTTTCTTCAGTTAAGCCATAGCCAGAGGTAATCAGATTGGAGTAATAGCCTAATTCTCGTGCGTGTTTGACTAGTTCGGGTAGGTCTGGGCGTGTTAAGGGTTCGCCGCCTGAAAAGCCGAGCTGAACAGCGCCCATTTTACGGGCTTCTGAGAGTACACGTTTCCAGTCTTCGGTGTTGATTTCGTCACTATGCTTTGCATAATCCAGAGGATTAGAGCAGTAAGGGCACTGCAAAGGGCACTTATAAGTAAGCTCTGCAAGTAACCAGCGAGGAGGGGTGATTTTAGTCTTGTTGGATCCAGCCATTATTGAATGCCACGTCTAGGAAGCTAGTAATATCGTTTTTTAAACCAGTAGTAGAAAATTTTTCTTCTAGATCATTTATTATTTGATCCAGGTTTCGCGAGCCATCGCAAAGCTTTAAAATTTCAGCTGAACTCTGGTTTAGTTCAACCATACCTTCAGGGTATAGGATAACGTCTTTTTGTTGCGCCTCTTCCCATTGCAGTCTGTGCATGGAGGAGAAGTTGATGGGTAACTCAGGGTTTATGGTCATATTTTATGCTTATTGTAGGCTGGGTTAGATTATCAAGCGCAGCAAGATAACGTAACCCAGCATTTATCGATAATCCTGCATAATGCCGGGTTACGTTTTTTCACTACGTTCAAAAAGCTAACTCGGCCTACGCTTAATTTTCAATATTAAAATACGGAGGCATATCGTTAATATACGCCATATACATGGCATCTGCCATAGACCACAGAACATTTAACTTAAACTGTAAGATTTCAATCATACGTTCTTGCTGCTCACGTGTTTTGTAGTAATCCAGAGTAATTTCCAGACCATGTTCTACATCGCGGCGTGCTTCTGTCAGACGTTTACGGAAATAAATATAACCTTCCTGCTCTACCCATGGATAAAGTTCCGGCCAGTTGTCTAAACGCTGCTGATGAATTTTAGGTGCAAATAATTCGGTTAAAGACGAACTAGCGGCTTCATGCCAGTCTGAATTGCGGGCAAAATTTACATAAGCATCGACGGCAAATTTTACACCAGGCAGGACATGCTCTAAAGAAGTAACTTCTTCACGCGTCATGCCCACAGCGAGACCTAACTGTACCCAAGCTTCGATACCTCCGGGGTCTCCAGGGTGGCCGTCATGATCAAGAATACGTTGCGTCCAGATGGCGCGGGTTTCACGGTCTGGGCAGTTGGCTAGGATATTGGCATCTTTAATCGGGATCATAATCTGATAATAAAACCGATTGGCGACCCAGCCCTGCAGTTGTTTTTGCGTCAGTTTTCCGGCGTTCATCAACGTGTGCATGGGGTGGTGTATATGGTAATACCTTTCCATGCCCCGTAACTGGGCTTCAAACTCTTCGCGTGACCAAGGTGTTTGTTCTGTCATATTTAAAGCTCTATATTCATGTTGTCGAACGACACTTCTATACCGTGCTGGTTTAGTATATCGCGTTCCTTTGATTCTTCATTGAGAATCGGATTAGTATTATTGATGTGGATTAAAATTTTGCGCGGCTTATCCAGAGTATCTAAAAATTCGATCATACCGCCTGCACCAGACTGTGGTAAATGCCCGATTTTTCTTGCTAATAATGGGCGGCCTACCGAGGCCAGTTCGTCATCAGTCCAGAAAGTGCCGTCGACCATAACGCAGTCAGCCGCAGCCATTGCTTTTTCTACATGGGGTTCGATCAAGCCTAAGCCGGGCGCGTAAAAAGTAGTTTTTCCGGTGGAGATCTGGCGAATGATCATACCAATATTATCACCTTCGTGAGGATCATTACGATGCGGTGAATACGGGGGAGCTTTACTTTTCAGTGCCAGAGCGGTGAATTCAAGGTCATCAATATTAGGAATGGTAAAAGAATCACCGTTCAGTGGAATAGGGTGATCGTTGACACCACAAAAGTGTTCCAGAATATTGAAAATAGGAAAACCAGTGCTAAGGTCTTGTTTGACCATATCCGTGCAATAAATATTGAGCGGGTCGCCCTCGCGTAAAATGAGTAAGCCGGTTGCATGGTCAATTTGCGAGTCGATAATGACTATTGCTTCAATGCCCGTGCCACGTACTTTATTTTTGGGGTGAATTTCCGGAAAACTCTCTAATTGTGCGCGTACATCTGGAGATGCATTAAATAGCACCCAGTGTTCTCCGTCAGATGAGATAGCGATTGATGACTGGTTGCGCGTGCTGGCTTTAATAGTGCCGGCTCTTACGGCTTTGCAATTGGGGCAACTGCAGTTCCACTGCGGAAAACCACCTCCAGCGCCTGAGCCGAGAACTCTTATTTTCATAGTTATAGTCTGTTAGCAAATAAATAGGCAAAAAAAAGGGCTCTTCATTGAAAATGAAGAACCCTTTTTCATCAGAACCGAACGATTAACGGTTGTAGATATACATAGTTACTTCAAAACCAAAACGTAGGTCTGTGTATGCTGGTGTTTCCCATTTCATAAAATATCCTCCGGAGTTATGTTTAATTATTCTTATGCTAGCTTGATCAAGTAAGCCAGCTCAGAGTATACGATGAACTGTTTTTTTGCGCAACTTAATTAAGTTCCCTAGATTGAAGCGATGAGCAAGAGTGGTTTTGCGATTCATTTTGAAAATAAAAAAATATTTTATATATAGTATTGAATTTTATAAGAATTTTTGGGGTTTCTAGCTGGGGTGTTGGGTTAATATCTGGATGCTAAAAAAATGACTAATAGTATAAAGCCTGGCTGTATGTAAGAGTTTAATGTTATTGATAGGTTTTTGCTTGTACACAGATAGATACAGAGTTATATTACGCTTTGATAACAATAAAAAATAATGTTTGGGAGTAGTCTTATGGTCGGTGATATATTGTTAGTTAGTTTCTTTATGTGGATTGTTGCTATCTGCGCATTTGCACCACTAGGGTATTTTATTTATATGTATTCTATGAAAAGTGGTGAGCCTTTTGGCGATACTGAGCCGCATGGCGACAGTGAATCAAAAGTGCTTGATCTGGCTGAGCAGCTTATTCACAAAGTAAAGGATATGCTAGGTAAAAAATAAGCCAGAGCTTGTTAGCCTGGGGAATTTTAGAAACGAGAAAAGTGCCTAGTAGGGGCAACTCCTTGTGGTTGTCCTTTCTGTGGTTACGCATCTGGTGGGCATGGGCAACCACAAGGGATTGCCCCTACGGTCAGTTTCTACATGTCGGGCAATTCTTATTCTTACGTAACTTCATTTCATTCCATTGCATGGATAGCCCATCCAGCAATAACAGCCTACCCGCTAGGGTTTCACCTATACCCATAATTAACTTCATGGCTTCCATCGCTTGAACGCTACCAATAATCCCGGTAATCGGCGAAATAACCCCATTTGTTGCGCAATTCTGTAATTCTTCGCCACTTTCAGCATATAAACAGTTGTAACAGGGGCTGTCATCATTTGCTACAAAAACACTTACTTGCCCCTCAAAACGGATCGCTGCTCCTGAAACGAGTGGTTTTTTATGTTTTACGCAAGCCTTGTTAATCTCAAAACGGGTGCTGAAGTTATCCGTGCAATCCAGCACGATATCAGCCTTCAGCACTTCTTTTTCTAACTGTTCACCCTGTAGGCGTTGCTTAATAGCAAAAACGCGTGTGTCAGGATTTATTTTATTTAATGTTTGCTGGCTTGAAATGACTTTATCAGTCCCAATATCGTCTGTGTAATGAGTAATTTGTCTTTGTAAGTTGGATAAATCCACTTGGTCATCGTCGTAGAGGGTAAGCGTGCCAACGCCTGCTGCTGCTAGATAAAGTGAGGCAGGTGAACCTAGTCCACCTGCACCAATAATAAGTACATGTGCATTAAGTAACTGCTCTTGTCCCTCGATATCCACTTGGGGAAGCATGATTTGGCGGCTATAGCGTAACAATTGTTGGTCGTTCATATGGCTGTGATTTTAGATAAGTAGACTGTAAATGATGCCACAAACTTGACATACTGCAAAAGCAGATTATTATTAGCACTCATATTGAGCGAGTGCTAACAGAATTTATTTTTTTAATTTTTAAATATTATCAGGAGATGTTGATGAATATACGTCCTTTACACGATCGTGTGATAGTTAAACGTGTTGAAGAAGAAACTACAAGCGCAGGTGGTATTGTTTTACCTGGATCAGCTACTGAAAAGCCAAGTGAAGGCGAAGTTTTGGCTGTTGGTAACGGAAAACAACTGGATAACGGTGAAGTGCGCGCGTTAGAAGTTAAAGTGGGCGATAAAGTACTTTTCGGCAAATACTCTGGTTCAGAAGTAAAAGTTGATGGCGAAGAAGTGATCGTTATGCGTGAAGAAGATATTATGGGTGTTTTGGGTTAAGTCTCAGAATATTCTAATTCATTAAATTTATTTAACAAATACAGTCAGGAATTAACATGGCAGCAAAAGAAGTAAAATTCGGTGATGACGCACGCTCTTCAATGGTCGCAGGCGTAAATATTTTAGCAAACGCGGTAAAAGCTACATTAGGACCAAAAGGTCGTAATGCTGTTTTAGATAAAAGCTTTGGCGCACCAACGATCACTAAAGATGGTGTGTCGGTTGCAAAGGAAATCGAATTAGCCGATAAATTCGAAAATATGGGCGCGCAAATGCTTAAAGAAGTTGCATCGCAAACATCTGATGTAGCGGGAGACGGAACAACAACAGCAACTGTACTGGCTCAGGCAATCGTTAGCGAAGGCTTAAAGTCAGTTGCTGCAGGCATGAACCCAATGGATCTAAAGCGTGGTATTGATTTAGCTGTGACTAAATCAGTTGAAGCGATTATTGCTTCAGCAACACCTTGCACAGATAACAAAGCGATTGCACAGGTTGGTACGATTTCGGCAAATGCTGATGAGTCTGTGGGCAAAATCATTGCAGAAGCAATGGGGAAAGTGGGTAAAGAAGGGGTTATTACTGTTGAAGAAGGTACTGGCTTAGACAATGAATTAGATGTTGTTGAAGGTATGCAATTTGACCGTGGTTATTTGTCTCCTTACTTCATTAACAATCAGGATAGCATGAGTGTTGAATTAGATGATCCGTTCATTTTATTATTCGACAAGAAAATCTCTAATATCCGTGATTTACTGCCAACGTTAGAAGCCGTAGCGAAAGCTGGCCGTCCTTTATTGATTGTTGCCGAAGATGTAGAAGGCGAAGCGCTAGCGACATTAGTTGTTAACAATATGCGTGGTATCGTTAAAGTTGCAGCTGTTAAAGCTCCAGGTTTTGGTGATCGTCGTAAAGCAATGTTAGAAGATATTGCTGTATTAACTAGTGCAACAGTTATCTCTGAAGAAATTGGTTTGTCTCTAGAGAAGGTTGAATTAGATCAATTAGGAACAGCGAAGAAAATTCAAATCACAAAAGAAAACACAGTGATTGTTGATGGTTCTGGTTCTGAAGAAAATATCAAAGGCCGTGTGGCACAAATTCGTGCACAAGCGGACGAAGCAACTTCTGATTACGACAAAGAGAAACTACAAGAGCGTCTTGCTAAATTAGCAGGCGGTGTTGCAGTGATTAAAGTTGGTGCTGCAACTGAAGTTGAAATGAAAGAGAAAAAAGCACGCGTAGAGGATGCATTGCATTCAACTCGTGCTGCTGTGGAAGAGGGTGTTGTTGCCGGTGGCGGTGTTGCTCTAGTTCGTGCTCTTAGTGCGCTAGACGGTGTAGAAGGAGCAAATCATGATCAAAAAGTCGGTGTTGATATTTTACGTCGTGCAATGTCTGCCCCTTTACGTCAAATCGTAGCTAACGCGGGTGATGAAGCTTCTGTCGTATTAAACCAGGTAGCTGCTGGTGAAGGTAACTACGGTTATAATGCGGCGACAGGTGAATACGGCGATATGATTGAAATGGGTATCCTGGATCCTGCTAAAGTAACACGTGCAGCATTACAAAATGCAGCATCTGTTGCTAGCTTAATGATCACTACTGAAGTGATGGTAGCCGATGCTCCATCTGATGATAGCGCACCTGCAATGCCTGATATGGGTGGCATGGGCGGTATGGGTGGAATGGGCGGCATGATGTAAGCCAGCACAAAGCCTAGCTTTATCAAGAGCCTCGCTACCTGAAAAGGTAGTGAGGCTTTTTTTTGTTAACCTGAGTAGAGCGGACTTTAGTCCGCTAAGAACCTAAAGAGTGTAGATAGCGTTTTCCTATAAGCGTCTAATTATGAGTGTAAGTATCGAATCTACTGATCTCTCAAACTATTTTTAGTTAGCTTGTTGAGAGCTGTATTAAGAAAAATTGATATGTCGAAATTTAATATAAATATTTACGAAGTTATTTTCTCATTATCTGATGCGGTGGACTTGGTGGGTGTCGATCAAATTTATCATGGCAAACGAGTTGCTTATATAGCTGCCGAGTGCGGTAAAGCACTAAATTGGGATGATGATCGTCTGGATGACTTATTTCTCGCCGCAATTTTGCATGATTGCGGTGTTTCCAATACTGCAATACATTCAAAACTAACCAACTTTGAAGGTAAAAATGTAGGAAATCATTGCGATAAGGGAGCGGACTTATTACAAAAAAGACCCATGCTTGCCCACTTGGAAAATTACGTAATGTATCACCATACGCCCTGGACAGAATTGCTAGGCCTGGACTTGTCTGAAGCCGTAAAATTTGGTGCCAATTGTATTTACATGGCCGATAGGGTAGATATTCTTGCTTTGAATGGACTTGAAAGTGATCCTAATATTCTTGGCAGCAGAGAACAAATAAGAAGGAAAATAAAAGCAAAAGCAGGGCGTTGGTTTCATTACGATCTGGTTGATATATTTTTGCAAATATCAGCACCTGAATCGTTTTGGTTATCCATGGAACAAGCACAACTGTCAGGCTATGCTTCATCCTTGATTCAACATCACTCAACTCAGGAAATAGACTTTCAAGAACTAAAAAAAATAATTCTTATTTTCTCGCAGATTGTCGATGCAAAAAGTACCTTTACCACTCAACATTCAGATGGTGTCGCAAATTTATCCAGAACCCTCGGGGAATTATTCAAGCTTTCTGAGCATCAGTGCGATAAACTCGAATTAGCAGGACTATTGCATGATTTAGGTAAATTACGAGTTCCCGATGAAATTTTAGATAAGCCTGGTAAATTGACCCAGTCAGAATATTATATAGTCCAGCGGCATAGTTTTGACAGTTATGACATTTTAAAAAATATCACTGGGTTTGAAGATATAGCAAAGTGAGCAGCACAACATCATGAGCGTGTCGATGGTAGTGGTTACCCCTACCGTAATAATGACCAGGAGCTTTCAATCGAGGCAAAAATTATAGCTGTTGCCGATGTTTTTCAGGCATTGACACAAAAGAGAGCCTACCGAGATAAATTTTCTCCGCAAAACATCATGTTGGAATTAAATAAGCAAAGTCATGCCGGTAAGTTAGACAAAGAAGTTGTATTAATGGTAGAGAACCATTTTATAGAATGTTTACAATCGGCAGAGTTGCTTGATGCCAATTTATAAGGCACCGATAAAGCGTGTTTTGCTTGGCGAGGCTTTAGTCCCGCCTTGATTCTTTTTTAAAGTTTAAGCCTCTGTCAACTCTTCAGCTCGATAACTAAAGGTAAGCTATTAACAAACAGCAACACACCCAGACGTTTAGATTGATTATTCACCTTTGATGACAAACTGAGTAACCACCCAAAATGAATTATTCCCAGCTTGTTTAAAATCAATTAGCTTAACTAATACATCTCTTCAAACACCTCAACATTAACACCACCGGTTATCATCAGATGAAACTCCTCGTTATTGCTCATAATGCCATTATCGTTATGACCCCAGCGAGAGAACCTGCTGGTAAGTTTCCATTAATGCAGTATCAGGTAGGTCAGGATTAAGTTTTTCTAATGATGATTTAAAATGATTTTCTAAAACCACACTATCAAGCTCAACTCTTTGTGGATTATCGCTATTAGGCACAAGACTGGAGCGATGAAAGTAGTGATAACCTTGATTGATTAATAACTCAATCAGGTTTTGTTCAATGGCATCTTCGTTTAAAGCAGACATAATATTTATCTTCCTGCCATTTTACTGGGTTACTTTGAATGTATTGTGAGATTATAAGGTGCGAGTCTTCATTACGAATAATATGCTCATAATAATTACGTTGCCATAAGCGCTTATTAAAGCGCGGCCAATTATTAGACTGAAGTTTCCTAGAAATTCATCAAGCGACCATGCGTAACAAAACG
>NZ_BDMN01000341.1 GCF_002189065.1 Bathymodiolus platifrons methanotrophic gill symbiont
CTGAAGACTAGGCTTCCTGCATTTCCAACAATACTTGCGACAGAACCCACATAAAGACTTCTCAGCCAAGCTCCCTTCAGGAATAAAAAACAAGATTTATATTCAAAATGGCTCGACATCTAGCTGGGGTGTTTCAGATAGAAACCTGGTTTTAGGTGCATGGAGAAGCGCAAAAATAATTAACAGTATGCTCGGTTTTAATGCATATGACATGGAATCAGAAAACACTTTTGTAACCTGGAAATAGTTCAACCATAAAATTAGAAATTATATTTAACTACTAAGGAATAATAATGATAACCGCTTTTGTAGAACATTATTTAACAGATGAAGGAAGGGAGTATTTTCCTGAATGGGTGGTCCATGTCAAAAAGTTACTTGAGTCAAACAAAGATGCGATTAGCTTCAGTCAGGTGATTGGAATTAATGTTCAAGATAAAGCTCCAGAGGAAAGTAGAGCAATCATTGAAGTTAAATTTCAATGTTTGAAATCTCTGACTGATTGGGTAGCAACAGAAGAACACGCAAAGATATTAAACTTACTTTTTACTTATACCACTAAACATAGAGAAACCAATATATATAGCGACTCTGTGGTCAAGGAAACTAAATACACCCAGAGCGGGGCTTATCTACATTTTTCATCACAGGAAGAATTTGGAGACTCCTTAATTAGTCAAAATGCTGTAATGCGTTCTCTTTGTAAGCCAGCACCAATAGGCTTAGGGAGATTAACGTTAGCAAGCAATTCATCCGCGCCTTTAGATGTTCATGGTGTTAAAGAAGCTTTGATGGTTTCAGAGGGTGAAGGGAAAGTTGTTGTCAATGGCATAGAAGAGATTGCTATCAATACTGGTGATATAGTTGTTTTTGATTCGAATGAATCGCACCTTCTAACTAACTGTAGCGATAAAACAATGCATCTATTTTCTGTTTGGTGGGACTAATAATGCTGAGAGATAATTACAATACAATTATTGTTGGTGGTGGAATTATAGGTTCTAGTATTTTTTTTGAATTATCGAAAATATTAGGCAATAAAGTTCTGTTAGTTGAAGCAAAAAAAGTTGGTGAAAGCGGTGCTACGTCTACGACTGGAGCTATTGTTAGAGCTTTTGACCCTGTTCCAGAAATAATGGATCTAGCTGTAAATAGCCTTGATTTTTTCAAAAATTTCAAAAAACATACAGGCGTTGATAATACTTTTTTTCAACATGATTTAGTTTACCGTACAGCAATGAATGGCAATAAGATTGATGAGCAGATCAATCAATATGACTTCAAATCAGGTGGTATTTTCATTCAAGACTCTAGTTTTTTTAAAAAACGATTTAAATTCTCTAGGAGTGGCTTACTTATTCATGACGTAGGTGCTGGATATTTAGATCCACTAGAAACTTGTAGAAATTATGTTTTAGCAGGGTGCAGTAATGGTGGCAACCTACTGGAAAATACCAGAGTAATAAACTTGCTAAATGAAAGTGAGTATTGCCACGGAATTAAAACAAATAATGGAGATATTTTTGCCGATAAAATTATCTTTGCAGGAGGTGCTGAAGGTGTAGGGATTTTGGAAACTCTTTTTCCTAGTTTATCAAAGACACTGAGAAACAAACGAATTCAGTACTTATTGGGAACAATGTCACCGGGGGGAAATCCTTATGAAACACCACCAATTGTTATTGATGATATATCTGAATACTATATAAAACCTATGGGTAATGGTGCTGTATTAATGGGGAAGGTTATTGATGAGTGGGATTTAGATTTAAAAAAAATACCCCCCTTTTCAGCTATAGATGAAAGGAAAATTATCGACTTTTTTAATAAAAAATTACCCAATATAAATACTATAAAGGTTAACAAGAAGGTGGTTGGCTACGACCTTTACACCCCGTCTAGACAAGGCGAAATAAAACTGTCTCCAATAGCAAAAAATTGCTTATTCGTGTCAGGTTTTAGTGGGCAAGGATTTAAACTTGCACCAGAAATTTCAAAAAAAGCAAGCAAGATGAGCATAGCTATATGATTACTATTCGAAGAGCAGAAAAAACCGATCTATTACAGATTGTTGAAATATTTGAACACTATCGGAATTTTTATAAGTGTGAGAGAAATAATGAATTAGCGGTTGAATTTATAAGTAAAAGAATTGAATTTGAAGATTCTTTAATACTTATTGCAGTTGACGAAAGCAAGCCCTTACTAACCATTGTTGGATTTACTCAGATGTATCCACTCTACTCATCAACTGCAATGAAAAAACTCTGGTTGTTAAATGATCTATTTGTTCTCAAAGACTACCGAAAAAAAGGTATAGCTAAAAAGTTGATTGAAAATAACAAGCAAGTTGCGCAGACATCAGGTGCTAGAGGTTTGTTTTTAGAGACGGAATCAACTAATGAAGTAGCCAAAAATATTTATAGTAATGAAGGCTTCATTAAAAATAAAAATATATTTTATAATTTTGATTTATAAGGGCCGAAAATGAAAATGCAAAAATACTTATTTATACCAATAATGCCGACACCTAACGGCAGGTTTCACATCGGGCATATCTCTGGGCCATATTTGAAAACTGATATTTTAGCTAGAAACTTAAAGTTTCTAGGCCATGATGTTAAAGTAATGTCAGGGGTGGATACTTATGAAGCTCATGTAAGCTTGAAAGCTATTCAGGAAGGGCTAACAGCCACTGAGCTGAATAATAAGTATTATGAATTAATGCTTGAAGACTTATCTGCATTTGACATCGTTTTTGATAGTTATATAAACCCTTTATCAGAACAACACTCAAAATCATTCAATGAAACACACCAACATCTTTGTGATGAGCTAAAACTTAACTCAGCAGTAACATATAAATTAGAAAAATTTCATAAGCGTAATGACGGTAAATTAATGACCGGTTGCTGGATAAGAGGCTCTTGCTCAAATTGTGGATCACAGATGAAAGCTTTTTACTGTGAGGATTGTGGCGCAAATCTTCGCCCAGAAGAAATTATAAACCCATATTTTATTCCCGCATTAACCAATAATGAAAGTGTCTATCAAATCACAGATACTTGTGCATATATAAAAGTAAACCCTTCTATTCTTGAAAAGCAGTGGAAAGTGATGGGATTGGATCCAAGATTTATTGAAATTGCCCGAACGTTCTTAAAGAAAGAAGGTAACAATGTCCGTTTAACATACCCAGATACTTGGGGAATTGAATATAAAGACCCCAAATTTAGCGAGCAACAAGTGATGTTTTCATATACCACAATGTATTTTTATTCTCTATATTTAGCAGATAAATACAGAGAAGCATTCGATAATGATGAAAAACCCTTTTCAATAGGTTCGCAGGTTAAAACTATAGCAGGCTTTGGAATTGATAATACTAACGCTTATTTAGTGGCGTTTTTGGGGGCTGCACAAGGCTTAAAAATAAAACCGTTTGATTACTTCTTAACAAATCATTTTTTCCAATTAGATGGAAAAAAAATAGCATCAAGTACAGGCCATGCAATTTGGGCTGCGGACTTAATTGATAAGCACAATTATCCCAGTGATGCTGCTAGGTTATACATAATGTACATTAACCCTCAATTTTCACCTAATAGCTTTACTTTAGATAAATTTGACTCATTTTATAAATCGGTTTATTTGAAAGATATGATAGGACAGACAGATGATGTTATTAATTTCATTAATGACCAGGGTACTGTTGATGTTCAGTGTACCCCTTCAGTAAGGTTAATGGAGTTTTTTGAAGCGCAACAAGTACACTTCTCTTTTCCAACTCCCGATATACTTAAGGCTATTAACACATTACTAGATTGGCTTAAGATTTCTCCAGCACTAAGTAAAAACAACATTACAGAATGTATAGATTGGCTTATTGGGGTTTCAATATTATCTCATTCAATTACACCTGCATTAAGTAAGAAAGTAATGAAGAATTTTAATATTGATGAACAATGGGTTGAGGTTAACTTTCAAACCAAAGAAGAGACGTTAGCATAACCATGCTCTTTGTTAATGTATAAGCCTATATAAATATACCTTTAAAACTCACTACCAAATCATAAAGGAAACGAATGTTATCTTTAAGTGCTCTTCTATTATTTACAATAACTACTTTTATCGTTGTGTTATCCCCTGGACCGGCTGCAATAGGAGTTGCCGTTGAAGGTGCATCTACAAAGTATAAGAGAGCAATTTTTATGATTTTGGGGATTGCATTTGCTAATATTGTCTTCTTTGCATTATCTGCGACTGGTATCGCAGCTTTAATGATTACCACAACACATCTGTTTTTTATTATTAAATGGATTGGTATTTTATATTTAATGTATTTAGGTATAGGAGCAATTTTCAATATATCTGGAGGGCTAAAAATTAGAGCAAATAACAGTATTGAAGAAAGTCTTTATGTAATATTTTGCAAAGGATTTATATTAGAAATTACAAACCCTAAAGCTTTACTTTATTTTGCAGCATTATTGCCCCAATTCATTGATCCCCTGAACCCTATCATCCCACAGTTAACTGTTATGTGTGCGATAACTGTTGTCCTGGATCTCATTGGCTACTCAATGTACTTTTCTTTGGGAAGTAAAATAAGAAAAAACAATATTCCCCCTAGAATGATTAATGTAATTAACAGATTAGCGGGGAGTGTTCTAGTTATTACAGGAGGAAAAATGGCCTTCATAGATTTACTTTAATCGAAAGTTATACAACAGCTGAGTTGTCATAGCGATTCAGATTACGGCTCTTCTACAGCCCTGACGCATGAAATAAAACCCGCATAAAAAGCCATTTTATATTTTCTATATAATGCTTTCCTATCATATTAAGTTCTAATACTACCCTCAATAGAAATCATGAGTAAAGTTAGCAAACGTCCTAACCGAGAAGAGCACAAAGCGCATAAAAAAAAGAGTTAGCAACACAAAAAAAATTGCGAGAGCAAAAGAAAAAAGACGGCACTTATCAAAAGCAGTCTGGTGTTTCGAATGGGTGCGGCTTTAATATAATTTTTTATGCGGTTTGATGCTCTACACCAAATTGAATAATCTTATCCCAAAACTGTTGCCATCTATTTGTTGTCTGAACTAAAGCTCTTAAGCTCAGCACTACTTTTGCTCCTTTGTTTTTCCAGCGCATACCCGAGCCACAAAGTCGTTGTTTAACCAATGTTTTGCACGCAGCCTCGGTGACCCCAGAGCCAATCGGTGATTTTTCTTCAATATGGTGCGCATAGTTCATCCTGTCTTTGGTAATATGGTTCTGTCGCATAAATCCCCATTCTCCGCGTTATCTGCTATCATAATTCTCATATTTCAATAAAAGGTGGATCACATGCTCATCTTCAAAGGTACTCACTTTCCAAAAGATGTCATTCTTTATGCTGTTTTCTTTTATGTCAGGTATGGTGTTTCGTATCGCGACCTTGAAGAAATTATGGAAGAAAGAGGTGTTGAAGTGGATCATGCTACGCTCAACCGTTGGGTTATCCGTTATTCTCCTGACATTGCTGTAAACGCTAAATCTCAGAAACGAGAAACCAATAAATCTTGGCGCATGGATGAAACGTATATCAAAGTGAAC
>NZ_BDMN01000342.1 GCF_002189065.1 Bathymodiolus platifrons methanotrophic gill symbiont
ACAAGTCCCGAACTTTTAAAGTTTAGGACTTAAAGGCAAAAAAAAACCCAAGCATTTTTAAGTACTTAGGTTTTTTCCCTTTAATAAAGGTTGTGTATGAGTGATTACAGTCACTCACCACAGCTTGAAGGCAAGAACCAAACTCTTGCTCTCAAACAGAAGTTAATTATATCTTAATTAGCATCTCATTTGAAAGCATTATTTGGAAACTCTTTCTTTACAAGCTCAGCCCCTATTTTGGAATCATGATGGTTTGGAATAGGTCAGGACAGTGTTGCCAATCAAGGATTTTGCTAAGGCAACCCATAAGGCATCTTTTGCATAAAGTAGAAGTCACAAACTTAGAACCGTTTTGATTGTGAGATTTGAATTTTATAGGGCAAAAAGTGGCGCGTTTGGAGCAAGGGCGGATATATTTATTATATCTGGTAACGCGCAGGGCGTAACGGTAGTGAAAGGGGCTTAAAAACCCAAGTAACTCGATTCCAAGATTCACTGAAACTCTAGTCCGCATAGTCTGTTTTTTTAAGCAGTCGTGGGAGGGGGGGCTGTGAAAGGCATTTTGTGTGCCGGCCTCAGGGGTCTATACGGCTATACTATCTATCTCTTTATTCTTTTAAAAATACAATTGATTATTTTATTGATGCGCGGAGCGCGGTTTAAGAGAATACATATCGCTGGGATTGATAGTGATTGTGGGGAATGTGTTGGTTAGTGTTGGTAAGGGGTGGATAACATTTTTTCGTTATCCATGCTTTATCAACACGCCTGCAGGGAACCAACACATTCCCCACATGAACGGTATACAGCAGAATTTGTGGAATGTGGTCTGCGGTACAATAGGTCGGCGCGAAAAGATAGCCGACCTCGAGCTTATAAAATTGGTGTTATATCTGGAATCTGCTGTTTTTGATTGAGTCCGAAAAGGATTGTTTATTCTATCTTGGAGTATTCTACAGTTTCGGCAATAGGGTGCGCTAGACACTCTATAAGGCGGTTTAATGCCTTACTCCTGCCCCCCCACATACCAAAGACTATTTTAAGGGGCTTAAAGGCTTCATTCAGCCCTGTGTAGATTGTATATGCTCCCAATTAGGTTATTGTTCAAGTAAAGCATGATTTAGCGTTACACTTAACGGTTCTGTCGCATAAAGTTCACTTCCCCAGGTTATCTGCTATCATTAAGTTTAAATCTCTATATCAGGAATTCTCAAATGCTTAGTTTCAAATGGCGCCACTTTGAAAAAGAGATCATTCTCCTAAATGTCAGATGGTACTTGGCTTACCCACTCAGTTATCGCAATCTTGAAGAAATAGCGGAAGAACGAGGCTATCATGTTGACCACAGCACACTTAACCGCTGGGTTATCACGTATGCGCCTAAATTAGAGAAAGAATTTCACAAAAAGAAGCGTCCTGTGTGTGGGCGGTGGCGGATGGATGAAACCTATATTAAAGTCAAAGGAGAGTGGAAATATTTTTATCGAGCAGTTGATAAAGAAGGCAACACCATTGACTTTTTACTCACTGCAAAGCGTGATATGAAAGCAGCCAAGCGATTTTTTAAGAAAGCCATTAAGAGAAATGGTCTGCCTGAATTAGTCAATATAGATAAAAGTGGTTCAAATAAAGCAGCTCTTAAGAGCATCAACAAGGAAG
>NZ_BDMN01000343.1 GCF_002189065.1 Bathymodiolus platifrons methanotrophic gill symbiont
GGTTCTGTCGCAAAAAACCGAATGCCACTATTATAAGGCTTAATCTCATCCAAATAAGATTCACATGTTCAGTTTAAAATGGCGGTATTTCTTAAGGACTTATTAACCTGTATGCCAGGTGGCATATGACTTTACAACTTATCTGCCGAAATTTTAACGATAGGATGATCGGTGTTTTATTCTGTATGAAATATTATTCATTAGCCTCATAAAACTAAGATATAGTCGGTTTTTACACTTTTTGCGACAGAACCGGAATTCCTTGGGTTGTTTTTAACTAAGATAACTCAACGCATTCATGTTTTGTAATATCTAAGTTAGAACCATCGATCACCTTCCCCTCTTTTTTCCCAGGGTAAACTTCCGTCGAAGCGGGGGTCATTCGACAATTTATTGCAACACGGTTACCATCTGTTAAGTTTGGCAAGGAACGGTGCATTGTTCGCTCGCTAAAAATCACAAAGTGCCCCTTTTTCATTAGTAATGTTTCTTCTCCATCCTCAGTATCAAAAGGAAGTGTTACAGCCGCGGAGAATTTTTGCATTTTCTCCCAGCAAACCTTTTTAAGCTCATCAAGAGAGATTGACTTCTGCTCAATACCATCTAGTAATGTAGTGGTATTTATATCTAGTAAAATAGTTGATTCTTTTATCTGTTGAACTAATTCATCTTTGCTCTCAATTTTATCGAAAGGGTTAACAAAGAACGCTGAATCACACATTGGTACCATTTTTATTTCATACCGATGCTTGTGAGAACCAGTTAAAAATTGCATCGGTGATCGCTCAATAGTTATATCATTCAGAGCAACCCAAACAGATAAATTCCAAGAAACATCGAAGTTTAAAGGCTTTAACGCAGGGATGTTATTACCAATTTCTTCTCCATTGAAGTGTCCCCATTCTTGATGCCAGCCTATCCCTCGGCCATTTTTTGGAGTTACGAATATTTTTGAACGCCATAATTTTATATTTTCACCGTTAAAGATAGATTTCACTCTGTGAACGATTTGCTCTTGTTTAAATAAGTCTAAATAATTATTTTCGATTAAATGCCAGTCACGTACTGAGTGTTTCGAATATAGGGGGCTAACTAATTTTTTTTCTACAATCTCCTCAGAACGAAAACAGCAAGAGTCAATAATATTACTCTCCATCCCCAAGTCGAATGGACCTATCCATCCGTTTTTTGAAAACGTAACAACCTCATCTGTACTTAAAGAATACTTATCCATCACTTTCCTCCATTGATGTTTTTTTTACTGACTCTCTCTTTTGCTTTCTATCTGCAAGCAAACAGAGGATCTCAAATAACAGTGTTGCTCCAACTAGAGCTGTATTACTTGATTGGTCATAAGGTGGTGAAATTTCTACTAAATCAGCTCCAATTAAGTTGCTCCCATGTAAACCTCGTATTAAGTGTTGAGCTTCAATACTTGTAAAGCCCCCGATTTCAGGAGTTCCTGTTCCAGAAGCAAAAGCTGGATCTAGGCAATCTATATCAAAACTTAAATAGGTTTCATCGTCACCAATTACTTTCTTAATTTCTATTAATATTCCCTCTGTACCTAGATCTGTGCATTCTTCCATGTCAATTATGCGAACCCCTTTTTCAAGTCCCCATAATCGGTCTTCTTCTGTATACATTGAACCTCTGATACCTATTTGAACAATTCGCTTAGGGTCAAGTAGACCTTCGTTAATTGCATGGTAGAATGGTGTCCCGTGTGAGAAGCTTGAATTACCAGAAAAACCTGAGAACATGTCAGTGTGAGCATCAAAATGAACCATTCCAACAGGTTGGTTTTTAGCTAAAGCTCTTAAAATTGGAAGGCTAACTAAGTGGTCTCCCCCTACAGATAAAGGCACTATATCTTTGGATAAAACTTGATGGTAAAAATCCTCCACCCATTGAAGGCTTTCAAGTAAATTAACAGCATTTATATTTGCATCTCCTAAATCAGCGCAATTGCAAAGTTCATAAGGTTTAATTTTCAAGGTATTATGCATATTCCTCATGAATGTTGATGCATCTCGAACTTGTCTAGGAGCCAACCTAGCACCAGAACGATATGTCGTTCCACCATCCCAAGGAACACCAATCAAACCAATGTCAACATACTCCGCATCTTCAAGGGCTAAGTAGGGTAACTTCATAAATGTTGCTATACCTGCAAATTTAGGTGTTTTTGTACCATCAATAGGGATATAAAATTCTGTGTCTGTTGTTTTTCTCATAAGGAGTAATCAAAGTAATAAAAAAACGATTTATGACAGACATAACCATCTGTTGAATTTGACGGTAGTGGGTTAAATCTGTTATTTCACTTAAATAATTAGGAGAAGT
>NZ_BDMN01000344.1 GCF_002189065.1 Bathymodiolus platifrons methanotrophic gill symbiont
GGAGCCATTGGTCTGGCATTATTCATTTCGTTGAAACAAAGATTACAAATGGAATTCTTGAGGGAATTAATAGCAAGGTCCAACTGGCCAAACGACGAGCAAGAGGTTATCGCAATATTAATAATTTTATCAATATGATTTACTTTCTTTGTGGTAAGTTAAAATTCGACTACCCACTGTATTTCACATAGAGCCAATAAAAGTCACCATCAATCAATAGCCTCACCCATGAGGGATGTTTGTATGCGCAATAATCCATACCCTCATAATCAGAAAATTCCTTTTTATTCGCTTGCTCCTGAAACAAATAATCAGCATAGTTATAATCATATAATGTAGTAAAATCCAGCAAGCTTTTGTTATCGGCCAACATTTCGTTGAGAAAAATAAAGTCTTTTCCAATCCCTTTGGTAAGCAAGAGAGCCCAGTTAAGAATATTCAGTTTAGACTGGGGAGCATCACTCCAGGCCTTATCTACATCATCTATACTACATTGAATATCTAGCAAACTATCCAGTAGCACACGCTCCACTCTATTGCGGACCTTTTTATCCATCGTTGCCCGGAAATTTTCTTGCTGCTGTGCAGGCCATGCGTGGTAATTTGAATCCGCTGCCATTAATGCCCTACGGGCAGCCGCTGTTATTTGTGTTTTATCTATAGAATTGAGTTTGTATTTAATATTAGACGAATTCATAGGCTTTATTGGTTCTTACACATGTTTTCTTTAAATGGCGATATTTTTTTAAGACAGCCCCTTTAGAATTAGCAACCGCTAAAGAGTTCTCAATAGAAGCCCGTAAACCATCCATTAATCTGATTTCTGCTGACCCTGCAATAATAATTGCTGATATTATCCACCAGAAAATCAATTATTTCAGCTTAGTTTTGAATACCTGCTGAGATACCTAAAGTGAGCAGCTCACTTCTATTTGGAAAAGCTTTGCTGTTTTTTATTTTCAGTGCCTAACGTATATTGCAAAGCAAAATTATTTTTAATAAAACCTCCCCTAACCCCTCCTTGTTAAGGAGGGGGACTGTATGGTTACTTCTTGGCTTATCATTGTTTTAATTTAAATGGACACTCTTTATTCGCCGCTTGAATCACAAGAACAATATGATTCTATTTGCACGAGGGTGCGCTTTAATTGTTTTATCATGAAAGAACTTGAAGAAAAGGCAGAAGTGTCTTTTTGCTTCACTGTCTTTATGTACTGAAGTTTCCCAATTATTGAGTAGCTGAAATACACAATGCTGGTGTATCGAGGTTTATTTTAGGTGGTTTTGCCATGTTTATAGCAACCCCCTACTTAATTCCCCTTAGGCAATAGCATTTGAAACGAATGAAAAGACTATTTTTTTCATATAGTTGTAGCATAGTTTCAATTTTACCATAAATAATTATTGGGAAACTTCAGTTTATGTACTTCATGGTTAAAATAACTGAATGATTAAATCACGGCATATCCAGCTTAAAACCTCCCCAACAATAAGCTGGGAAACAGACCTTAAATCTATTAGTGATGACTTTTATAAGTGCTTAGGTAACGCGCAATAAATAATCTACCTTATATTGCGCAGGATTTTTGTTTGTCTTCAAGGCGTAGAAATAGGCGCATAGCTGGCTATGTAACTATTTCTTCAACGCAGAAGACAGGCAAAAAGACAAGCAAGATGGGTGGGTTATTTGTTGCGAGTTGCCTTAGGAATCAGAATTCAATAATATCCGTAAGAACTGCCAGTCCTTCGAAGACTGGCAGTGCTACAGCAGAAAGCTTTAAGGTTTTATTAAATCCGTATTCCTTAATATGGGGTTACCTCTAAAAAATGAGTTCTATTTTATTCAAGCTTTCTAATAAACTTTCATAAAAGCAAACATGACTTGATAATCATAAATAGAGCTAGTAACGGGGACTTCAACTGTTCCTAACATATACCAGTCCATGCCCAGATGAGTACGAAAGCCAGGTGACAATGAAACGGTTGTATCTCCGCCGTCGGCACGGTTATCAATCGCCTGATTTACATTTGTTGCCAGGTACCAGACCATATCACCAAAGGGGGTCATATCATGAGGAGTCATATAGTAACCAACGGATACGTTGGCATCAAAGGTAGATCGTGCGCCTGCCTTGCTTATTTCACCGGCATAAGGAATTGTGAACCCAGCACCACCTCGTACAAGCAGGCCTTTCCACCAGTTCGCCCAGAATTGGTATTGCGGAATGATAGCTGCTACATCATCGCCGTGTATTGCGTTACCGGTTGGAGTACGAAAGTCAATGTTCAATGTTCAATGTTTGAGTGAAGTTACGTGATTCTGATAGCATGATACGCGCCTGGATTCGGAAATCCCCGAAGTTTGTATCTTCACTATTAGAGGATACGGGAATATCTGTCCTGACTTCGAAACGTGAATTTATCGGCGTAAAGGTCTCTAAAGTGCCTGTGTAACTATCGGTACTATTACTATGATGTTTCCAGCCAAAAATGCCAAGACTGAGCCTGTAGAATACGCCTTCATAGGCATTTAACCAGCCTTGACGCGGGGCTCCACCACCCAATGGCATTCGCTTAAATAACAAAGTAACTAAAGATTTATTCCGCGCTCAAATTACTGTAATCCAAAAGGTTTATGAAATTACAAATTTATGATTCTAAATCTTGACTATAAACTCTTAGCATGAGAGTATAGAGGTGACTAAAA
>NZ_BDMN01000345.1 GCF_002189065.1 Bathymodiolus platifrons methanotrophic gill symbiont
TTTGAAACGAATGAAAAGACTATTTTTTTCATATAGTTGTAGCATAGTTTTCATTTTACCATAAATAATTATTGGGAAACTTCAGATGTAGAGTTGAAATGGGTAAAGTGATTTCTCATGCGATTGCATTCGTGCGGGCTCTTAACCGAAGGGGGTAATGGCTTAAGCTAATGCCATTGGGTTAGAACCCCCTGGCACTATATATTGTGGTAGGAGATGCAAGTTAACTAGCTCCTTTATATTTTCTAGTAGAGGCGAATAGATAATCGTTACCAAATTGGATGGCCAATTTTTAGTATAAAGTTATTCTGGTTGACCTTAAAAAACTATGGTTGTTTATGCTCTTTTTTAATATTTATAACGCCAGTATTTTTAGTTCTCGTCAGAACTATCTTATAATGCTTTCAGCTAATGATGTTCTTGTTTAAAGAGGTCTTATGGAAATTCTATTAATAGGCGCAGTTGCCTGTATGACAGCACTCATACTATCAGCATGGCTAATGACATTTGCTCGCTGGTTCCCAATTAAAGGTATCGATGAAAAATTTTTAGTTGATTATAAAACCATGATTAGAGCACATATAGATTATGCTCTTATGGCGCTATTCAATTTAGCCTTTTATGGTTCCGGTGTTGAACTGCCTGTTTTTGCATGTTGGTGTGTCGCTATAGGTGGGTTTACTAACCCTAGTGTTTTTGTCGTTGCAGCTTTTGACCCTGATTTTTGGAATAAACAAATATGGAGGGTTTTAACAGCCATAAGTTTTATTATCACAACAATCGGATTTGTGGCAGTGGGTGTAACATTTGTTCAGCACGCTTTGTAAAATTTGATGCGACCTGTCATTATTAAAAAATTAATCAAGAGTTTTTATGCAAGAAATCGACTCCTTTAAAAATCAATTGCTGATTGCAATGCCGAACTTGAAAGACCCTAATTTCTTCCATGGAGTCACATTTATCTGTCAGCATAATAGCGAAGGTGCATTAGGGCTAGTGATTAATCATCCAATGGAAATGATTCTGGGCGATATTTTAGAGCAAATGGACATTGTTGCTAGCAGTGATAAAATTGCGGAAATTCCCATTTTTTCTGGTGGCCCCGTACAACAAGAGCGTGGTTTTGTTTTGCACCATACTTCTAATGAGCTTTGGGAATCTAGTATTGCTGTATCTGATACCTTGTCCTTAACGACATCGCGAGATATATTGAAAGCCATTGCTGAAGGAGAAGGGCCTAAAAAGTTTTTGATTGCTTTGGGTTATGCTGGGTGGGGTGTCGATCAGCTGGAAACAGAAATGAAAAGTAATGCCTGGTTGAGCACCCAGTATGATGAAGGGGTTGTGTTTGATACTCCAATTAACAAGCGCTGGAGTGCCGCAGCAAATAAAATGGGTCTGGATATTAATTTATTAAGCAGTCAGGTCGGGCATGCATAAGCAGGATCCTGTTCTGGCAAAGTTAAATTCGGACAGTTATTTAGGGTTTGATTTTGGCAATAAAAAAATAGGCATGGCAGTGGGGCAATTAACTACTAAAACAGCTAGCCCCCTAGAGACTATTCGGTCGCTTAACCAGGTTCCTAACTGGGAAAAAATTAGTCAAATAATTAAAGAGTGGCAACCTGAAGGTCTGGTTGTAGGTGTCTCTCGTCAATTTGATGGTACTGATAATCCCATTACACCAAGAATGTTAAAATTCTGCCGGCAATTAAATGGTCGTTTTAATTTGCCAGTGTTTCAAATGGACGAAGCCCTATCAACCTTTGAGGCAAAACAAATGTTGTATGATGATGTTCACGTCAGTGCAAGTAAACTGTGGGAAGTACAGGATCAGCTCGCAGCACAATTAATTCTTCAGTCCTGGCTAAACCAACAAAGTAATAATGACAGTTGATCAGATAGAAATTCCGCTTTTACTTAATCAATTAGGGGCATCACTTGTTGAGGCAATAGAGCAAAGGCAGATCGAGAATCCCATTGTTATTGGTATTCACTCGGGCGGAGTCTGGGTGGCAGAGAAAATACATCAATGTCTTAAGGTTAAAGAGCCTTTGGGTTTGCTGGATATTTCTTTTTATCGGGATGATTTTTCGCAAATTGGTGTCAACCCTAAAGTAAAGCAGAGTAAATTGCCTTTAACTGTCGAAGGGCGAGATATTATTTTAATTGACGATGTTTTTTATACCGGGCGCACGATTCGGGCGGCTTTAAATGAGATTTTTGACTACGGGCGACCTAGACAAGTTATTTTAGGAGTTTTGATTGAACGCAATGGTCGACAAGTGCCTATTCGCCCTGATTGTATTGGTGCCGAGATAAATCTGATCGCCGGACAGCGTATTAAACTAACCGGGTCTGAGCCATTAGGTGTGGTAATTCAGACAGTTTCCTAGGAGGGGCTTATGCTTGCTATCAAGAATTTACAATTAAATTCATCAGGAAAATTAAAACATTTCTTAAGTATTGAAGGTCTGGATAAAAGCTTACTAACAGAAGTTTTGGATACGGCTGAATCTTTTGCAGATATTTCTGAGCAGCGGGTTAAAAAAATTCCTTTATTGCGTGGCAAAACGATTGTTAATTTGTTCTTTGAGAATAGCACCCGTACTCGTGCGACCTTTGAGCTTGCAGCATCCCGGCTTTCTGCCGATGTTTTGAGTATGAATATTGCGACCTCCGCTACGTCTAAAGGAGAAAGCTTATTAGACACTATTCGTAATCTAGAGGCGATGCAGGTCGATATGTTTGTCGTGCGTCATTCATTAAGTGGTGCCGCTCATTTTATGGCTGAGCATGCAGCGCCACATATCAGTGTTATTAATGCTGGAGATGGACAGCACGAACATCCAACACAGGCGATGCTGGATATGTTCACGATTCGGCGAGTAAAACAGCAATTTTCAGGACTTCGAGTGGCCATAGTCGGAGATATCTTGCACTCGCGCGTGGCCAGGTCCCAGATTCATGCCTTGAATATTCTTGGTGCGCAAGAGGTTAGAGTTATTGCCCCCAAGACCTTATTACCAGCACAAGTGGAAAGCCTGGGGGTGACGGTTTATCATGATTTAGCGGCTGGCTTAAAGAATATTGATGTCATTATTATGCTGCGTTTACAAAAAGAGCGTATGAATAGTGCTCTGCTACCCAGTGAAAGTGAATATTTTAAATGTTTTGGCTTATCGGATGATAAATTAAAGTGTGCTAATAAGGATGCGATAGTCATGCATCCAGGACCTATTAATCGTGGTGTCGAAATTTCATCAAGTGTGGCCGATGGGCCGCAGTCTGTTATTTTACAGCAAGTGACTAATGGGATAGCAGTACGTATGGCTGTTATGTCAATGACGATGCATAGCAATGCGGGGACTGAATAATGCGTATTGAAATTGTAAATGGACAGATTATAGATCCCATGAATGAAGTGAATGTACAGGGGAACCTGTATATTGCTGAGGGTGAAATTGTTGGTGTCGGCAGTGCCCCCGAAGGCTTTGTTGCGCAACATCGGGTTGATGCACAGGGACAAGTCGTTTGTCCCGGTTTTATCGACTTAAGCACGCGCCTGCGTGAACCTGGTCAGACGCATAAAGCAACCATACTATCAGAAACACGGGCAGCAGCTAGTGCCGGATTTACTAGTCTATGCATTCCACCTGACACTAATCCTGTTATTGATACACCTGCAGTACTGGAGTTAATTAAAGATAAAGCAGAACAGTGTGCTTATGCACATATATATCCTGTTGCAGCGTTAACTAAAAAATTAGCAGGCAAAGAATTAAGTTCCATGTTTGCATTAAAGCAAGCTGGTTGTGTCGCTGTAAGCCATGCACAAGAGGCTATTCATGACTTGTTGGTTTTACGGCGGGCAATGGAATATGCAGCAACACATGATTTATTATTGATGTATAGCCCGCAAGAACAGGCTTTAAGCAATCAAGGCTGTGCACATGAAGGAGCAATGGCGAGTCGCTATGGCCTACCAGGGATTCCCGTTGCCGCAGAAACGATTGCCTTAATGCAATGTATCGAACTAATTGAGCAAACGGGGTGTCGGGTACATTTTCGTGGCTTAAGCTGCGCACGTTCGGTTGTTCTAATTGCCAAGGCAAAACAGTTAGGGTTACCTGTTACTGCTGATGTCGCTATGCACCAATTACACTTAACGGATGAGGATATGCAGCCTTATGATAGCCATTATTATGTATTGCCACCGTTACGTAGTGTGCAAGATAGAAGTACTTTAATAGCCGCAGTACAGTCTGGAGCTATAGATAGTATTTGTAGTGATCATCAGCCGCATAATATTGATGCCAAGCTGGGCGCATTTCCGGAAACGGAGCCGGGGATCTCTTCGCTGGAAACAGTTTTGCCTTTGTTATTACGTCTGGTTGAACAAGGGGCGATAGAATTATCTCAAGGTATTGCTAAATTATCCTCAGAGCCAGCGCGTATTTTAGGCATAAATTCAGGCTCTATCGCTATTGGAAATGTGGCTGATGTGTGTGTGTTTGACCCTGCAACAGAATGGCAGGTCAATGCGGAAACATGGCAAAGCCAGGGGCGTAATACGCCTTACTGGCTGGCAACGATGCAAGGTAAAGTAACCCATACTATTCAAGCGGGTAAAATTTTGTTTGCACTGCAGAATTAAAGAGGTGCAAATTCAAGCTATAAATATCACTTAATTTTGCTTATGGCCATTAGCTCAACGATCAATAAAATATCCCTTAATATTGCCGATATGGACCGGCATTATTATCAAACTCACGACCTAATCATTGCCCAGCACCCGTCAGAGACAGATTTCCGTTTTATGATACGTGTTATTGCGTTTGCAGCAAATGCCAATGAGCAACTTAGCTTTAGCAAAGGGCTTGCAGATGATGAAGAGCCTGAGCTATGGCAAAAGGCACTGACAGGTGATATTGAAATATGGATTGATTTAGGGCAACCCGATGAGAAAAGAATTCGCAAAGCCTGTGGCCGTGCTGATCAAGTTATGATCTACACATACTATGAACGCAAAGCAAAAACCTGGTGGGAGCAACAACAAGGAAAGTTACAGCGCTTTAAAAACCTTCAGGTGGTGCACATTAACGCAGAGGGTGTGGAGTCACTACTTAAGCGTTCTATGCAATTGCAGTGTAATATTCAGGATGGCATTATGTATTTAAGT
>NZ_BDMN01000346.1 GCF_002189065.1 Bathymodiolus platifrons methanotrophic gill symbiont
TCAATCGGAAGTATGATGCACGAACACTCGGTTATTTCCTTAAACGATTTGGCTTAAAGCATAGTGCGGTTGGTGATAATAAGGATAGAAAATATCAGATTACAGAAGAATCAGTGCTAATGATGAAAGGGATAACAAATCGCAGACAGATAAAACAGATTAGTGTCTTTAAGCAGGCTAATGAATTTAATTTTAAGTCGGTTACTAATGAACTGAAGTTTCCCAATTATTGAGTAGCTGAAATACACAATGCTGGTGTATCGAGGTTTATTTTAGGTGGTTTTGCCATGTTTATAGCAAACCCCTACTTAATTCCCCTTAGGCAATAGCATTTGAAACGAATGAAAAGACTATCTTTTTCATATAGTTGTAGCATAGTTTCAATTTTACCATAAATAATTATTGGGAAACTTTAGGTTATAAATATTGGCATGCTTTGTAACCTATTGATAATTAATGGATTTATGTGTGTAAAATAGTTGGAGCCCAGTCCCGCACGTATAAAGTATTAAACACTTACAACTCTATACCATCCCACTTAGCTTTCTCAATCTCTTTTTCGGTTGGTTCTCTATTGAGTTTTTTTTGCAAATGTTTTACGATTCTATTTTCTCGTTCAATAAATTCATCATTATTTTCTGGTTCAAGTGATTGTTCAACATCAGGCTCAGGTAAATCATTTTGACAAAACCTACAAACTTTTGCTTTTTCTTTAATTTGTTCAGCGCAAAATGGGCATACACGATTTAAGTTAGGTTGATCAGGACTATTATCTTTAGGTATCGCAATTAATGCTAGTACAGCTATCAAGCTAAAAAATAAACCAAGAAAAAACCAACTAGCAGTGTCTCTATTTTTCTGGGATGCAATAAACGAACAAAAACCACCAAAAACTATTCCTTGGATAATTAGTACAACCCAAAATATTTCCATTTTTATTTCCCTTAAAATACTTGTTTACTAGTTTTGAACCAAAAAACCGTAAGAAAGCTACCTATCTACAATATATTGGAGATAACTCTCTTCTAATTGACAAATTAATATTCACAAAAAATTTATAACGCCAAAATAAACGGGCCACAAATGATAATAGAAGAATTATCCAAGTGGTATTAATTTTAATAAAAAACAGAACTATCAAAACCGCACCGCTTATTTGTGGTCGCTGTTGATTTTTTTGTTATGTTTTATTTAATTAATAAGGGTCTGTAACCACATAACGATTTGCAATCTCTTGAAACTCATACGAAACCTCTTGTATTTCACAAAGTGAACAATGTAACAAAACTGCAGTTTTTGCTTTAAATAGAACAATATTATGCCCATCCCCAAGCATACTATAATATGCTATCCCATCAATACCTTTGCTTTTAAATAACTCAGCAATTACTTGTGTTGGAGCATAAAGGTAAGCGTCAATTAAACCACACATTCAAAACCAACCTAAAAAAT
>NZ_BDMN01000347.1 GCF_002189065.1 Bathymodiolus platifrons methanotrophic gill symbiont
ACTTTACATAGTCTCTTTATTGAAGTCCATTATACATAGTATTAAGCAGTTAATGGACTATTATAATACTGAGCTTCATAGGGTATCCTTGAGGTATACCCATAATGGACTAGGTTTGTTTGAAATCTGGCTATTATCCGAAATATCTCAGCGCTAGCCAGAACAGTTCATTTAAAAGCATAATAAATCTAAATTTGAGGTGCGTATTGTAAGGATTACAGCGCATTAAGTAAAAATATCGGGTTCTGTCGCAAAAACCAAAAATGGCCTATTACCTACGATCATAAGATTTAATTTTACACAAAGTAGGTTTGCATGCTCAACTAAAAATGGTGCTATTTTTTAAGTCATTATTTTCCTGAACACCAGATCATACCTAGCTTATCCATTCAATTATCCCGATGAGGTAATAGTATATTCTCCTGCATGATGCTTTTTTTCATGAGAGGAATGAAAACAGGTTTATAGCCGGTTTTACACAAATACTTATCTTTTGCGACAGAACCCCATGATCGACATATTACAGATTAAATATTTGAATAACATCATCGAACAGGACCATCGATTTATCAAAAAAATAACAAAACCGATGATGGGCTTTATTGATGGAATTGAAACGGCGCATATGATCCGAAAGGGGCAAAGCCCCTAAAAATAACGGCTTTAATAAAGGGTGTGTTAAGTAAATGCTTAATAAGCGCAATCCTTGAAGTCATTAAAAGAGAATGACACTATAATAATTGCTTCTATCGAAACAAATTCAACCAAGAAAGAAAATAATGGCAAACGGAAATAATAACTTTGAAGCATCTTTATTCAACACAGCGGATCGTTTAAGAAAAAATATTGATGCGGCAGAGTATAAAAATGTCGTATTGGGTTTGATCTTTCTAAAATACATTTCTGACTCATTTCAGGAACTCTATGATCGATTAGACAATGATGAATATTCCGACCCAGAAGATAGGGATGAATATCTGGCAGAAAATATATTTTTTGTGCCAAAAGATGCTCGATGGAAAAACCTACAAGCTAAAGCAAAATTCCCAGAAATTGGGATAGCCATTGATGATGCTATGAGCATCATAGAAAAGGAGAACAGCGAATTAAAAAATGTTTTGCCTAAAGTATATGCAAAGCCCAATCTGGACAAAACTTCTTTAGGGCAATTAATTGATGTTATTTCTGATATTGAACTTCAAGCGCAAAAAGAAAGTTCCAAAGACCTGCTTGGGCGGGTGTATGAATATTTTTTAGGTGAGTTTGCCAGTGCCGAAGGTAAAAAAGGCGGACAGTTTTATACGCCTAAATCCATCGTTAAACTAATGGTAGATATGATCGAGGCATATAATGGTAGAGTCTATGACCCCGCTTGTGGTAGTGGTGGCATGTTTATCATGAGTGAGAAATTTATTGAAGAGCATCAAGGAAATATTCAAGACATCACCATTTACGGTCAAGAATCCAACCAGACCACTTGGAAGCTTTCTAAAATGAATCTTGCCATTCACAATATCAACTCGCAGTTTGTGGCATGGAATACAGAAGGAAGTTTTTTAAAAGATTCCCACCCAGACCTTAAAGCCGATTATATCCTAGCTAACCCTCCCTTTAATCAATCGGAATGGGGGCAAGAAATATTAGTAGAAGATGGTAGATGGAAATATGGCGTACCACCAAAAGGAAACGCTAATTTTGCTTGGATGCAGCACATGCTTTACCACCTTGCCCCTGATGGTGTCATGGCAACGGTACTTGCCAATGGTAGTTTAAGCTCCAATACATCGGGTGAAGGGGATATTCGTACAAATATGGTTAAAGCAGGTCTAGTTGATTGTATCGTGGCTCTACCCAAACAGCTTTTTTATAACACGGGGATTCCTGCCACTATCTGGGTATTACGCCGTGGAAAAACGGTACAACAAGGAAAAACTTTATTTATAGATGTTTCTGAAATGGGTTTTATGAAAGATCGGGTGCATCGTGAATTTGCCCCTGAAGATATACAGAAAATCGAACATGTCTATCATAACTGGCGCAAAACAGAAGGTTATGAAGATATTAAAGGTTTCTGTAAATCAGCCACCCTTGAAGAGATAGAAAAACATAATTTTGTTCTTACACCTAGTCGATATGTTGGCATCCCTGATGAAGAAGATGATGGCATTCCTTTTGAAGATAAGATGGCTGATTTAACCGCTACACTTGCACAGCAGATAGAGAAAGAAAAAGAGCTGGATGAGCAGTTAAAAGAACAGCTAGAAAAAGTTGGATTTGCATTATGAGTGAATTACCAAAGGGATGGATTGAAACAGAATTTGGGTTTTTACCAACGGCTTGGAAACCAGTAGAAGCACAACAGTTTTGTGCGAAAGTTGCTGATGGAACTCACGCTTCACCAAAGAAGCAAGAATCAGGAAAGTTATTAATTACATCTAAGAATATTAAGGATAGCCGATTAGATGTTGGGTCTGCGTACCATATTTCTTCTGAGGATTACATTAAGGTCAACAAGAGAAGTAAAGTTAACCAGTGGGATGTATTGCTTTCAATGATTGGTACTGTTGGCGAGGTATGCTTGATAGATGTAGAACCTAACTTTGCCATTAAGAATGTTGGGCTGTTTAAATGTGGAGATGAAACAAAAGGCAAATGGCTATATTACTTTTTGAAAAGTAAAAGTGGACAACATTATATTTATAGCAGGCTAAGCGGAACAACCCAAAAATATATTACACTAGGCGAACTTAGAAATTTCCCTATTCCTAATCCCCCCCTCCCAGAACAAAAAGCAGTTACAAATACCCTCTCAGTTTTTGACGAAAAAATAGAGCTGTTACGTGAACAAAACGAAACACTGGAAACCCTAGCCCAAACGATTTTTAAAGAATGGTTTATCAATTTCAACTTTCCTAATGCAACAGGTGAAATGGTGGATAGTGAACTTGGGGAGATTCCGAAAGGCTGGCGGGTGTATGAGTTGAACGAACTTGTTGATATTGTCAACGGCTATTCATATAAGGGTAAAGAGCTTGTTGAATCAAGTTGTGAGGCTTTAGTTACGCTTAAAAGCTTTAATAGAAATGGTGGTTTTCAAACAAGGGGGTTCAAGCCATTTTTAGGAAATCCAAAACCACAGCAGGAAGTTTCTATAGGAGACTTAATAGTAGCTCATACTGATTTAACACAAGACGCAGAAGTGTTAGGTAATCCAGCCTTTGTTTTTGAAGATGGGGGTTTTCATAAAATGTTTATTACCATGGATTTGGTTAAAGTTAATTCAAAGGTAGAGAATATTGAAAATGCATTTCTCTACTATGTTATGAAAGATAGGCGTTTCAAAGGACATTGTATTGGATATTCAAATGGTACTACCGTTTTACACTTATCTAAAAAATCTATTCCTGAATATAGATTGGCATTACCAAAGGACTTGATTTTGGAAAAATTTTTTTCAGGTATAGCGTATTCAATGACGAGGAAAATTAGCAATAATATATCCCAAATCCAAACTCTCACAAAAACAAGAGATACCTTATTACCCAAACTAATGAGTGGTAAACTCAGAGTAAAAGGATTTTATTCTTAACATGGAAAAAGTAATCTTTGATACGAATTTCATACGTAATACTGAACCCAAACAGTTTTTAGGCGGTAGAAATGAGCTTGAACGTTTTGCCAAAATAGCCGAACTTGTTTTTCCTGATATTGTGATCGAAGAAATCAAAAATCAGAAAAGAAAAAATCTGGAAAAACACAAAACATCATTTTTGAGCAACCCGTTCCACTGGCTTAGAAAGTTAGATGATAGTGAGACAAAAAGTTTTGATATTGAATCACACCTAACAGAGCTAGAGAACAACGAAACACTAGAATACTCCGTCATTAAACTGTCTGATTATTCCGTGTTGGAACAAATGAAAGAATTGGCATTGAGAAAACTTCCGCCATTCGAAGCTGGAGACAATACCGACAAGGGTTTTAAAGATGCCTGTATTTATTTTACAACTTTAGAATATTTACAATCTATCCCAGACAAAACAATATTTGTTTGTTGTAAAGATGGGCGACTGAAAGAAGCACTAGAAAAACACCCTAATATTATTGTTATCGAAGGTTTCGATGAATTTATTCAAAACAGAATTACTGTGGTTTACAATGATTATTTTATCGACCAACTAAAAACTGATATTAACGAAGAAATAACCAAAGAAAGCATTATTAATTACTGGATTAATATCAATGATAACCCTGTATATCTAATTGAAGTTAATGGTGAAAAAAATGTGGTCGAGGTAGATGCTGGCGAGATTGTTGCTTCTGAAAAGGTAGATATTTATTCAAAGGTAATAAAAAACTTTATTAACTCCATGTCATTTTCAAATACCTATTCAATTATTGAAGAGTTAAACCCTTATCTTCATCTTCTATCTGATGATGAGATTACAAAAATTTTAGAAGCTGCCAACGTCAATGAGCAGATATCTTGCATTATCGGAGATATAGACGTAAAACAGTTTATCAGTACGCTTTATGAAAAAAAGAAAGGAATACTCCCGCCTGAACTTAAAACGGGTATACAGCATAGGTTGGAGGCATCGCTATGACTGATTTAACCGAAGGTGCAATAGAACAAAATTTAATTGGCCTGCTTAAAACACAAGGATACGAATATTACAACGGCACTGAACTAGATCGAAATGATTTTGCTTCCGTGGTATTAGAAGATCAGTTAAAGGCAAGCTTAAAAAGACTCAATCCTGATTTGCCTGAATCTGCCCGCGTTGAAGCCTTTCAGCATGTCATGCATCTTGGTTCTAATGACATTATGACTAACAATGAAAAATTTCACCAGATGCTTACCGATGGGCTGACGGTGGAATATTTTAAACAGGGTGAAACAGTAGGACTACAAGTCAAACTAATTGATTTTGAGACACCAGAAAATAATAATTTTTGGGCGGTCAATCAGTTTGTCATTAAAGAAAATAATCAATCTAAACGCCTTGATGTGGTGTTGTTTGTTAATGGTTTACCTTTGGTGATAATTGAACTTAAAAGTGCTATTAGTGAAAAAGCAACATTAGAGCGAGCCTATACCCAAATCCAGAATTATAAAACTGCTGTTCCCTCTATTTTTTACTATAACGCTTTATGTGTAATTTCAGATGGCGTGGATGCGCGTACTTCGTCTGTTTCCGCTCCTTTTTCTCGCTTTCTAGCATGGAAATCACCCGATAAAAAAGAAAACGGCGTTTTACCAGAACTACAAATCTTAGCGCAGAGGATGCTACAAAAAACTGTCTTGTTAAGGTTGGTTCGCTTTAATACAGTCTTTGAATCTGAAGAAGTAAAAGATGAGAAAACAGGGCTTTTATCACAAATAAAAATTAAAAAAATAGCGGCTTATCATCAATATTATGTAGTTGAGAAAGCGATCCATGAAACATTAAGAGCAACTGAAACCGAAGGGGATAGGAAAGTAGGGGTTGTCTGGCATACGCAAGGAAGCGGAAAATCGCTTTCTATGGTGTTTTATTCAGGGCAGTTAGTCGTTGAAAAAGCCATGCAAAACCCGACCCTTGTTATATTGACTGACAGAAACGATTTAGACGATCAGCTCTTTACTACTTTTGGAAATTGCGCTTCTCTCTTGCGACAAAAGCCTGTTCAAGCAAATAGTCGAGAAAACTTAAAAGAATTGTTACAAGTCACTGGCGGTGGCATCGTCTTTACCACTATCCAAAAGTTTTATCCTGAAGAGGGAAACAACGTCTTTGGCACTTTATCTAAGCGTTCAAATATTGTTGTAGTGGCTGATGAAGCACACCGCAGCCAATATGGCTTTACAGGTAAGGTCGATAAAGACGGTAATATTAAATATGGCAATGCCAAGCATTTAAGAGATGCTTTACCTAACGCTTCTTTTATCGGTTTTACTGGAACACCGATTGAAAAAGAAGATAGAGACACACAAAAGGTTTTTGGTGGTTATATTGATATTTATGATATTGCTCAGGCGGTGGAAGATGGCGCAACCGTACCTTTAAGTTATGAAAGCAGACTGGTTAAAATAAAATTCAATAAGGATGCTAACGAAAAAATAGATGAATTAATTGAAGGGATAGAAGGGGCAACCGATGAGCAATTAGAAAAAGCCAAAAAGAAAAATGCTCGAGTCAATGCCATTATTGGACACCCCGAACGCTTAAAGGATATTTCAAAGGATATTGTTACGCATTTTGAATCGCGGCAAGCTGTGTTTGAAGGCAAGGGGATGATTGTCTGCATGACACGCCAAATTGCCGTAGATTTATATGAGCAGATTAAACAACTAAAACCCGAATGGCATCATGATGATTTAGACAAAGGTGTAATTAAAGTGGTTATGACCAGTTCATCAGATGACCCTGAAAGCTTTCAGCCACACCATACCAACAAAAAAGATCGTCAATTCTTAGCAGCAAGACTCAAAGATAGCCATGATAAATTAAATCTGGTGATTGTTCAGTCCATGTGGCTAACAGGGTTTGACGCACCGCCACTACATACCCTTTATATCGACAAAAGGATGCAAGGGGCAGCATTAATGCAGGCAATCGCCCGTGTTAATCGCGTTTATAAAGATAAGCCAGGTGGATTAATTGTTGATTATATCGGTATAGGGCAAGATTTGCGCTCGGCAATGAAAGACTATACCGAAAGCGGGGGTCAAGGAAATGTTGCACCTGATATTGATGAAATTATCAGTGCCATGAACGCCAAATTTGAGGTAGTCAAACAAATGTTTCATAAGTTTGACTATGAGCCATATTTTGATGCACCAACAGGTGAAAAATTAAAAATATTATTGGCAGCTCAAAACTTTATATTGAAAGATGAAAAGTTAAAAGATCGGTTTTTATCAGAAGTAACCACTTTATCAAAACTTTATGTCATGGCTGTTCCCAGTTATGGATCAGAAGTAATCAAGGACAAAATCGCCTTTTTCAAAGTCATAAAATCAAGAATTAATAAATTCACGCCAAGTGGCGAAAAAACAGATATCCAAGTCAATACAGCAATACGTCAAATAGTTGATGATGCGCTTAGTAGTGATGGAGTTGTCGATATTTTTGAAGCAGCAGGAGTCAATAGTCCTTCTCTTAGTATTTTATCTGAAGAATTTTTGCTCGAAGTCAAAAACATGGAGCATGAAAACCTTGCCTTTGAACTACTCAAAAAACTTTTGAATGACGAAGTAAAAACAAGAAAAAGAAAAAATACCATACAAGGTAAAAAGTTTTCTGAAATGCTTGAATCAACGATTAAGCATTATCACAATAATCAAATTGATACGGCTCAAGTCATTAAAGAACTTGCTGGAATTGCCGAAAAAATGAATCTGGAAGATCACAAAGCAGATGACTTAGATTTAACCCCAGAGGAATATGCTTTTTATTCAATTCTTTCGCAAAACAGCTCTACGGAATATCTGGAAGACAATAAAATGAAAGAGCTTATCCATTTAATCGTTGATATTATCCGAAAAAATGCAACCGTTGACTGGAATAAACGAGCTGATGTAAAAGCAAAACTAAGGTTGTTGGTTAAAAAAGTACTAATAAAATATGGCTATCCACCTGATGTGGCCAGAATAGAAGCAGATGGAGTATTAGAACAAAGTGAATTATTGGCTAGTGAATTGACCAGCTAAAAATTACTTCCTCTTGCGCCATTCCCAAGGTGGCAATGGATCAGGTAAAGCCCATAAGCCACGTTTTTGGTTCTGTCGCAAGTATTGCTGGAAATGCAGGAAGCCTAGTCTTCAGGCATAACTAT
>NZ_BDMN01000348.1 GCF_002189065.1 Bathymodiolus platifrons methanotrophic gill symbiont
ATAAGATTGCTTTGATTTCTTGTCTGGATTTGCTGGGGGATTATATTTTCGCATTATATAGAGTTTCGACAGTCTATGGCTGGCATAAGCAACACTTATCTGTATGACGAATTCGATCACCTTGGAACTTATATAACTTATAACAGATATGATCAAAAGATCAAGGAAGGTAAGCATGATTGGAGTATGTCCAATGTGATCGACGAATTCTTCAAAAGTGAAAGCTGGGAAACCGAACCCGTTCCGATTCAAGCGTTTCCTGATGAGGTTTTGAAATTGCTTAAAGCATTAGACACTACCCAATCACCTGGATGGTTATTAGCTGAAAGCCTTATTCGAGATTATGGTAAACAACAACGTAAGCAGCTTGCTACTTGTCTTTCAACGATAAGAAAAACAACTATGAAAAAGCCTTCAGCTTACTTTGCATACGCTCACGATGATAAATTACTCTTTGTCTGGATGCAAAAATCTCACCATGATTTTGAATGGAAAAAGGTAAAAGACAAAGGAAGCTCAGTTTCTCTGTGTGCTGATAATCGACTCAACATGTTTGGCATACTGATTGAGGTTGCTATAGGTGGTGTCTATGTTAAAGCGAAATATTTTAAAGTTAACGTTCAGTCTGTTCAAACTAAGGAGAACCAACATATCTTTGACGATGCTAAACGCATGCTCTCGCGGAAAAATAGAAAAGACCTTTAAATTTTTGGTTCTGTCGCAAAAAACAAATATTTGTGTAAAACCAGCTATAACCTGTTTTTATGCCGCTCATAAATAGAGCATCATGCAGGAGAAAAATATTATCACCCCATCGCGACAATTGAACGGATAAGCCAAGTATGGCCTGGTGCTCAGGAAAAATAATTACTTAAATAATGACGTCATTTTTAATTGAGAATGCTAACCTACTTTGGGTAAAATTACATCTTATGATCGTAGATAATAGGGATAGTTTTGTTTTCTGCGACAGAACCTCAATAAAAACTAAACGCCCAAAAGTGTCATTTCAACCAATGCTAGCCAGCGTCCATGATCGCTTTAGTGGTTTATGACATATATTTGTAGTAGTTTGTAGTAACGCTACTACTATACTGTGCAGTGTAGATGATGGCTAACCAAAATGAAAATACACTCATTTTTATGAATTTTACAATCTATAAGTGATTGATTTATATAGGTGTAAGATTGTCATTTTTGGCTTAAATTAAAATTGGCGTAGGTATTGAAAATCATCACATATTTAGAGTGAACACGCCAGTTTTAGCCTTCTCCAATATGAAATGAGTCTGAAAACAGCACCGTATTCCAATATAGAATGAGTCTAAGCTGACAAATTCGTTTAATCTGTTCATGATGTAGATCGGGGAGTCGCTATTTTTGCGAAAGCTTGTTTTGGGCATCCCAGC
>NZ_BDMN01000349.1 GCF_002189065.1 Bathymodiolus platifrons methanotrophic gill symbiont
TAGGTGTGATGTTATTTGCACTGGCAATTTCTTGCAGTGTTTTTTCATTCTTTAAAACTTCTAATACCAACTTGCTTTTAAATTCAGCACTGTAGACCGTTCTTTTTCTGCTCATTTTAATACTCCAATTTTTTACAAATAGTAACTAATTTGGAATAAGATTGCTTTGATTTCTTGTCTGGATTTGCTGGGGGATTATAATATTCCTGCTTATAAGCAGTTTATGGCTTTAGCAGGATAGTTATGCCTGAAGACCAGGAGGTCTGTGCTTTTGATAATTATTGCGACAGAACCATTCATAGTATTAGTACAACCCAAGATAAGTTTTTATCTTCTAAAACAAGTATTGAGCGCAAAGAGCTAGGGCAGTTTTTTACAGGCTCTGCAGTGTCTGACTATATGGCTTCTATGATTGATAAAATAGAAGGAGTTGATGCTATAAGGATATTAGACGGAGGAGCTGGAGCAGGGATATTAACAGGATCATTAGCGATAAGATGCCTTGATCTTGGCTATAAAAATGTTCATGCAGTTCTATACGAAATAGACCGGGACGTTATCACTCACCTTGCGCATAACCTAAGTCTCATAAAGGAACTATTTAATAAAAATAATAGTTCCTTTTCATTTGAAACAAAAATGGAAGACTTGATTTTATCAAGACCTGATAAAACAGAAGCACCTTTTCATTTTTCATCTATCAATCCTCCTTACTTTAAATACAACTCAAAAAACTCACCTTACAGTGGTGCTACGGCCGACCTCTTCAAAGGAAATCCTAATATTTACGCGTCCTTCCTTGCTGTCGTATCAGCTTGTTTAGCTCCTAATGGACAAATGGTAAGCATCACCCCAAGAAGCTTTACCAACGGTCTTTATTTTAAAGGACTAAGACGCTATTTATCTGAAAAACTAAGCCTTGAAAAAATCCATATATTTAGCTCAAGAAACAAAGTATTTAAAAACTCAGGAGTTCTTCAAGAAAATGTAATTTGTAAATATGTTAAATCTCATCAATCATCTAAAGTAACAATTTACTCAAGCTCTTGTGAGTCTGACATTAATAACTCAGAAACTAATGTTTACCCTTATGAATTCATAGTAGATAGAACTAATGAGCACAATATGACAAGAATCCCAGAATCAAAAGAAGATAGTGAAATACTAAAAAAAGTCGAAAATTGGACAATAGATTTTCAAGAATCAGGTTATTTTATTTCAACTGGCCCCATTGTTGAGCACAGAGCTAGGGAATTCATCACCCAGAACAAACTCAACAACTCGGTCCCTCTTTTGCGGATGCATAATTTAAAATTACTAAACGTAGAATGGACTGGTGAGCATAAAAAAGACGCTAGATTCATTCTCTCTCCAGGACATGAAAAACACACTAGAAAAAACAACAATTATGTAATATTAAAACGTTTTTCCTCTAAAGATGAAAAACGCAGATTAGTTGCAAGTGTTTATGATCCAAAAACCATACCTGGTGAACTTATTGGACTTGAAAATCACCTAAACTATATTGGTATAAATGAAGGAGAGATTCAACTAGAAGAAGCATACGGCCTTGCATCCTTGCTAAACTCAACGTTTTTTGATAAATATTTCAGATGTGTCTCAGGAAATACACAGGTAAACGCAACTGAAATCAGACTAATGAAGTTACCTGAAAAAGAAAAAATCATTGCGATAGGTAAATCAATTTTAAAAGCAAATAATAAAAATCAAACTGTCATTAATAATATTGTTAATATTGCACTATTTTCTGATGATATTTAGGTATAAAAAATTTAAATAAAATAAATAACTTATGGATATTAAAGAAAAAAGGAATGAAAAGTTAAAGCAAGCAAAAATAATTCTTAATGCTCTGGGCATGCCCAAAAAACAAAAAAATGATAGATCAGCATGGGTGTTCCTTGCTCTTGCCAATATCAAACCTCACGATAGCTGGAACAGCGCTAGATCACCTTTACTACCAACCGTAGAAATTATGCAGTTTATTCGTGATCATTATGGGCAAGATTACAAACCTAATTCGAGAGAAACAATCAGAAGACAAACTTTACATCAGTTTGGGCAGGCTAGGATGGTTGATAGAAACCGAGACAACCCAGCTAGGGCAACAAACAGTAAAGACAATAATTACTCTTTAAATGATCCTATATTAAAAATATTAAAAGAGTTTCCCGAGGGAGAATGGGGAAAATTTATTACAGAATATAAAGGAAACTTTAAAGAATTAACAGAAATTTATGAACGTAAACTAGAGCTGGAAAAAATACCTATTACTTTACTTAATGGAAATAAGATAAAACTATCACCAGGTAAGCATAATCAGTTACATGCAGATATTATCCATGAATTTTGTCCAAGGTTTGTTGGTAAAGGAGGTCGCGTCCTTTATATAGGAGACACAGCAAGCAGTAGAAATGAAGGTGGAAAATTAATGGTATTAGAAAACAAATACCTTGAAAAAATAGGCGTTCCGCCAATGTGTCACGACAAACTTCCTGATGTGGTTGTTTATGATGAAGAGAGAAAATGGCTTTTTATGATTGAAGCAGTAACTAGTCACGGTCCTGTTTCCCCGAAAAGATGGCACGAACTTGAAGAAGCTCTTAGTTCCTGTTCGGTTGGTCGTGTGTATGTAACAGCATTCCAAGATAAAGCTGAATTTAGAAGAAACGCAGCAGATATAGCATGGGAAACAGAAGTTTGGATTTCTGAAAACCCTGATCATATGATCCACTTTAATGGAGATAGATTTATGGGGCCAAGGTAAAACCATCGTAACTACTCAGCGTAATTTAAACTCATAACAGATTGATTTAAAATAATAATTAATGTATCTCTCTGAATTTTAGTCCAATTTTCACCC
>NZ_BDMN01000350.1 GCF_002189065.1 Bathymodiolus platifrons methanotrophic gill symbiont
TTTAAATTTTTCAATAAATGTGGCAATCTTTTGAAACACACTTTGTTTCTTAGTTAAGTATTGTGGATTAAAGAGATTAAAGAGACTAAAGAGAATTAAATATGAATAAAAAAGCACTGATTTTCTTAATAATGTTAGTTACGTCCTCGAACGTGATGGCATTAAAAGGGGCAAATACTGAGATCCATAGTGATAAAACGCATCCTTCACTTGCGCAGTGGAATATATGTACCGTAACTATGATTGGCAATTTTGTAGGTTTAACAAAAGCTACTTGCGGGTCTTCACAGGGAGACACTCCCATTACTGTAGTGTCTGCTAAAACAGGTGCTAAAAAAACCGCATATTATACGCCCCATCCTAAATTTGATGCTGAAAATTGGAATCCTAAATATGATATAGCTGTCGTTATACTAAAGAGTGGTTTCGATACAACCTTATCCAACCTTGTGAAATTGCTCGAACCCTCAGAGGAAGAACAGTTTTTAAAGGACAGGAAGAGCAGGTTTGTATTACATAGTGCGGGTATAGATGAGGAAAGTGATGAGTGTAACACTCAGGGTTCAAACCAAGGCTCATCAACTAAAGCAGTTAGATTCGTAACAAGTGATGGCTGTCTAGTCAGCAAGATCTATTATGAATCTTTTGCGAGTATTGACTCTAAAAGTCCCTCAAGGTTATACCAAGATGGTGAGAATCAAGTACTCCCTAATTGGCAGATAAGAAAACTTTTCATAGATAAAGGAATGGCAATAGAAGACTTAGATGAACGTCTTTTCGTATTAGCACCCGCTGAGGCTATAATCAATCATCATAATGGTGATGTAGAATCCCCCGCTAATTTTTCTGATTCTGGAGCGGCGGCTATATTGCACACCGATCGCACAGAACGGGGCTTTGTTGGGTTTGTTCACTCTAAAAAATTGATTACACGTGTGACACCTCATTGGCCTTGGATTTTAGATGTAATAACAAAATCCTCAGCTGACTATCAAAAAATCCACCGTGCGGCTATTGATTCTCACAATAGAGAGCGCGCAAAAGATATTGAGTATGCTAATGACTGGGTATGGCTTTTTGGGATTCCGGGGCTAGTCGATCATTTCGGTGGTTATTCTTACAAGGATTACACCAGTCTCAGTCCTTATGACTATGATAAGAACCATATTGTGGGACAGTTACTTCACAACGGCGTGCCTCTAAAGGGTGTTAGTGATGACAAGCCTTATGAGATCGGACAAATCGGATACCGGAGTCTCCATGCTTACGGGACTCCTCAATATTTTAGAGTGATAGGTTTAAATGCAGACGGTTCCGTTGATGAAATTCCTAGCACAGCAAAAGACACTAAAAACTGGGATTACATAGGGACTAGATTCCCTAGGAAGATTCGAAACCCTATTAAAATGAATAAATGGGGGGATAATGGCCGTGTCGCAGTTAAAGGAGACCACTTTGTTTATTACAATCCTTACAAAAAACAAGTTGAGTATTTTATAGCAAAGAAATCGGGTCGTTATTGGTACTTCCCTATTGATCATAAAAGCAATCGCGATTGGGAATATATTGGTACAGATAGCCCGGATCTCCCTCACACTATTTATCCTAACAATAACGATAATATGACGGAGAAATCCTTGGCACCCCAATTTGAGGCCTTTTCGGACTTGATACTTAAGGTTGTTAATGGGAGGTGGGCGAGATATATAGATCTTCCTATCGATGGCATTAAAGAGGGTAGAGAGGTTAGAGTAGCTAGATATTCAACCTGGTGGACAGAAGTTCGGACAGGAGATGGTTCCGTTAGATTGCCGAGTGGCAAGGAAGTTACGTTTATCTTTAAAGATGGCGTATGGAAACTTAAAGGCTAGTTTTAAATGGTCATTAGGTATTGCGACAGAACCCGCATCGCTAACAAGGTATCACTATCATCAACCTCTAATCATAACTCTACTTGCTCAATATGAGCAGGAAAACACACATTAGGATAAATTAAATGACTAACGCTGAAAATCCTGGAAACGGAGCTTAAGCGAAGTGAAGATTTTTAGTCCGTGATAGCGATAGGGCCGGGTGTTTTCTCGAAGCGTCTTTTTGCGTAGATAAAATACAAGGCATTCCGACATCGCGTCAAGCCATTTGAGGTAACTAAATAAAAACCCCTCTAGGGTTTTTATAAGTGGACGCAGGGCGAATCAGGGCATCGCAGATTTTAATCAGTCCCGTTAAGCTTTTGCCGCGAACTTGGGCTTGGACGCCCAAAATGAGCTTTCGCAAAAGTAGGGACTCCCCGAAAATAAACCTCGATACACCAGCATTGTGTATTTCAGCTACTCAATAATTGGGAAACTTCAG
>NZ_BDMN01000351.1 GCF_002189065.1 Bathymodiolus platifrons methanotrophic gill symbiont
ATGTCACTCACCACAGCTTGAAAGTAAGAAACAGACTCTTGCAATCAAACGAACGTTAATTATATCTTAATTAGCTTCTCATTTGTAAGCAATTCTGGTTTTTCTTCTCTTCTTTCAAGCCCAGCCCCTATTTTGGATTAGATGATATTGGAATAGGTCAGGACAGAGCTACCGATCAAGGGTATGTAGAGGTAGTCAGTAAGATCATATTTGTATAAAGTAGAAGTCGCGGGTTTATACCGTCTCACCTGCGGGAATTGAATTTTATAGTGCAAATATGCTGCGTAGCTGTACAGGGGGATATATTTATATATATTCTATAGCGCAGGGGCAGGGCGGAGGTAAAAGGGGCTTAAAAACTCGATTATTCTGTTTATTCTCCCTCGAAATAGCTAAAAAAATCATTAGCATTTTGAGTGGGAAAGATAAACAGGTAAAACCTTACAACCTATGTGTTTAATGGGTGTTCTTGCCCGCACTTGCTCTTCGCGTCTGGGTTTCTTTTCTTACAAATTATCATTGTTTATTATTGATGCGCGGAGCGCGGTTTAAGAGAAACCATATTGCTGTGATTGAGAGTGATTGTGGAGAATGTGTTGGCTAGTGTTGGTAAGGTGTGGGTAACGTCTTTTCGTTATCCATGCTTTATCAATACGTCCCGTAGGGAGCCAATATATTCCCCACATGAACGGTATGTAGCAAAATTTGCGAAATACGGCCTACGAACATTACAAGCGGTAGAAATGAAAAGTTTTCTTGTGTTCTCGCTGCGAGTTATTTGAGGGAGTGCTACGAAACCAGCGCCTAGTTTATGATAGTAGTGCCGAAGATACACGTACGTAGGACGTCTGAGCCGTTGAAGGCATAAGCGGTCGCGTTAAGTTTTGCCGCTTGCTTGGGCTAAAAATTCGAAAAATAGTTAACTATGAAAATGAACAACACAACTGGAAATGAAATATTAACTGTTCTTGAAGGAATTGAATTTGACAATTCAGATCGTACAATAATGAGCTTCATGTCTCATAGAATGGTTTTTGATACTCAAAGAGCCATATTTGATCTAGTGCAGCTGGAGAATCATGCTCCAGCTGCTGCATTGTTACGAGTTTTATTTGAGGCACATCTTCAAGGATTATGGCTGTATTCTTGTGCAAACGATAATCAAATAAATGATTTTAAAAAAAATAAACGTGGCAAGCTTAATTTTAATGAAAAGCTTACTCAGATAGGAGAGGTTAAGCCTCTCTTAAAAGAAAATCTATGCGAGTTTAAAAAGAATCACTGGAATGGGTTAAATAACTTAACCCATTCAGGATCCATGCAGTTGCTTTCCTATAAGGTTCATTCTCGGGGAATAAAAATAGAATCACCGATCCCACCTGAAACACTGTTATCTTTTTCTGAAAGATTCGCAATATCATCATTAGCTGCCGTGGGTATCGATATAGTAAAATGTGAAAAAGTAAGCGATTGCGTTGAACGTCTGTGGGATGCGTATGAGTCCAGGAATACAAACCTGTAAATGCGGGGGAGTCGCTATTCTTGCGAAAGCTTGTCTTTCAGGTTAGCGAACAATATTTGTTGGTCATTTTTGTTGGTGGTGAACAGCATGTCCTTTACATCACTTAGGAAGACTACAAAATCAAGAACATCCCCTGGGCTAGAAGAACAACGGAAGTCTAACGCCCCTACTCCTATTAGGTTTCCAACAAGATCACAATACTCTTGAATATTCTCAATAAAATTATCGGGATCTTTCTCTGATGTTTTGCC
>NZ_BDMN01000352.1 GCF_002189065.1 Bathymodiolus platifrons methanotrophic gill symbiont
GTTAGTATTATTAGCAGGGCTAATTGTTTTCCACCGGGCGGTATTGATTTGGGAAATGAATCAATCTCCTGGGAGGTTGGGAAAGCACATTGGTTTCGTGTACAAAGTAACCATTACTTGAGAGGTACACTAAGACATAGCAGGCTAACTGGTTGGGAATATACGTGGAACAATAATTATACCGCGCATAAAGACACTATTAGTCAGGCACTATGGACTGTTAAAGGGACGCACTGGGGATGGAACTCAAAGTTAGGCAAAGCTTTCGTGATAGGTTACACAAGCACTGACAATTGTAATTTTTAATTAGAATAGTCACTAACTATGTGGGCTTCCCATCTAAGCCGGGACACCCAATAATTTCAAGGGGTGTGCGGCCGAGCAAGGTCGATTATTCCAACGGGTGTAAGTCCCGTTCCGGCAAGGTAGGTCAACCACCGGATAGCAAGCATCGGGCAGGCGGAGGTAACTCCAAATGTTAAGCACGATGGGCGCAAGCCAGCAGGCCGTAAGCGCAAGTTGAAGTGATTTAGCCTCGAAATGATTTTACGTAAGCAGGACGACAGAGTACCCCTTCTGGAAGTCCCCATTCTATGATGCATTCTGACAAGTATCATAGGACTGCTTCGGGGTTGTAAAGCATGGCATGCTGGATATAGGGAATAATCGGCAACTCGGGAGATCCTGAGTTGTCTTTCAAAGAAGCATGGGAAGCCGAAACTAGTGAAAGCTAGTTTCATTAAAAATAGAGGATATGAAGATGAAGAAATGTAAAAAGTATGGGTTTATTATCTTATCAGCACTGCTATTGACAGCTGTCACAGCTTACGCAATAACAGGTTGGAGAAATGAACCTTTAGATAAAACAGAAGATGAAATAGTAGTTGAAACTAATGATGTCCCAAAGGGTAGTATTAAACTTGCGAATAAAAAACCAAAGGAGACTAAGAAGAAAGGTAAACCTAAACCTAAACCTGATAAACATAATCATGATGTTTATGAGTATGATGAAGAGTTAAACTCAGATGGTTCATTAGCAGGACTCCCAGCTGATGTGATGCTTGAGATGATGGAGGAGGGAGTTTCAATAGTTTCATACGAAGATCAACCAATACCTCAACTGTTTAAAGATATGACAAAGAAGGCAGTTGAAGAAATGGAAGAAAGAGGGTACGCGTCGGCTGAGGAATCAGAAGTACGTGATATTGCTAGAGTCCTTGAGCCACACCTTAAACATTTGATGTTACCTTATGAAGAAGCTGCTAACCAACTGGCTACTGAGCCTGCAAACTTAGAAGCTACGCCATTTACGGAAGGGGAACTAATTGGCGCACACATTAGTGGATCTTATCAAGACGGAAAATGGACAAATATATCCCGTTTTTATAAATTTAATGATTTGGGGTTAGTGAAATTCTTTGAGAATGATTATGTTACGAGTAGGGGTAGCGTACAAATGGCTAAAGAGTTAATTAATGAAGAGGTTAACGGTGTACCTGCGATATACAGAGTTAATGTAAGTAACTCAGGGGCTGCTTTAACGTTAGTATCTTGGGCAACTGACTCAAAAGATTATGAACTGTCTGTTGAGAAAAACGGTGCAAAAGATGTAACAGTGAGACAGAGACTCCTAGAATTGGCCCGCTCTGTCCCAGTAGAGTAACAGAGCTTATCTAGGTGGTTCTTAGAAAATGATGAGACACGCTCGCCCGTCATCATGTATTTATTCCATAAGATAGAGAATTTAATTGATGGTCGAAGACTGATTATATTTATGGATGAATCCTGGAAATTATTACAAGATGAATACTTTGAAGACTTAGTTGAAAATAAATTAAAAACCATTCGTAAGCAAAATGGTTTTTTAGTTCATGTGTCTCCATTCCTTGGCTTTCGTATCGTGAACAGGGCAATGATTTCCTTCTTTATCTTTAAACTGGAATCCTCGGGTATATCCAATATGTAAATGGAGTTCTTTGATTGAATTTTCAGTCACCTTCATTTCGACGTTTTTGATTTCCCATGGGCTTTCTAAGCCTAAGGCGAGTGAAAATATTTCGGTGCTATTCATCTTTATAATTTTAGGGCTAAGGGAAATCTACAATTATAGTATTTACACTCAATATGGCATAGACCCATATAATAGATGTACGTGCCATAAGAAATTATCACTTGAATAAAATAACGTT
>NZ_BDMN01000353.1 GCF_002189065.1 Bathymodiolus platifrons methanotrophic gill symbiont
ATCTTTAAACTGGGATCAAAGTAAATTCCCCGAGATCAGGTGCTCTGAACCTAGTATTGAAGCAGGGCAATCTGTTGCAGGTAGCCTGTTCAATACTGCCAGTGATGCTGATGGCGATCAATTAACGTATAGTAAAACTTCCGGTCCAGACTGGTTAACGATTGCAGCAAACGGTGATTTAACTGGGGCACCTAGTACTGCTGATCAAGGAATAAATAGTTTTGGCGTGCAAGTGACGGATGGTCAAAATAGCGATAGTGCAACGCTGAATATTGAAGTAACACTACCAGATTCTGCTATTACTGTAGAGTTGATAATTGATAATACTGATAACAACACCAGCTATACTGGCACATGGAAAAATTCATCCGGGACTAGCCCGTGGAATGGTGGTTCACTGTATAGCTCAAGCGGTTCAACTTTTCGCTGGAATACTGACATCACCACAACGGGTACTTATGCTGTCTATGCCTGGTGGACTTATTATCATAACCGCTCTACAGCCGCACCCTATACTATTAAACATGATAGTGGCACTAATATTGTTTCTGTTAATCAACGCGACCAGTCTTTAGCAGGTAAGTGGGTTTACCTCGGCGAGTATAGCTTTACTGCCAGCTCTGCGGCTTTTGTTGAATTATCCAGTAAAAATGATAACGGGACAGCAAGTGCGGATGCTATTAAACTGGTAAAAAACTAATCCGTCATAACATTAATAACAAATGTCAAAATGGCGTTAGAGAGCACTAGCGGTTCATAACTAAAAAACTCTGTGCTCTCTGTGGTTAAAACGCTAATCACTCATACCACATACCTTGTTCGACACCTATTTTCTTTTGGTAGATAGAGGTGTTTTTAAGCTTACAATCGCGCATGAAATGACTTATACATAATCAACTGGGGTGCAGGTCTTTAGCCTTCATGTTAAACGCGGACTAAAGATCCGCGCCCCAGAAATGTTTAAGTTAATACGTTCACATTCCTTAGGGATAATAAGTAATCGCCCTGCTTTTAAGCCAGTTTCAGTGATATTCCTGAATGATTACTTCAATTAGTAGCACTGCAGAAATTTTACCAGAAAAAGGGGAGTTCAGTAGCGCACACCAAGATGCCCTACTGAACTCCCTTTCAAAAAATAATTCCCCAAATACAAAATCAATTCCCCGCCAGCATCAAACTTATCTCCAATAAACTCTCCCAGCAATCACCTTCTTGCTCGCCTTTGATTTGCCGGTCGGTTTTGACTGCGATTAATAAAGCCCCCATTAAATCTTGTCGAGTAAGCTTGCTTAATGCATGGCTAACCAGTTTTTGTCGTTTATCCCAAACCTGGTGTCGCATAAAAACACTATTGCGTGGCTGCCCAGCATCCAGTTGCTGCTGAATACTAATTAAGGAACGTATTTCACGTGCTAATGCCCAAAGTAAGCGAAGTGATGATTTTTAGTCCGCGATAGCCGTAGGGTCGTTGTTTTGTCGGAGTCTGAGCGTTGGCGAAGGTGGAGACAAAATAAAAGGCCATCCGACACGGCGTCAAGTCATTTGGAGCCTATGTTCCGACCCCTTGTTGGGTCGGGACGAGGTGACGAGGACGAATCGGGGCCGCCGGAGGCATAAGTGGTCGCGTTAAGTTTTTGCTGCTTGCTTGGGCTGGGATGCCCAAAACAAGCTTTCGCAAAAATAGCGACTCCCCGCTTTCAAAAAATAATCCCCCAAATACAAAATCAATTCCCCGCCAGCATCAAACTTATCTCCAATAAACTCTCCCAGCAATCACCTTCTTGCTCGCCTTTGATTTGCCGGTCGGTTTTGACTGCGATTAATAAAGCCCCCATTAAATCTTGTCGAGTAAGCTTGCTTAATGCATGGCTAACCAGTTTTTGTCGTTTATCCCAAACCTGGTGTCGCATAAAAACACTATTGCGTGGCTGCCCAGCATCCAGTTGCTGCTGAATACTAATTAAGGAACGTATTTCACGTGCTAATGCCCAAAGTACAATCGGTGCAGCAATACCCTCCTGCTGTATCCCTGTTAGGGTTTTATTTATTCGATCCACTCTGCCTGTTAGTGCTGCATTAACAAGATTAAAAACATCATAACGTGATGCATCTGCAACCACCTGAGTAATTTGTTCAACTGTTAACACTCCTTGTCCATAAAGCACATACAGCTTTTCTATTTCCTGATGTGCTGCCAACAAGTTCCCTTCTACTCGCAAAGCAATTACTCCCAATCCTTGCTTATCAGTACTCAAGCCTCTACGCTGCATACGTTGCTGAATCCATTGCACCAAATCAGTACCATCTAATGGCCAAACCTGAAGAGCAACACCTTGTTTCTCCAGCGTCGTGACCCATTTTGACTTTTTAGCTGATTTATCCAGTTTACCCGCACTAATTAATAATAGCGTGTCTTCCGGTAAGCGCTCGCAATATCTGATTAGTGCCTTACTGCCCTCCATTCCGGGCTTTCCCGTAGGAAGACGTAAATCTATAATTTTCTTATCCGAGAAAATGGATATAGAATCTATTTCCTGCAGGAAGTCCACCCAGGAAAATTTTGCATCAACTGTTAATATTTTACGGTTTTCATAGCCCGCTTTATAAGCTGCCTGACGCACTGCGTCAGCAGCCTCACCTAATTGCAAAGGCTCATCACCGCTTAGTAAATAAATTGGCGCAAGTCCCCTTGTTAATGTCGCAGGTAATTGTTCCGCTTTCATCCACATATTACGGCAAAGTTTTCTTCAGTTCTGATCGCGCTCTTTGAATTACCATGCGCACAGCCTCTTCATACAATTCCCCACGCAAAACAATCTCTTCATTATCTTTAGAGAGTAGAGTCTCACTAGTCTGCGCATTATAGTATGACTTATAGACTTCTATTGTCTGCTCAGAAACCAGTTTATTACCATTAGCATCAAGCAGGTCAAAGGTTAAACGATAAATTAACTCATATTCGTTAGAGTAACCCGTTGAACTGAGTGAAACCGTCTTGCGTTGATAATATTCATCAAGTACATTTAAAATCATCCCCGCTTCCCCAGACGTAGCTACTAACTTCCCTGAGTTAACTCTAAAAATACGCCTAATGGCTTTAGACAACTCTGGTGAAGCTCCTTTGACATACATTGTCTTTAATGCCTCAGGTAATTCAATTGCACCACGTAAGTGATAACCACAAGCAGTCAACATCAACAGTGCAATAAAAATCAGGCTGCTTTTAGTTACAGCTCTGTTTTTAAAAGAGGAATTAAACAACGATACTCACCAGTTTTTTTGGAACCACAATCAGTTTTTTCACCGCTTTGCCGTCAAGAAAGCGTATCACGCTCTCCTCAGCTAAAGCCTGCGCTTCAATATCTTCTTTGCTCGCATCTGATGCCACCATTATTTTACCGCGCACCTTACCATTAACCTGTACTACCATTTGCAACTCATCCTGCACTAATGCAGATTTATCTAATTCAGGCCAGGTTCGATTAATATCCTGCTCTTTACCTAAACCCACCCATAATTCCTGGCAAATATGCGGTACGATTGGATACAGCATCAAGACAATCATTTCCAAAGCTTCCTGGCGTATGGCGGTTGCATTATCACTTTGAGCATTAAATTTAGTAAAGGTATTTAGTAGCTCCATATTAGTCGCTATAGCAGTATTAAAATGGTGCCGACGACCAATATCATCAGTTACCTTTTCAATCGCATGATGCACATGCCTGCGTAATTCCTTCTCGACATTAGTCAAATTTTGCTTATCCAGTAATGGCACGGAATGACCCGCGTCGACATGTAAATACACCTGTCTCCAGAGGCGTTTTAAAAACCTAAAACTACCTTCCACTCCGCTATCTGACCACTCTAAAGACTGTTCCGGTGGTGCCGCAAACATAATAAACAAACGCACTGTATCAGCACCATATTCAGCGATTAAGCCTTGTGGATCTACGGTATTACCCTTAGATTTAGACATTTTCGTACCATCCATTAACACCATCCCTTGTGTTAATAGATCCTTAAATGGTTCATCACAGACTAACAATCCTTCATCACGCATTAATTTAGTAAAAAAGCGCGCATAAAGTAAATGTAAAATCGCATGCTCGATACCACCAATATATTGATCAACAGGTAACCAGTATTTAGCGCTTTCATCTAGCATAGAGTCTGCTTTACTACTGGCAAAGCGTGCAAAATACCACGATGACTCCATAAAGGTATCAAAGGTATCTGTTTCACGTTTAGCGCCCTTACCGCACTTGGGACAATCGACATGTAAAAATGCTTTATGTGTAACTAATGGAGAATTTGATCCATCCAGTACCACGTCTTTGGGCAATTCAACAGGCAAGTCAGATTCAGGTACGGGGACCGTGCCACAATCATCACAATAGATAATTGGAATCGGTGCGCCCCAGTATCGCTGTCTGGAAACACCCCAGTCATGTAAGCGAAAATTTGTTTTACGCTGCCCTTTACTTTGGCTTTCTAATTTATCGGCAATAGCACTAACCGCCTCAGCAGAGCTAAGACCATCAAATTCAGCCGAGTTTTGTAACTTACCTTTCTCAGTAAATGCTTGCTCAACAATACTGTCGTCACTATCACTAGCTGAAAAAATAACCTGTTTTATGGCTATACCGTATTTTTTGGCAAATTCATAATCGCGTTGATCATGCGCAGGCACTGACATCACAGCCCCGGTACCGTAGCTCATCAGTACAAAGTTAGCAATCCAGACAGGAACCAGTTCACCGCTAACAGGGTGCTTAGCTTGAAAGCCAGAATCGATACCTTTCTTTTCCATGGTATCTAAAGCTGCTTCCGAAGTTTCCGTATGCCGACATTCTTCCAGAAAATCAGCAATCTCTGTATTATCTTGCGCTGCTTTTAATGCTAACGGGTGCTCTGCTGCGACAGCTAAATAGGTAACCCCCATTAAAGTATCTGGTCGTGTGGTATAAATCTCAACATCATCGAACCCATCCACCGCAAAGCTCATTTCCAGACCTTCTGATCGCCCTATCCAGTTTGCCTGCATTGTTTTGACCTGCTCTGGCCAGCCAGGCATTTTATCTAATGAAGTGAGTAACTCATCAGCATAGGCAGTTATCCTTAAAAACCATTGTGAAATATCTTTCTTCTCAACCGCAGTATCACAACGCCAGCAACAACCATCTATAACCTGCTCATTTGCTAGAACTGTTTGATCATGGGGGCACCAGTTGACAGCAGATGTTTTTTTATAGACCAGATCTTTATCCAGTAATTGTAGAAAAAACCATTGCTCCCAACGATAGTAGTCTGGGTCACAAGTAGCTAACTCACGACTCCAGTCATAACCGAAACCTAGTTGCTTTAACTGATCACGCATATAATCAATATTTTCATAAGTCCACTCCGCTGGGTGAACATTATGTTTCATAGCCGCATTTTCTGCCGGCAAACCAAAAGCATCCCAGCCCATCGGCTGCATCACATTCTTTCCTTGCATACGCTGGTAACGACTAATCACATCACCAATAGTATAGTTACGCACATGCCCCATATGCAGTCGACCACTAGGGTAAGGGAACATGGACAAGCAATAATACTTTTCTTTACTCTCATCATCAGAGGCTTGAAATATGCCTGATTGTTCCCATTGGGCCTGTACTTCAGACTCAATTTCCAGTGGTTTATAATTTTCTTGCATTGTTACTCGTCTTTTTGCATTCAAAAGCGTTAGAATACCTTACAGCGAAGTAAATCTAAAGCATTTTTAAGGAGTGACAGCGATGAGTGAAAATAAATTAACCAAAGCCTACCATGACTTCATGGAATACATGTATGAAGCAACCGATGATACTATCCATTCCATTGCAGACAATATTGAAACAGCAAAGGAAAAAATCAGTGATCTAGGCGGCTTATCTCAAGAAGAAGTTAGCCATATTGCTGATGCAGTTTCAAGAGACTTACATCATGCAGCTTATTCATTACCTGATAATAGTAATGACTCGTTAAACGAGTGGCTTAAATTTGACATCGAATTATTAGAAAATTTTGCCCTGGATTCCTTTCTCGATGTTGCCGATAAAACACGTATAGAACTGGCACAACTATCAGAAACAGCCAAGCAATACAGCCATCCATACAAAACAGGCGAATTAACTGCCCCTGGCACATTAAGTTGTGAAAAATGTGGTAAAGTGATTGCGTTTAAAAGTATCAGTGTTATTCCTGAATGTCCTGAATGCGGGGCAAATACTTTTATACGGTCATAATTTTACATATAATACTCACTTTAATTGTTAGGTTTATTGGGGAAAAGAATGCGCAGAGTAATCTTTAATCAAAAAGGCGGTGTCGGAAAGTCTACTATTACATGTAACTTAGCGGCAATTAGTGCCATGGAAGGTAAACGAACGTTAGTAATTGATTTAGATATACAAGGAAATGCAACGCAGTATTTATTAGGCCAAAAGGAAACGGACTCCGATAAAACAATTGCCAATTTTTTTAAAGGCTGTTTAAGCCTGGGGATATTTGGTGGACAAGGCGCTAGTTTAGAAGATGTTATCCACGAAACGCCTTTCCCTAACTTATTTGTACTGCCCTCCCATCCAGAATTAGAACCTCTACAGGGACGTCTGGAATCACGCTATAAAATATTCAAATTAAAGGAAGAGCTGGATAAACTGGAAAACTTTGATGAAATCTACATTGATACGCCACCGGTACTTAATTTTTATAGCCAATCAGCACTAATAGCAGCCAATAAATGTTTAATACCCTTTGACTGCGACACTTTTGCTCGCGAAGCTTTATATACACTTATGCAAACTTTGAGTGAAGTAAAAGCTGACCATAATGCAGACCTGGAAATTGAAGGTATTATTGTTAACCAATTTCAAGCTCAGGCACGCTTACCTAGACAATTAGTAGAAGAACTGATTGCAGAAGGCTTACCCGTACTTAACAGTAAAATATCACCGTCGGTCAAAGTTCGTGAATCACATAGTGAATCGCAACCTCTGGTTCATTATGCACCAAATCACAAACTCACTAATGAGTTCCGTGAGTTACATATAGAAATCCATAGTTAACCTGGCAGAACTTAAAAAATATAAAACGTAGACTGGGTTAGTTGTTTTTAGAAATAAAAAAACTAACCGAGCTCTATGGCTAGTTAAACTTATAAGCTAATCTTTGCTTTTCAAGAAGTACCTACCAACAAGTGAACAAAATAAAATTAGAGCAATAAGTAATATGATTGGCTTATTTCCTATCCGTGCGTAAGGGGTCAGACCACTCATGGGCTTTATATCGGAAGTTATTACAGCCCTTTCCATTACCGGTGCTTGCCTGATAATTTTCCCTTTCTCATCCACAATCGCACTGACACCAGTATTCGTTACGCGCAATAAATATCTACCTGATTCCAGAGCCCGCATTCGGGCAATTTGCATATGCTGATATGGCTCAATCGAACCATCAAACCAGCCATCATTAGTCACATTTACCAAGAACCTTGCCTGCTCGACCTGGTGAATACTCTGCTCTCCAAATGCATCCTCATAACAAATTGAAGTTACAAAATGATGTCCTGCTACTTTAAGTAAAGGCTGATCAACTTTACCCGAACTAAAATCACCCAATCGAACATTCATTAAGCCCAATAAATAACCAGATACCGGCTGCCAGGGTAAATATTCCCCGAATGGTAATAAATGAATTTTTTTATACATGGCACGCTCTGCCCCTAAAACTAAAACAGAATTATATAGTTTTCCTGCTTTATCCTTATAAGGCAGGCTGGTGATAATATCCGTATTATGCTCTATTGCTTCTCGCTCCAATGGTAATAAATAATCCTCCTTAACATCTTCAAAGTAAGCAGGAATAGCAGTTTCTGGCCAGATAATAACATCCGACTGCCAGTGAGCCACACTATCATCATAGTATTGTTTCAAAGTAAGGTTTCTATTCTCAACAGCCCATTTATCCTTTTGGGCAATATTTCCTTGAATAAGTGAAACTTTCACTGGATTCCCTGAAACAGTCACCCAATCCACACTTTTTAATATTGCACCAAGACTAAATAAAGAAATAATTCCCAACAAATATACCTTGCGAAATTTCTTATCTAGAAGAACCTGTATTAGCAAAGCAGAAATCATAGCCATGATTAACCCAGTACCATAAGCCCCCAATACGGGAATATACCCTGATAAGGGACTATCTAATTGGCTATAGGCAATTTGCAACCAGGGAAAACCACCTAAAACCCATTCTCCACGGATGTACTCGACCAAGATCCAGACACTAGAAAAAACAAGCCAATCCAGTCTATTACTAACAGGTAGTTTTACATACAGGTAAGCAGAAATTGCCGGAAATATAGCCCAGAAACTACAATAAAGTAGAGTAAGAAACATAGGCAATGCAAAACCAGCCTGCTCATTCACTACCATACTCGCAAATACCCAGGATACACCGAGTCCGAATATGCCAAAACCAAACAAAAAACCTCTGAGAACTGCCCTTTTCACAGTCAGATCAATTAAGGATAATCTAAAAAAGGCTAAGGCAAAAAAGACTAAAAATGAAAAGTCAAAAGGCGAAAAGGATAATGTAAATAAAATACCCGCAATAACGGCAAATACATCACCCCATACAGACTTTAGTAATTTTTCCATAAGAAACAATCATAGTAGAGCGGACTTTAGTCCGCTATGGGAATTACAAGGCAATAATTACAGCGTAGGGCGTGGCTTTAGCCCGCTTTAAATCTGTTTTTAGCGGTACAACGGCGGGCTAAAGCCACGCCCTACGTAGACTTTGTTTTATTATTCCTCAATAGATGCGCTTCGTGCCTCAGCACATCCTATCGTTCTATTTTATTAATGTGTTTTTATTAACTGAAGTTTCCCAATAATTATTTATGGTAAAATTGAAACTATGCTACAACTATATGAAAAAAATAGTCTTTTCATTCGTTTCAAATGCTATTGCCTAAGGGGAATTAAGTAGGGGTTTGCTATAAACATGGCAAAACCACCTAAAATAAACCTCGATACACCAGCATTGTGTATTTCAGCTACTCAATAATTGGGAAACTTCAGTTAATTAGTAACCTG
>NZ_BDMN01000354.1 GCF_002189065.1 Bathymodiolus platifrons methanotrophic gill symbiont
TTGTCTGAGGAAAATATTCCTGCTTATAAGCAGTTTATGGCTTTAGCAGGATAGTTATGTCTGAAGACCAGGAGGACTACGCTTTTTGATAATTATTGCGACAGAACCGTTTTTTAAATCCATGATTTCTTGGGTCAAATGATGTGTGGTTTGCTATGTGATTGCCGATCATTCCAAGACGAGCCCAACCATCATCGTCTTCAACTGCTTCTACTGTTGTTCTTAGAAGGTTCATTAATTTTGTATCAGATTTAATATGTATTATCTTTTTAGCTACAGATTTATCAGATTTAACGATAGGTTTTTCTGGCCCCTTTAAGTCGATATAAAGAAATTTAGAACAACTATTAACGAAAGCTTTAGGTGTTTTTCTTTCTCCAAAACCAATAACTACCTTTCCATCAGCTAATGCTCTAGTTGCTAATGGCATAAAATCACAGTCAGAGGAAACTAAACAAATTACATCAACATTTTTTGTATATGAGGTATCCATCACATCAATGACAAGCGCCATATCAGTTGCGTTTTTACCTTTAGTAATATCAAATTGTTGCATGGGTTGAATTGCGTTATCGTGTAATTTTTCTCCCCAAGGTGATAGATTTGAGTTTTTCCAGTTTCCATAAGCTTTTCTAATATTTACGACACCATAACTAGCTAGTTCGGATAATATTGATTCTATATGTGCTGCAGGTGCATTATCTGCATCAATAAATAATGCTATTTTTGAATTGTTTTCCATATTTTTAACTTACAGTCCAACTATCAGATAGCACAGCTGCTTGTTCTATAACTAATTCAATAGCTTTAGCAGCCCTATCAGGCGGGTATTTATATTTTCTAAGAACTCGCTTAACTTCACGTCTAATTGTTGCCTTAACACTCTCTTTGTTGCGCCAATCAATAGTTACACTTTTTCTTAATTTTTCAGTGAGTTCAACAGCAATCTTTTTTAAGGTTTCATCTTTTAGTTCTCTAACAGAGCTTTCATTATCTGCAATCGCATCATAAAAGGCGATTTCATCAGAGCTTAAACCCATGCTTTCATGACGCTTAGCATCCTCTCTGAATTCTTTGGCGTTTTTGATAAGTTCTTCGATTACTTGAGCAGTTAGAATGCTTCGATTTGTATATTTAATTAATGTAGCTTCTAATCGGTCGCTGTATTTTTTAGACTGAACTATATTTGTTTTAACCCTGGACCGAATTTGATCTTTTAATAATTTTTCTAGAAGGTCAACTGCAAAATTTTGTTCGGGCATGTGTTTAATGTCTTCCAGGAATTCATCAGAAAGAATACCAATGTCAGGTTTATCCAAACCGGCTAGTTCAAAAATATCAGCGATACCATTCGGGACAACTGCATTATCTAAAATTTGCTTTAAGGCATTACTTTTTTGTTCTTCACTTTTTTTACTTGAACCGTTAGTGCTTTTAGCGATAACGGCTTTAACTGCCTGTAGGAAAGCAATTTCTTCTTTTAACTCTTTGGCCTCATCCATCGTTGAACATAATGAAAATGCTTTTGTTAATGCCAAGACAGTATCAAAATAGCGCTTTTTCCCATCTTTCAAACTTAATATATGATTAGCTGCTGGAATTAATAATTTTAGTCCATTTTTTTTATAATCACTGTAATCAAACTTGTCATACATTCCATGAATGACATCCAGTAATTCAAGTAATTTGGCAAAGGCTTCAGCGGTATCTACTGTTATTTTTCCCTTTCCTTTATTGTCCGTATAAGTTTTTAAAGAATTTTTTAACTCACTCGCAATGCCAATATAATCAACAACCACGGCACCAGGTTTGTCTTTAAACACACGATTAATTCGGGTAATCGCTTGCATGAGACTGTGACCTTTCATGGGTTTATCGACATACATGGTATGCGCTGGAGGTACATCGAACCCAGTAAGCCACATGTCTCTAACGATCACTATTTTTAAAGGATCGTTTTCATCTTTAAAACGTTTTTCAATTAATTTTTTAGTTGTTTTATTATAAATATGCGGTTGAAAATGTAATTTATCAGAGGCCGATCCGGTCATGATAACTTTAATAGCCCCTTGGTTAGGATCTTCATAATCGATCTCACCTTTACCTTGTTTTCTGGTTAGTAAAGGCGCTTTCAATTCAGGTCTTAATTCAGTTAGTTTTTTATACATTTGAGTGCATATTTCACGGCTCATGCAAACAATAATAGCTTTACCATCCAATATTTCCAATCGGCTTTCCCAGTGGTTTATAAGGTCGTTTGCAACCAGTTGTATTCGTTTCTCAGAGCCAACCAGTTTTTCTAGAGACGACCATTCACTTTTAACTTTTTCTCCACTGGCTTCGTTTTCCTCATCCTCTAAGAGTTCTTCGATATGGTCATCAATATGTGGTATTTCTTCCTGGTTTAATTCTAATTTAGCTAAACGACTTTCATAGTAAACCTGGACGGTTGCACCGTCTTCTACGGCATCATTAATATCATAAACACTGACGTACTCACCGAAAACTGCGCGAGTGTCTTTATCATCTATTTCAATAGGTGTACCGGTAAAACCGATGAATGTTGCATCTGGTAAAGCTTCTCTTAAATGATAAGCATAACCATATTTATAAATATCATTTTCTTTATCAAATTTTGCTTTTAAACCATACTGGCTCCGATGAGCTTCATCTGAAATAACAATCAAATTAGATCGATCACAAAGAATGGGGTGTTTCGTTTCTCCTTTAAGTAAACCAAACTTTTGAATGGTAGTGAAAATAATACCACCGGCAGGTCGAGCATCTAACAATTCTCTTAATTCATTTCGATTATCTGCTTGTACTGGATCTTGTTTTAATAAGTTTTTGGCCCCGCAAAAAGTTTCATAGAGCTGACCATCTAAATCATTCCGATCCGTCACCACAACAATCGTTGGATTCTTCATATCAGGGTGCTGCACCAATTGACCAACAAGACAGCTCATGGAAATACTTTTACCAGAACCTTGAGTATGCCAGAAAACACCACCTCTCCGATCCCCCTCTTCACGACTCGCCGTAAGAATAGCTGTTACCGCTTCACGGACACCATGGAATTGATGATAACCTGCAATTTTTTTAATAATTTTAGAACCATCATCTTCAAATAAGATGAAATCATGCAGATATTCTAATAAAAGTTTTTTATTAAAAAAACCTTTAACCAGGGTTTCTAATTCGTACTCTAAAAGCGGTTTATCTTTTTCATTAGCGACGGTTCGCCAATGCATAAAACGCTCTTTATCAGCAGTTAGAGAGCCTATTCTAGCTAATGTTCCATCAGATATAATGGTAGCAGCATTAAAGGTAAACAAAGCGTCTATTTCTTCTTTATAGGTTTGAATCTGGTCAAATGCAGCCCAAATATCGGCTTTCTCATCCGCTGGATTTTTCAACTCGACAACAAATAAAGGTAACCCATTAATAAAAACAACAATATCAGGTCGTCTGGGTTGTTTGATCCCTTTAATGGTGTACTGATTAACCGCTAAAAAATGATTTTCTTTTATATTATTAAAATCAATTAATTTAACTTTATCCCCTCGTTTTTCACCATTCTTTTCATATTCAACAGAAACACCCTCAATCATCATCTGATGGAAGGCCTGGTTATTTTTTATCAGTGAATGATGTTGGGGTTTAATAATTTGACCAATAGCATCTTCAATCGCAGAAAAAGGAAGTTCTTTATTAATGTGCTGCAGGGCATCTTCTAGGCCACCTCGAAGAACAACTTCAGAGTAATCCTTACGCCCTGGATCAATGGAATCAGGAGAAATATCTGGTTCATAAATAATGTTGTAATCTTGTTCGCGGAACCATTCAAGGCAGAGTTGTTCGAGTTGGTCTTCTGTGATCATGTTAGTCCTTTAATCCTTATTATCTTTTTGAGGGATAATCTCTTTGAGATGTTGTAGAGGGGTAATATCGTGATGCTTTCCGTTGTATATTCTTTCTGGATGAAATGCTAATGCACGGAGTGTTTCATTGATTAATTGCTTTGTGGAGTTCATTTCTGATGATTCACCTTCTAACTCAAGGAGCTGTTTTTTATACCCTTCAAAAGATTTAGATATTACTTCCTTGTGAGCATAATCCTCTTCTAATCTAAGAGCCTGGTTATGTCTTCTTCCTGCATAAATAGCCAACCAGACAATTGGGAGCACAAAAGGAAGCCTACCAAGTAAAAATGAAAATACATTTGTATGATCTAGTGTTTCAGTTGTTAAAGTCACGGGGTTGTATGTGGCTACTATAGAAGTTACGCATTGACAGGCAATGCTAAACTATGAACATTGAAAACACCAAAGCCATCGGAAAGCCAAGTCTTGATAAGAGAAATAACACGCCCATCAACAGCCCGCTGCACCTTACCGATGTATATTAGCTTTTTATTAAGT
>NZ_BDMN01000355.1 GCF_002189065.1 Bathymodiolus platifrons methanotrophic gill symbiont
TATTTTTGCGAAAGCTTGTTTTGGGCATCCCAGCCCAAGCAAGCGGCAAAAACTTAACGCGACCACTAATGCCTTCGGCGCCCCAGACGTCCTGCGTACGTGCCACTTCGCCATTACCATCGTAAACTCGGTGCTGGCTTCGTAACACTCCCTCAAATGACTGGACGGCGTTTTTCGGAATGCCTTTTATTTTGTCTCCACCTACGCTAGCGCTACGATTCCGACAAAACAACGGCCCTACGCCTTCTGGGGACTACCAGCCCTCGCGTTCGCTCTCCATGGCTGGCAGCGACTGAAGCTATAAATACGAAAGACCAAACTCTTTTTGGCCAAAGATAAGAATCTTTTCTTTCTTTGAATGCAGATGCTAACCCAGCGCTGGTTGCACCAGGTAATAAAGATTCAACTGTTTTTTTTAACTCTATGTTTTGCTGTGTAAGATCATTTAAAGTATTAGATTGTATTTTTATTTTTTCTTCTATTTCATCCGAAAAATTTGAAAGTTCAGTTATCTTTTTATAAGTATTTTGAGCTAAATCTTTTATTTCAGAAATAGCAATCTGTTCTTCTTCAGAGGTTGCTCTATATGCCTCTATTACTGTTATTTTAGCTTCTGCTTCGTTTAAATTAGCATCAATGGTTGATACTGCAGTTGAAAATTGTTGATCATATGAAGTTAAATCCTCACTTAAGTTGGTAGAGCTCTCAATAAGGGATATTAACTCTTCCTTTAAGTCTCTCAACTCTGCATGTGTTGGTCTGCTCATGTTTGACCCTTAAAAGTTATTTCACCTGAGAGTAGCTTAGGTAGTAATGCGTCACGAAGTTTGGTTAGAGTCCCTGTCTCTTCAATTAACTTTGAGGATCTTTCATAAAGTGGGTTTATTTGCTCAGAAAACTTTTTTAATACATCATTATCTGGATAGGTGATTTTAATTCTTTTCATATCGGCGACAGTGATATGCCCAAGGCCAGTTGTTTGTTTTTGTTTGGCAGTGCTAATTAGAAGAGGTTTAATCTGTTTAAGTAAGAAGTATGTAAAATTTCTTTGTTGAAGTGAATCGAAATTTAACTTAAATATGTGTTGGTTTAACCAACCTTTACCACCATGCCACTTAAAAACCTCAAGTGAAGTTTCAGGGCTACCAGACCATGAGTAAAGAACGTCACCACTATCAATAAAATATTTAGACTTAATGTCATTAAGCGTAAACTTTGTTCCTGCTGAAATACCTTGCTTTAACTCAGCAATTTTAATTATTGGTAATCCTTCATTCTTATCTGAAAAATCTTTTGCTTTAAACGAGGAGCCATTAATATATTCAGCTGTTTCATATAGTGGCTTTAATTCCCACCCCTTTGGAATAATCCCTAAGTCAGACTCCTGAAACTCATCAGGGAACAATTCTAATATTTCTTTAGACATGCCTAGTTCTTTAGCTATCAAGTCTAAATCACCACCTTCTTGTTTTAATTTTTCTTTGGCTTTTACAGGGTCGAAGTCAACAAACCATGATTTGAAGAGGGCTTGGGCTAATTTTTCTAGGGTTTCGTTGGTTTTGTTATTTAAAATTATTTTTTCATCTAATGATTTAAGAATGCGACTAATTTTTTTGCTTTGTTCGTAATTAACATCGGGACAAGGTAATGATTCAATTAATTTCCCACTAATGTTAGCTTGATTGGCACTACCAGATGAGTTTGATACCAAAAATTCCTGACTAGATTTTAATAAAAATACATAATATAAAAAATCTGAATGGATAGAGTTAATATTTTTTAATATTAAACGACCAACACGCTGATTAATCCATGATTTAGGTTCATTCGCCCAAACTCTAGCAACACGTCCAACAAGAGATTGAGGAGCATTAGGGCCTGATCCAGTCATAGAAATTAATATATCTCCCTCACTAGTGGAGTACGATATGGTTTTATCAGCGATATCTTTAGATATATAAGCTGTGTCTTCATAATCAACTATACCAAAACGAACGTTTTTAATTTTTAAAACCTTAAATCTCCCATTATCTAGGAAATCTTTACTTTTATAAGCAAATCCACCTTGAACTTTTGCATAGCTCCCTATTGTAGAAAGCCTAAACCTCATATCTCAACTCCACAAGATTGGCCTGAATCTCATCCTCTAAGGTTCTACCTTCTTTAAACTGTGCTTCCAACAAAGCAGTTAAACTATCAACTTTTTCTTTAATAGGGATACCATCATCTTCATCTTCAACAGGACTAACATAACGCCCTGGTGTTAACACATAATCGTGTTTTTCCATGTTTTTAAGTTTTGCTGAATAACAAAAACCTGCTTCATCTTGGTAATCATTTCCTTGTTGCCAATTATGAAATGTATCGGCTATTTTTTTAATGTCATCTTGTGCAAAGTAACGTAACACACGATCTTTCATATAACCTATGTTTCGTGCGTCAATAAATAAGGTTTCACCTTGTCGGTTTCGCTTTTTACCTTTTTCTTGTTTGTTTTTAGTTAAAAACCATATGCAGGCAGGAATTTGGGTGTTTGTGAATAATTGTCCTGGAAGTGCGACCATACATTCAATTAAATCATTTTTAATTAAATTTTTTCGGATTTCACCTTCATTTTTTGTTACTGAACTCATGGAGCCATTAGCTAACAATAGGCCCATCGAACCGTTTGGGTTAAGGTGGTATAGCATATGTTGCACCCAGGCAAAGTTTGCATTTCCCTTTGGTGGAATACCTTGTGTCCAACGCTTGTCATCATCAGAACCACCCCATTCAGATTGATTAAACGGAGGATTAGCCATGACGAAATCGGCTCTTAAATCGGGGTGCTGATCGTTATTTAAAGTATCAGAAGGTTCTTTACCTAAATTAAATTCAATTCCTCTGATAACCATATTCATGGCCGCTAACCGCCATGTAGTTGGGTTAGACTCTTGGCCATAAATAGAAACCTGGCCAATTTTTCCACCATGCTCTTCAATAAATTTTTCAGAAGAAATAAAGAAACCACCTGAACCACAGGCAGGGTCATAAACACGACCATTATAAGGTTCAAGGCACTCAACTATTGTTGTTACAATGCTTTTAGGAGTATAAAACTGCCCCCCTCTTTTTCCTTCAGCGCTGGCAAACCCACCTAAAAAATATTCATAAACATGCCCTAAAATGTCTTTAGAGGACATAGTATCGTGATCAAAAGGAATGGTCGCTATCAGGTCAATTAATTGAGCTAATTTATCTGAATCCAGCTGAAGTCTTCCATAATCTTTATTTAAAATATTTTTTAACTTAGGGTTATCTTTTTCAATTGCTTCCATGGCATCATCGAGAAGCTTACCAACCCCTTTGAATTCACCACCCCACGACAAAGATGATCCCAATGCTAATTTAGCTGAATCTTGTAAATTACTCCAACGAGCAGGCTCTGGAACCCAGAACACGTTTACCTCTGTGTAAGCATCGCGATCTTCTAATTCCTCTAACAGTAAGTCTTCATCACTATTTAAGTAGTCCTGGTGATCTGGATTAGTGAAGTCGGCTTTTAGTTCTTCTCTTCTTTGATCAAAAGAGTTGCTAACATATTTTAAAAAAACTAAACCTAATACAACATGTTTATAAACAGCTGCATCAAGGTTGCTTCTCAGTTTATCTGCCGAGTTCCATAGTTTTTTTTCAAGATCGTTGAGGAATTTTTGTTGCTCTTGTTCCATTTTTGTCATTATTTTAAAAAATTTCCTTTAATAATTATTTTTCTATATCTTTAAGAATGGTGTAAATCGTTTGCCGAGTGACATCAAAATGTTTTGCAATATCTGATTTTAATGCCCCGCCGTTAAACATCGTTATTGCCATTTCCTTTTGTTTTTCATCAAGAGCCGAGGGTCTTCCTCCAATTCTTCCTTTTTTTCTAGCAACCTCTAGGCCGGCGATTACTCTATCTTGAATTAATGAACGTTCGAATTCTGCTAATGAACCAAAAATATTAAAAACTAACTTCCCAGTACTGGTTGTTGTATCAATCGCTTCCGTTAATGAAGTGAAACCGATTCCTTTTGTTTCTAACTCATTTACTATTTCCAATAGGTGTTGGAGTGATCGACCAAGCCTATCGAGTCTCCATACAACTAATACATCACCTTTTCTGAGTGATTTAAGGCACTGTTCAAGCTCAGTTCTAGCTCTCTTAGATCCAGAAGCTTTTTCTTCATAAATTGTTTCGCAACCAGCTGCCTTCAACGCGTCTATTTGCAGCGCTGTATCTTGAGATGATGTTGAGACTCTGGCATAACCTATTTTCATGCGCTTACTTTTTTAACATGGGTTTTATTAACTATAGCATGGGATATGTTTTTTAACAGCCTTTTTTAACATTATTTACTATAAATAAGGTCTTGTTAATGGTGATTAGCTGTGTTGATGGCGAGTGTTAAAAATACACTTGTTTTTTTAACTTCGCTAAAAACGTAAGAGTTCCTGTTTGGTGGTGTAGGATTATCCCGGCGATGGCGCGATATCCATACTGAACTACCCTCCCCCATCTTTGTGTTTATAGTAACCTTTTGAATCTTACCATTCAGGCGACTAGAAACTTCATTATTACTTGCGGCCCATTAGGGTCAGAAACCTTTGTATTTTATTATATAAGGATTTCTGCATATAGGTAA
>NZ_BDMN01000356.1 GCF_002189065.1 Bathymodiolus platifrons methanotrophic gill symbiont
AGCGCCCAAAAAAACATTAGCAGGTATTGATATAATGAAAATGATCAAAAAAGAACAAATGTTCCGAGGGGATGGTTTGTCTCCTGCAGGACAGTTTTATTCATTAGCTGCATAAAGGTCCGTTATGACCAATCTTTACCGTCATAATAAGTTCTTGCGACAGAACCGAGCGTTGAATCCACCTTGTATAAAAACTCTCTGAGGAAATATTATGAATACTACATATTTTAGTAAAAGTTTTAATCATGCTTTATTGTTAACAGCGGTTTTTATCGTTTTTTTCACTACTGCTCATGCTACTAGTGTTAATTTAGCGCTTGGAAAAAAGACTACCCAGTCTAGTGACTATAGGAGTGATATGTATCACTCAGAAATGGCAGTTAATGGTTATATAAGTTCGATTAATGGCGTTAACTCTTGGGCTGCTCATAATTTCACCCACACTAAAAAAGAATTCTTCGCTTGGTGGAAAGTTGATTTAGGCTCGGATAAAATTATTGATACAATCATCATTTACAATCGCGAAGATTGCTGCAGAAAGAGGCTGACTAATTATCAAGTAGCTATTTTGGATGACAAAAATAATCTTGTTTATAAGAAAGTTTTTCACGGAACCTTCCCTAATCGAAAAAAAATCATTGAAATAGATGAAATAGTGGATAAGAAAGGTCGTTATGTAAAAGTCCAACTACTTGATAAAAACTACTTATCTTTAGCAGAAGTGCAAGTTATGGGTAGAGATGTCGCACCACCTGTGTATATGTGTGATGAGGCATATAATTATAGCGTGTATGATGGGGATGGGGGGATCGGGCCCGCGGGAGGTTTTATATTTCATATAAACGAAAACGGTTCGCACGGTATGGAAGCGGCCCCAAAGAATCAGGGTAATGCAGAATGGGGATGTAATGATGTTGCTTTTAAGGGGGCTTATGTTTTCGGGCTAGGAATAGGGGTAGGCACAGGCGAGCAAAACACTGCCGACATTCTAAGTGCTGGATGTACAAGTACAGAAAAAGGAAGTTCCGCCGCTAAAATTGCATCTGATTATGAATACGGGGGGTACAGTGATTGGTTCTTGCCATCAAAAGAAGAGTTAGATTTAATGTTCAATAATCTACAGTATAAACATAACTCTGGTTTTTCTGATACTTTTTGGGAATCTTATGATAAGCGAGGTGAAGACGGTAACTTCTGGAGTTCATCGGCGAATGGTAAGACCAAAGCATGGGCTCAGAATTTCGGCCATTACTGGTTCGGAAATGAGGGAATGCAGTACGAACGGAATAGAAGAAATAAGTTTGTGGTTCGTCCTATTCGGTATTTTAAAATTTGTCCCTAATTACTTACATTGAGCGGGTCTATTTTCTGTTTTTTGTATTAAAAATACGGTTCTGTCGCAATAATTATCAAAAGCGCAGACCTCCTGGTCTTCAGGCGTAACTATCCTGCTAAAGCCATAAACTGCTTATAAGCAGGCATATTTTCCTCAGACAATTGTCCCTTTCGGATCATATGTGCTGTTTCAATTCCAGCAATAGTTGCTTGAGCGGAGTGAAACGCTTTGAAGCCCATCATCGGTTTTGTTATTTTTTTGATAAAGCGGTGATCCTGTTCGATGATGTTATTCAAATATTTAACCTGTAATATGTCGATCATGGTGGTAAACCCTGCTAGGATTAACAAGAGGTTAATATTGGCTAATCCTGCATAGTTAGCGCCACTTTTATCCATAACGACCTGTATATGCTAAACAGACTCAACCCCAAAAATTCTACGATAAAGGATGCCTTGTATCGCTACATGCATCGGTATAGTCCAGATCAAACCAATACCAAGAGGAATTGCACTTATTACGTGTATTGATATTATCAATACACCCGTAAAAAATAGTTTGAACCAATGTTGGGTAACTGCTTTGC
>NZ_BDMN01000357.1 GCF_002189065.1 Bathymodiolus platifrons methanotrophic gill symbiont
TACTACTACTACTACTACTACTACTACTACTACTACTACTACTACTACTACATTTTATTGGTAAAATTATGGAACGAAAAATCGACTTCCCGTCTAAGCCGGGACACCCAGTATTATGGATTAAAACGCCAAGATGGAACAACCGCTTCTAAACGTTTTTTTGAGCAGGATTTTTCTGGTTTGTTTTCATGGGTTTTAGGCCAGATGGGGGAATTACCTCTACCCAGAAAAGGCCGACCTAAGGTTGTTCTTGACCCCTTGAAATTACTGGTGTCCCGGCTTAGACGGGAAGCCTTGATGACGAAACAGGCGCGGCACTGGGTGATAGAACTGTTGAAATGACGAACTCTGAAATCATTAATGAGTTGCCGAGTAGTATCCTAGCAAACAGGACAAACCAGTTTGCTGTAAAGCAAGTGCTGAGGGGTCTCGGTGTGAAGCATAAAAGAAGGACATATTACATGCCCCCACTAAGCAAAGCTGAAAGCTCAGTCCACTAGAACTTTGTAGTTGTTTTAGACGTAAAAAGTTACTTTTCATTACTATCCTGCTAAAGCCATAAACAATTAAATCTTATGATCGTAGGTAATAGTGTGATTTTGTTTTTTTGCGACAGAACCTAAATTTCTATCCTCTTAAAGCACTAAAAATATCTTTTACATCAATATAAATGAAATAAAAAATAGGTTGTTTATATAACCAAAAATCATCATACAATATTCCTGTTTTTTCACACTTCTTTAAACAGTTTTGTTTGTCTATGGTTATGCAATACTTCACAGGTGTTTCGATTTTTTCATTATTTTTATTAATATCATTAAATATATAATCATAAAAATAAGAAATTTCTACTTTTTTAAAATCTAAATCAGATATTTCATAATTTTCTTCTATTGGTGAATAATTATCAACCCCTTTAGATTCAAAAAAACGTTTAACTAATGGGTTGATTAAAATATTATTTATTGGTTTATTTTGTTTTACACTTAAATAAGTAATAAAATTACTTATTGCTTCCGTATTTTCACTAACCATGGGTTAAATATACTTCCTGTATTTTTTTAAAGTCCGCTTTAAAAACCTTTATTTTGTTATCTACTATTCTTTTGAATAGTAGATGTTCATCAACAAAATAACCAATTCCATTCTTATGTTTTAAAAAAGTATTATAGAAATATGGGACAATAAATTGACTTTCTATGTCAGTCACGTTTTTGTATTGATGAAGAGAGGATTCATAGCAAAGTTGTTTTGATATATCAGTATTAAGTTTTCTATTATAAACTTTATAATTATCAATATATTTCCAGTCTAGAATAAAGTATGAAGTACGTGCATTTCCTATAGATTTTATAAGTTTTGTTTTTTGATTTTGTAGCTCCGACTCAGGAAAGTTTTTAAATGTATTTCCGTCTATTACTCTTGCTCCATGAATTTTTCTAGAGTTCAAAGCTGTTTTTAATTTTCTACAAAATAAGATATATATTTCTTTTTTTGATTTATCATTTAGATAAACATTAAAATCTATTCTATTATTGTGTTTATTTGTAATGTTAATTTCAATGGATTTTTCAAGAATTCTAGTACCTTCCTCTACGCGGTGAACTAAGTCAGGTCTAATCCATCTTTTTTTATCTCTAAATTTTATGAAAAATGGATTTTCAAACTCTTCAATTTTAAATAATTGATATCCACCGACGGAATGATTAGCAACCTGTTTACCATCAAAAATTATGTTAGTATCCGCATAAATAACATTGAATTTATCAAATGAATAGGAATTACACATATCTTCCCATATTTGATAGAAATTACTTATTCCCCAAAAAACACCATCTTCATGAGTATTTTCCATATCTAACTCTCCATAAAGAAAGGATTCTATTGCCTCATAAAGTACCCAATAATCTTCATCTTTATAAGCAGTTACTTTATCAATATCATCCAAACTATCTTTTAATGCTACAATTGTAGTGTCAAAAGTTTCTTCATTAAATAATGATTGATCATATGCCAAATTCTGCTCCTTAAAACGATAAGATAGTTCTTCAACACGGCTATCTATTTCTTGTTCTAATTCAATTCCCAATTCATATAAAATGAAACAAAATAAATCAATTAAATTAGCTGATTCATAATGTAAAAAGTGACGAGGTAGATCCATCTCACCAATATAAGTAATATCATCTTCTAAATAAATAGCATGATGAAGATACCTATCAATTTTAGAATAATTTATTTCTTCATTTCTCCCAGTACGCCGCTCAATAACATCTAGAGATAATTCATTATAAGCTTCAAGTAAATTTTCTATTACTGAAATCTTGCTATAAATAACAACTTCATTATTTTCTTTGTCTTTAAATTGATAACCATTCCCACCTGTTTCTATGTTATCTTTTCCAGTTGGTTTATTATCTATCTGTAATGATTTACTATCATTCTCAAATTTTTTAAATGTTCGGTACATCCTAAAAAATAATTTTTTAGTCTCCTCAAAGTTATTTTCGGGGAAATCATCGAAACCTTTTGGAAGCCTAAACACCATTTCATTATTAGAGTTTTTCCTGATACCTACAAATGAGTTAGTATTTTCAGAGTCTTCTCTCCTATCTAATTTTAGTTCGTTAAAATTAAACACTTTTAAAACTATTTATTTTTTTAATAAAATTATCAACCTGCTTTGCAAAGTCGCCAAAAGTAATCAACTCATTATGATATTTAGTATTTTCACCATAAAGTAAGTTAATTAATGGTTTTTTATCCCTATTAAAAACACTGTCCCATAAAAAGAACATCAATTTATTCTGAATGCAAGCGTTCTTTATCTCATCATCTTTTATAAAAAAATAACCAATTTGTTTATCTTCTATCCCTCGAATAGATTTATGGTTACTTTTTATGAAAAAGTTAATATTTTGAATGAAGTTATGCCATTCATCTCTATTTTTGAATGCAATTCCTTCTAAAGTAACAGATTTTGAATCTATGTCTATAAATTCCCATGACCAACGCCGCTTAAAGGCACTATCCATATAATAAATAGAGCTATCTGAAGTATTCATTGTGGCAATAATGGAAAGATTAGGTGGGATTTTTATTGTTTTATTAATTAAATCAAATTTTAAGAAACTTAATTTTTCTTGAAATGTTTTTAACTGTACGCTATTGTGTGGTTTTAGTTCATATTTATCAACTTTCCCATTACTATCATAAGAAAACTCTACCCCAATAAGCTCTAATATTTTAATAAATTCAATTTCATTAATACTTATGTAATAACTAGACCAGCCATCATCATCCCTATCTAGTAATTGAAAAATAGACCCGAAAATAGATGATGAATTCCCTCTATTTAATTCATCTATAATTAAAACTACATTCTCTATTTTATGATTATCTATTATATTACCTTGTTTATCATAGGATTTAATTATGTTTTTATATGCCTGGGATAGCGCTCTTAAAAAATGTCCTTCGTAAAAGTTATATTCAACTTTTCTTGACCTAGTAATAGGAATTAATTTACCTATGAAATCACCGTAAGTATATTCAGGGTGAAAAACCGTTTTAATGATGTTTTCAGGGGTTTCATTAACCATTATCCCCAACTTATCAGGAATTATTTCATGATCAATTTTATGACTTTTTCCAGTTCCAGGACTACCAAATAATATTTTTTGTATGGGTGAGTTCATTATGTATTTTATTTAAATGGTTCTTATGATCCACCTTTTATTGGAATTGAGAATTATGATAGCAGATAACGTCGTGAAGGGGGATCTATGCGACAGAACGGTCTAAAGTGGTCTTAAAGTCTAATAATTTAAGGCAACGTCTAGCTGCCTAGCGATAATGAAATATATTACCCTCTCTGGAGCAACTAACTGAGTTGTATGTTCCTGTCATAAGGCCGGTCTTTCCTAAGTTATGAACATAAGTTCTGAAGTTAATTTACATTTCACAACCAATGGTTAATTCCTAAATAACTTTATAAATGGTTACTTTCGATGCTGCTTATAGGTCATTTTACCTATTGGTACTCAGTCATCTATAAATTCAAATAACTCGCCCATTATAGTGGTTATGTGGCTTTTTCGCTACGGATATCAAAATAGACGCCATCCGCCCAGATATAAACGTATTTTTTTCGCTCTAAATCTCGATTTGACCAGCTTCTATGTTCTTCTTGCCACTGCTGTTTCAATCGACTGATTGTACCCGCTGACAGACCCTTGGCATTCGAACCCAGTAAGGACTTCAGAGCCTCAGAAAAGTCACCTGTTGAAATGCCTTTCAGATATAAAACAGGTAATAATTCTTCAATACTTTCTGTTCGTTTCAGGTAAGGCGGTATAAACAAGGAGTTAAATTTAATACCTTGCTTACTCTTATCTCTGGTTTTGGGAATCTGAACATCAATGAACCAATGGAGGCTATAAAGGAAGTGGGCTTTAAAGCTTCGGATATTGATCCAGAGGGGGAGGACGTAAGCTATAGCGATTTACAAGATAGATACATCAAAACTTATAATTATTTATTCCCCGCTATTGACCAAGAAGAGTCTGCACCGTAGAGGCATGCCCTTTTATATCGCTTTGATCTGGCAGGTTTATAGTAGCAGTATGCTGGAATACCACATTCCCATTTTGAGTTAATACTGAACGTATCATCCCTGCGAATAGGGGCTTGAGCAGTTTGTGTTCACTGAAACGCTACAATTCAAAGTCATCATAGGTTTGCAATACATCTTCGGCTGTAATGCCTAAATATCGCAGTGTTGCGGCTTCGGAACTATGATTAAGCACTTTTGCTATTTTAGTCACCGGCACACCCCCATCATACATTGCTTTGCCCCGGCTCTTCCGCATTGAGTGGGTATTAATGTTTAACCCCAGCATATCCCCTACTTGTTTGAATACACGGCTTACACTCACACGACTTATATTCTTTACTGAACTTGAAGCCGTCCGATTGCTATGAACCTGAAATAAATAAATATCATCTGGGTATTGTTTCCTTCTTTTTTGAATAAGCTCTACTGCTATAGAATTTAGTCTGATATGTTTTATTTTGTTGGTTTTAGATTCCGTCAAGGTGACTTCTCTATTATCAATGTCAAGTTGGGCATATTTCAGAGATAACAGGTCACTTATTCTCAAACTGAGCTGACAGCCAATTTTCCAAACATCCGCATAAATAGACGGAAACTTTTTTTCCAGAGTGGAGTGGATTACCTGAATTTCACTTTTGTTTGCCGCTACTACTGATTTCATTTTTTGGATTCCTATGTAACACAATGGAGTATTTTTATAATTCTGTTACATAGGATACACCTTAAAAACCTAACCGTCTAATTTAATTGATATTCCTATGTAACATAATAATATTGTGTTACATAGGAATCCAAAATGAGCAGTTTAGGGTCAAGATCAAATCCTAAAAATAACCTCTTGTAATGAGAAGGTCGATTATGTATATTCAAGATTCGCGGGGAAGTAAGAGTTGGAATCGAGTTTACTTTTTAGTTGTGGTGCTGAGAGCGAAGGTTACTCTCACCATCCCCGGGTAGGGGGTTTCACATACAAAGTGTGCAAGGGGGTTTTTATGTCTACCATTCCGAATTCAACAAATGGTTAATGCCCCTTTGAGTGATGCTCAGTGCGGTGGCACTAACACGTTTCAACGATGCCATCCCCAAGCTAATGGCGTAGCCAGCCAGGCACAGGCGCGTATATAGTTACATTTTAGAGTTTTGTTTAGCCGTAGATTTTCTTGGTAAATGATGTGAGTTGTTGGATTATATCCCTTAATGTTTATGTGGTATTAAGAAGCAAGAAAACTACAGTCTTTTAAAGATAGATATTTCTTGCTTCTTAATACCTTACACAAATAAAGGTTATAAATCCCTATGTGTTATAGGTGCTAGAGAGTAAAACACTTGATGTTAGAAACTTGGCTCGGTTTTTAACTACCCCTCTCCCCCACAGAATACGTAGGCTGAGCATCTACTCACGGTTCTAATATGCGGCGTATGAAGTCATACCTCTAATATTTTTCAGACTTAAAACTCACATTTCTGGTAGAAGGACGTTTTAAACAGTCATCGTACATATACTAATAAAAAAATGAGGAGGTAAAATTCATATCAGGTTAAAAAGGAGTAAAATGTGGAACAGAAATTGCTAGTATTTAAAATTCAGGAGGAACGAATTGTTTTACATTCAAGTCATGAGTCTATACTAATCTTTTAGTAGAGACTCATGATTGATTTACTATCTATACCCAAACTACTTGAAGGTGCAGTAATTACCCCGACCGTCATTCCCGAGGGTTTTCCCAGGAATCCATGTATATTCAATAGATCCCTGCTAAAAGCATGCAGGGATGACGAGATAAAATAACCTGCATCTTGATTTCGTTTGGGTATATAAGAGAACACCGGGAAAGTTAATCTTATAGTTAAATGCATATTATGGAAAATATGAATCGTTAGTAGCGATTCTAAAAAATGGAATTATGAATAAATTTAAGAAACGCGTTATATCCACACTTAGTCTAAAACCTCGAGCGGGCAAGAATCAGGTAGTGTGCAAATTACCCTGGAAGTCTAACTATGAAAGCTTAGACGACATAACGGAGATAAAGCAACTGACGCAAACGCACAAAAATACGCATGTTTCAATAGACGAACAGATGCAAATCATGGCAGAGGGGTCTCCCCTAACGCGCATCTTTAATAGTCATCTGGCGTACATGGACATTGATGAGTTTAACAAAACGGCTCTGAAGGAGGGCATAGGGTACTGCGTCAACGGTACTTTTAAAAGGCTGCAACCTGTACATAACGGTAGTTTTGAAAAGTCTAGCGGTATAGTGAGTGTCGTCCTAGAACATATAGGTGACGTTGAAGAGGCAATAGCGTTATTTACATCAAAACCCTACATCTTGTTTTGCTATAAGAACTATTTGAGGTTCTGTCGCATAAAGTTCACTTCTCCGCGTTACCTGCTATCATGAGTCTCAATTCGAATAAAATAAGGTTCATATGCTTAGTTTTAAATGGCGTCATTTTGAAAAATAAATCATTCTCCTAAATGTCAGATGGTACTTGGCTTATCCACTCAGTTATCGC
>NZ_BDMN01000358.1 GCF_002189065.1 Bathymodiolus platifrons methanotrophic gill symbiont
CCGTCCAGCCAGTGAGGTAGTAATGACGAAGTGGCTTTTGTGCGTAGTCGTTGCGGACGCAGGGCGTTCAGGGCATCTCCCATCCGCTGCGTAGGCGAACGAATTATGGCGACAGGAGTCCCGGAATTTCGTGAGGTAGCATGGCGCGCCTGTTTGGTTTCGTGCTACATCAACTGGTTTTGTTTGATCAAAACCATTCTTCTTCACATCCTTCGTAAGTCGCTTAACTTGTGATCCTGATATTTCATTCCGAGTTTGCGTTGGTATTAGGTTTTTTGGGTTAATTTGCTGTGTTAATCCTTTCTTTGTGACATCAAGTCAACTTTTTCAGAGCCTCCTTTACACTAGCCACCAAATCTTCTTCGTCCAAATCTTCATCATCCCTCAAGCTAACATCCCCACAGTATGCATCTACATCTAAGAATAGGTTATTCAGTGCATCATAAACATCTTCTGATAAAAAACGCGTTTCTTCTATAAACATTTCTAGATATGCAACCTCAAATTGAAATGCAGGAATCTCACCAGTTATATATTGTGTCATCAATAATATATATTTTTCAATCGTACTCATAACTTCCCATCCTTGAGGGTTCTGTCGCAAAAGATAAGTATTTGTGTAAAACCGGCTATAAACCTGTTTTTATGTCTCTCATGAAAAAGCATCATGCAGGAGAAAATATTATCAACTCATCGGGATAATTGAATGGATAATCCAGTTATGATCTGGTATTCAGGAAAATAATGACGCCATTTTTAGTTGAGCATGCAACCCTACTTTGGGTGAAATTAAATCTTATGGTCGTAGGTAATAGGCTATTTTTGGTTTTTGCGACAGAACCCAAAGCACCTAATGCGTACTGCTTAAAACCCCAGCCATCGACTGAACCACGAACCTCATTCGCAATTTTCCAAATTTGACTTTGTAGTTCGCCACGTGTTGTGTACTTGTCATGGTGATATACCTGTTTTAATTATGTTTTTAAGCTCGACTTAAAAATATGACCCAGATAAGACAAAAGAGATTTTTTTAAAAAAATAGCTATAAATTACAGCTAAACTTGCTATGTCTTGGTTGTATGGGTTAAGGTTA
>NZ_BDMN01000359.1 GCF_002189065.1 Bathymodiolus platifrons methanotrophic gill symbiont
TCGGTGTAATCCTCGTCTGTCATTGAGGGGTCACGCGCTCTTTGTTCATCACAAGTTAATTCATACTCAACCGTGCCCTCGTCACCCCCTCCACTTAAAATCAGGGGATCGCCATCCTCCCACCCATAGGCGGATGCGGTCGTTACCCATACAGTCATCAGAAGGGTTGCTAATATTTTAATACGCATTTGTGTATCCTTTATATTGAAGTTTATTGTGACAGAACCTTATATTTTCTAAAAATTCCTAATTAGTAATAAGCTAAGTTTAACAATTTTATGTGCCTTAGCCTTTGTACCATTTGTTAGATTAAACCCATACATCCAAGATTCCGCAGCTTCTGAGGATGACCAGAAGAATTTAGGGAAAGAAGGGTGCGCGTCTCCTTTCTCTGTTACCGTATAAGCACCTAATGCACTATAGATTTCTTCTAACTCTCTCATAGAGGGTATATACCAATCCTTAACGCCTCCAGAATCGTAGTTCCGTAACACATCAATTGCAGAAGAACCTCCATAATAACTATTACATTTGTTTTCTAGTGCTACGTCTGTATTAGATGCACCCGCTCCCATAGATAAGTATCTTGCCCCTTCAAGAGCTACATTCCAACACCCATACTCTACAGTTGTGTGATGGTTAGGGGCTATCTCCATCCCATGCCGACCTTCGTCGGTGACATAAAATACTTTACCCCCTCCAAACCCAATGTCTCCAACCTTAAAAACAGTTGCACATTCAGAGTCTTGAAATTCTAATAAGAAATCCGAGTACTCATCATCCGACATTGAGGGATCTCGTAATCTTTGCTCATCACAAGATAGTTCATACTCAACCTTGGCATTGTCTCCACTTAAAGTCAGGGGACCTCCATCCTCCCACCCAGAGGCGGAGGCAGTCGTTACCCATACAGTCATCAGAAGGGTTGCTAATATTTTAACACTCATTTGTGTATCCTTTATTTTCAGTTATATTGAAGTTTATTGTGACAGAACCGTTGAATCTGATTAAAAAAATAGGCGAGTTCACGCATTGGGTATCTGCTCCAATTTACTTTGAAGCGATTAAACATGTAGATACGGGTGAAGTTAAGATACTGAATCACACAGTTGAAAATTTATCTGATGATGAGTACAACCTTCTTGCAGTAAAACTACACTACTTCGGCTATGAAGATGGATGGCGTGCTGGTGTACATGATGACTGGACTTGGACTAGAGGCTATAGGGGTAACAGCTATAAAAAAGGCGGAAGCCGTTATGGTCTTGATTTTAAATGGACACCAATCCAATAAGTCACAGTTCATAGTACTACATAAAATTTCACTGCTTACAATTTTAAATCTGTAAGCAGTGATTAGCTAAGATAGGAAAAGAAAATGTAACTACTCAGCGAAGCTGAGTAGTTCAATGGAATTATAGAGCAAATTCAGGCAACTTTCCTTCGAAGACCAACTTCCCACCCGGCTCTTCACGCCTGGGCTTCTTTTTTTTGCGACAGAACCAGAAAAAACTATGTTAAAATGATTTATTGGTAAAAATATTCTGGAAACTTTCCTGAAATTTCTTTATAATTTTATTTAATTGTAAATTATGCTGAGTAGTTACAAAAAAATTGAATCATGAAAAAACTATTATTCACTTTGTTACTATTTCTTTCCTTAAATCAAGCGAGTAATGCGGGATTATTAGGTTCTGAGGTTGTGTTTAAAACACAGTATCAAGCACATATAGGAGATAAAATACTCATCATAATGCTCCCTGTAGCTGAAACTATCGTTGAACCAGGGATAGAATTTCCAAGTGATTATCATACTGATAAACTTAACGGCAACAAGTTAGAGAAACATGACTTTGATTATGGCGTGATTGATATTGATTCAGTATACCCACTGGCACTTGTTGGTGTAAATGTTGGTGATGACTTTATTGAGATTGATTTTACTGACTCTGGGCGGTTCTCACAAGCAAGTGAAAATACTTATGTTTTTAAGTTCAGCGCCGCTAATCTAACTGACAATATCACAAGCGTGACCATTGATAGCTCTGTTACTACGCTTGAGTTAGCAGATCCTGATGTTCAATTTATTGGAAATAAATTATTCATAAACCTTAGAGGACTCCCATTTAACTCATCTTCATTTGTTCGAATTAATATTGACTCAACACTCCAGAAATATGCAATTGGTGATACTGGTCCAGCTGGAGGTTGGGTGTTTTATGTTACCGACGATGGATTACATGGTTTAGAAGCAGCTCCAAAGAATCTACAGCTAGCCACATGGGGGTGTTATAGTACCGACGTTGGAGCTGATGGCGTACTTATCTATACAGGAAAAGCAAACACGAAATCAATCATAAGTGCTAAGTGCAAAGGCGCCCCCCTATACGGTGGAAACAGTCTTGTTGCAGCTAAACTAGCAAATTATTATCAACATGGTGGATACACCGATTGGTTTTTGCCATCACAAGATGAACTAAAGTTAATCTACAGTAATTTATTCCTATACAATTTAGGTGACTTTCCTATTCACAAAGAATTAGTTTCATACTGGAGCTCGACGGAGCTGGATACTAGAAAAGCATACGTGACGCATTTTTTCTATACTAGCGACAAAAATTATAAACCTCGTACCGGTACTATGTTTAAACATCTCGCCCGTCACGTACGCCCTATTAGGTCTTTTTAAATATTTCCTAGATGCGACAGGGTTCTTTCTCTGGTTATATGCCCGTACCTGAGTCTCAGAATATGTATGCTTATGCACAAATAATGGTTCTGTCGCATAAAGTTCACTTCCCCAGGTTATCTGCTATCATTAAGTTTAAATCTCTATATCAGGAATTCTCAAATGCTTAGTTTCAAATGGCGCCACTTTGAAAAAGAGATCATTCTCCTAAATGTCAGATGGTACTTGGCTTACCCACTCAGTTATCGCAATCTTGAAGAAATAGCGGAAGAACGAGGCTATCATGTTGACCACAGCACACTTAACCGCTGGGTTATCACGTATGCGCCTAAATTAGAGAAAGA